>DATAKF010000375.1:0-48312 GCA_036261775.1 Polyangiaceae bacterium | reverse complement strand
GCATTGGGTGGCTGGCGGTGCGCGATTGTGGGGGGCTCGGCCTTTGCGTTGGCTTGCAATTCGCTCGTCGGCTGGCGGATGATCAATCGCCAGCCGCGGCACGAGCTGCCGCACGACGTCACCATCTACGTAGCGCTGGGTCCACGGGTCTCGGCCGCCGACGACGGAGGCAACGTCGCAGCGGTTGTAGATGGGCTCGAGGCAAAGCTGCGCGAGGCGGGGCGTGAAGTCAGCGTCGTCGCGGCTCGTCCGGGCGAGCCGCCGCCAGTACCGCGGGTGGAGCTGCAGATCCAAAGCACCGACCAGGGTGACCCGGCCATGCGCGGCGCCGGCCAGCTCGTTGGTGGGTTAGGGCTCGTGGGGGCGGCGGCGGCAGGCGTAACATCCGCCGCCGGTAGCTCTGGCGTGGTGATCGACGTCTATGCGGTGCCCGCGAGCGGGCCAGTCACGTTCAGCGGTAGAGTCACCGGCACCACTTTCGGTAACGCCAGTGACTCAGGCAACGTTGCGGGCGCCCAAGCCGCCGGCGAGAGCATCGCCGCGCGCTTGCTTCGCTGAAAACGGGCGCCCTACCCCGTAGCTCTGAAAATGAGCTAATTCTAGGGCTTCGATGTGCTCTTGGTTCGAACGTCTGCTTGGCGGCGCCCCGCTCGTGAGCGCGCTCGCGCTCGGCGTCGCTGCTTGCGGCAACGCTACGCCGGAGCCTCCGCCCGAGCAGCTGAGCGAGCCGGGGCCGCAGGATGCGAGCTTCGACGGCGCGCTCAGCTTCGACGGCGTCGACGATTTCGCGAGCGTCGGCACGGCGCGCATGCCGCTGCTCGAGAGCGATCAGACGCTGATGTTGTGGTTCATGCCCAAGGCTCCTGTCGGCGCCGCCGATGAGCTGCAGGTCATGTTCGCGCTGCGTCGCAGCGGCTGGTCGGGCGTCGCGCTGGCGGTGCGCGATGGCGTGCCGCTCGTCCGGAACGTGTACAGCGAGCGCGACCTGGCGAGCGCCGAGTTGGCCGTCAGCTTGGACGCCTGGCATCACGCGGCGGTCGTGATCGAGCCTGATCGCACCGAGCTGTTCATCGACGGCGTCTCGGTGTCGAAGGCGGCCCAGCCCGGTCAAAACCGCACGCCGATCGAAGCGTACCTGGGCACCGCAGACGGTCACAGCCAACCCTTTCACGGCTTGCTCGACGAAGTGCGCGTCTACCCCCGCTCGTTCACCCCCGAGCAGATCGCCGACGCCGCCCGCGGCGTGCGAGTCGACGAAGCCGACGCGCCGGTGCTCTACCTGTCCTTCAACGAAGCGGCGGGCGCGCGTTGCTACGATCGCTCGGGGCTCGACAATCACGCGGAGCTGGGCGACGGCGTGGCCTCGCTGATGCCGCTGCGCGAGAAGTCGGGCGTGCCGAGCGAGCCGTCCAACATGCCCGAGCCCTGACCCATTGCGCGCTAGCGCTCGTCCGGCGCGCTCAAGGTACCGTTCGGCCCAACGCGACTCAGCGTGACCGCGATGTCGTCCACGAACAAGTCGAGCGGCGCTGGATCGAAAATCTCGCCGGTGTTGCAGATGCTGAGGACCAAGTCCTTGCCGGCGGCGCCGGGGCGCCCCGTCAAATCGTACACGAGCTTGCCGTCGAGCCACACGCGCAGCCGCCCACCCACCTGAGGCTCGTAGCGCGTTTCAATCTGCGACCAGTGCCCGGCGTAGAGGTGTGGCGGCTGCTCCGGCAGGGGCTCGCGCAAGAAGGCCGAGCTGTTGTTGAAGATCTGCAGCACGTAGCCGCCCGTGGGCAGGCTGCGCAGCTGCAGCTCTTCGCCGTTGAGCACTTCGCCTGCGTCATTGCGCGAACGCAGACGGGCGATCGTGATCGAGGGCCGGAGCTCGACGTCCTCGGGCAGCATGAACCAGGCGCTGTAAAAGACGTCGGCGGCCGGGCCGACCACGCGCAGCAGCTCCATGCCGGTCTCGCGCTTGTCTTCCGTGCCCGGGTTGCTCAGCTTGAGAGCGTGGGTGCCGCCGTGGGCCGCCTCGCTCGTCACCTCGACGCTCATGCTCGGATCGGGTGACTCGCGGCTCAGGTCCAGCACCGAGGCTTTGGCGTCGCCCGGGTTGAACACGGTTTGCCCTTCGCCCGCGTCGGTCCACTGCGACAGATCGCCCGTCTCGAGATCGGCGCTCCACAGCACGTCGTCGCCGATGCGCAGCGGTTCGCTGCAACCCGAGCTTGCCGCCAGCGGCGCGCAGGCAAGCACGACGCGAGCGATGACGCGGATGACGCGCGTGACGCGCATGACGCGACAGACGGTCTGCGTTTTCGCGGCCAAGTTGCCAGGCTAGCAGGAATTACGGCCTTGCCGCATCGATTGAACCGCTAGCGCGGCCGGTCTATTCTGACCGACTTATGTTCTACCTGAACCGTGGTGGCGCGCCCGAGGGACCTTACGAGGAAGCCCGCATCGTCCAGATGATTCAGTCTGGCGAGCTGACGCAGGGCGGCGTGTGCCCGGTTGGTCAGAACCAGTGGTGGCAGCTCAATCAGATTCCAGCGTTCGCGAACGCGCTCGCTCAACGCGCCGCGGCGCCCGCCGGATACGGGCCACCGCAAGCGGGCGGCTACGGTGCACCGCCAACGCAGGGCGGGTACGGTGGACCAGCGCAGGCTGGTGGCTACGGCGCGGCTCCGCAGCAGGGAGGCTACGGCGCGCCGCCCCAACCGGGTGGTTACGGTCCACCGCCGCAGCAAGCTGGCTATGGGCCTCCTCAAGGTCACGGTCCGGGGCCGACCGCGCCCGGCTACGGTCCAGGACCGACCGCACCTGGTCACGGTCCGGGGCCGACCGCGCCCGGCTATGGCCCGGGCCCCACCGCGCCCGGCTACGGTCCGCCCGCTCAAGCCATGCCGGTAGGCGGCGGGCGCAAGACGATTCCCGAACAGAAGAAGGGCAGCCGCACGCTGCTCATCGTTGGGCTCGTGGGCGTGCTTTTCGTGTTCCTGGTCAGCAGCGCGATCGGCGCGTACCTGCTGTTCTTCTCGAGCGGCGGCGCGCCCGAGATGGCGGCCACCATGCCGCGCGACTCCGAGATGCTGATTCAGATCTCGAACGTACCCAAGCTGCTGGTCGACTTCAAAGACGTCGAGTACCTCGACACCTCGCTGCGCGATGACAAAAAGGTCTTCGACGAAGCGGCCGATTCCGTCGCAAAAGCCTTCGATATCTCGCTCGATGACGCGCGGGCTTTTTTGGTTTCCTCGCGTACCGTGGGTATTGGCGCTCGCAAGCTGGCCACACAGCCCGAGGCTGCCTTTGCGATCGGCTTCGCCAGCTCGGACGCGGTCGAGGCGCTGCTGAAGTCGCCGCGCTTCGTGGCGTCGGGCGCGGTCGGTCAGACCGGCAAGCGCTACCAGCTGACCAAGAAGCAGCTTACGTCCAGTGTGGGGCAAGACGTGCTGCTGAAGGGCTTGGCCGACGCGGAGCTGGGCAGCAGCAAGGACGTGCTGGTTTGGTTCCCGGACAAGAAGCTGCTCACCTTCGGCACGGAGGCCTACGTGGCCGATCTGGCCAAGGTCATCGAGCAGGGCGCGGCCGCGGTCGACGCCAATCCGTCTTTCCAAGCCGCTGCCAAAGATTTCGACAGCAGCGCGCGCCTGACGGCGTTTTTGGATCCGACGGTGTTTTCGAGCATCGACGACGCCAAGGTCAAGGAGATCGTCGACAGCTATTTCAAGCCCGCGGGGCCGCTCACCGGCATGCTCACGGTCAAGTCGGCGGGCTTCGTCACCAGCCTGACGGGGCGCATCATCGGCAGCAAGCTGCCCAAGGCTTCGACCTACGAAGCGCCGACCAAGCTCGAGCTGCCGAACCGCTTGGCGGGTGAGACGTTCGCCTACGCCGCTTTTCAGACTGCCACCAAGATGAGCGGCGCTGACATCCAGAAGCTGATCTTCGATCAGATGGAAGCCGCCGATCCGCGCTCCAAGCGCCAAGCCGAGCAGGGCCTCGCGCAAATCGAGCAAGGTCTTGGCGTCAGCATGTCCAAGCTGGTGGACGGCCTCGGCGGAGAGGCCGTGCTGGCGATGGCGGCTCCGGCCGACGTGGCGCTCGACGCCTCGATCTTGGCGCAAGGTCCGCAGGCTGCCGCCAAGTTCAACATCACCTGGGTTCAACAGCTGAAGGACGACACCGAGTACAAGCGCTTGGCGGCGCAGCTCAAGAGCAAGCTCCTGCCCAGCGTGCGCGAAGTCACCATGACCGAAGACGGTCCTGGGTTTGCGCTCACGCCGCGCGGCGCGCCGCTCCCGGTCAGCCTGCGCGTCAAGTTCTTCGATAAGCACCTGTTCATCACCGCGGGTGGCAACACGCTGTGCGACCGCGCCGAGGCCGCCTTCTCGAAGGGCGATCGCACGTTGAAGGACGACGCCGCGCACCAATCGGCGCTCGCGGCATTGCCCGACAAGCACCACTTTCGCTTGTGGCTCGACACCGGGCGCATCGTCGACACCCTGTTCAAGAACCCGCTGCTCCGCGCCACTGCCAGCGAAAACGGCATGCAGCTCGACAAGTTCCGCCTCAGCGGTCCGCAGCGCGTGACCAGCGCTCTGACCATCAAGAGCCAAGTCGAAAACGAAGTCTGGAGTTACCGCCTCGACGCCCTCAACATGCAGGCCCTGGCGCCGCTCGGCTTGGGCGCCTCGGCGCTCGGCGGTGGCAGCAGGCGGACGACGTTTCCGCCACTGTAAGACGAGCAGACGAGCGGCCTGGAGCAGGCGCCGCCCCGCTGCGCCAAGCCAGAAATGGCGGCAAATGCCGGCATTTGGGGTAGGATTTGCGTAACTTTCGTGGAGCGACTTAGGGTCGCGCGCCGTGCCAAGGAGGATCGCTGCTCTGGTCTTGGGGGTGCTCTACGTCGTGGGGGTCATCTACGGCACGCTCATGATCATGTTGCGGCCGCCGCCGCCGCCGACCATTGCCGAGCAGCCCGCCCGCCCGCGCCTCGCCCAGCACGTGCTGTTCGTCGTCGTCGACGGTCTGCGCTTCGACGTGGCAACCGATCCGGCGCGCATGCCTCACTTTGCGGAGGCCATGCGGGTGCATCACAGCGCGCAGATTCTTGCTGGGCGCATTTCGATGACCAGCGCAGCCGTTCAGAACTACGGCACCGGGCAACGGGGACGCCTCGTGCAGGTCGTGCGCAACATCAACCCCGATCCGCCGGCGTACAACAGCTGGCTCCGCAACGCGGCAAGCAGCGGCCGCGTGCTCGGCTTGGTGGGCGACCCCGTGTGGGTCGAGATGTACGGTCCCTTCTTTCGCTACAAGCTCGTCGATCCGCCTGGCGTGGCGATGGACTACGACTTCAACGACCAGACGTTTCGCGACGCGCGGACGTTGATCGCCAAGGCCCCCGATTTCGCCGTCGCGCATTTCGTCACGCCCGATCACCAGGGCCACGTCTACGGCATCCCGTCCGAGCGCTATCGCCGGCACATTCACGATTTCGATGCGCGGCTGTTCGAGCTGCTCCGCGAGCTGCCGCCCGAATGGACGGTGCTCGTCACGAGTGATCACGGCGCAGCGGACTCGGGCACGCACGGCGCAGACGCGCTGGTGCAGCGGCAGTCACCCCTGTTCGCCTACGGACCCGGCATCAGCGCCAAGCAGCCGTCGGAGACGCTCGAGCAGTCCGATTTGGCCAACACCCTGGCCGCGCTCTTGGGAGTGCCGGCCGCGCTGCACTCGCAGGGACATTTGCTGACCGCCTGGCTCGACGTGCCAGAGGCGCTGCGCGCGGACTACGCCTGCAGCGACGCCGAACGCGCGGTACGGCTCGCGCGCGCCGACGGGGCGGTGCGTGCCGACGAGCTCTCGGCAGAGCTGCGCCGCAGCTGCGCGGCAGGCGCGCCGCCCGAGCAGCGTCGGATCCAAGCAGCGCAGCTCGTGCGCCACGTCGACGACGCGCTCTCGCACGCTCACGGCGCTGCCTCCCCGCAGGCATGGTGGTTCCTGGTAGCCACGCTGCTGACGGCGGGGCTGATCGCCTGGCTGCTAGCGGGAGATAGCTTGCGGGCTGCAGCCGCGTGCGCGCTGCTGGGCGCCGTCGCCATCGCGCTGGTGGCACAGCTGGAGCATCTGCCGGGCGGGTGGCCCATGCGTGTCGTTGGCGCCTGCTTCGTCGTCTTCAACCTACCGTCGTTGCTGTTCCTGCTGAAGCCCGAGCGCCTCGTGCGCCTGCTCGACGAAAGGCCCACGCTTGCGATCGCCATAGTTCCGGGCGGCTTCGCGGTCGCCTACCCGGCAAACCTGCAGCCTGTGGCGTTCGCGATCTGTCTGGTCGCGCCTTTGGTGATTGCCTTCGGGCAGCGCGCGGACGCCTGGGGGCTGTCTTGGCGCCGCGACGAGGCCGGCAAGAGGCTGCTCGACCTGACTTTGCTGTTGGGGTGGGGCAGCGCGCTCGCGCCCGCCGGTATTCGGTCGAGCGGCGCCTACGCGGGCCTCGTGCAGCAGCCATTGTTGCTGCTTTGGCTGGGGCTCGCGCTGCTGGGCAGCGTCGCGTTCGTGCTCGCGCGGGCGACGCCGCGCAAGTGGCACAGCTTCGTCGGCTTCTGGGCGCTCTTGGCAGGATCGCTGCTGCTGCGGCGTCTCGCGCCCGCAGAGCTGGGGCGGCCGCTGTTGCTCGTCTTGCCTCTGCTGGGCGCCGTGCTGCTCGTACGGCGGCGGGTCGAGCTGGGCCTCGCGCTGATTTTGGCGGGTTTCGTCTGGGCGTCGCGAGACTTCGAGGTGCTACCGGTGGCGGCCGGCGCGGGCATGGCGCTGCTGCTCGGCGAGCGGCTGACCGACGTGCCAGTAGAAGCGTGGACTCGCGGCCGCTGGCTGCTCAGCGCGGGCATTCTGTTCGTGCTGATGTTCTTGGTTCGGCTCGGCATGAGCGCGGGGCTCGACGTCCTGGGACTCGACTTCGCCGCCGGCGCGTTCGGCGACAAACACGTTTCGGCGGCGTGGATCACGTTCGCGTTGATGTGGAAGTACGTGCTGGTGGCCGCGCTGCTCATGCTGGCGCTGCTCCGCGGCGTGCCGCAGTGGGTCGCCGAGCGCTGCGTGGTCGGGCTGATCGTCGTCTGCGTGTGTCGAGCCGCGATTCTGCTGGGTATGATGCAGTGCGCGCAGGGCAGCTTTTGGACCGCCATGCGCGTGATCAGCGACTTGCCGTTTGCTCTGTTGTTCGCGGTAGCGGCGACGCTCGTCTTGCCCTGGGCCAGCCGGCGTCTCAGTGAGCACGGCGCGACAGCGCCCGCAGAAGGCTGAGCGGCGCGAACTTGACGCCGGCGTCGACGACCGCGGCGACGCAGGGCACGCTGCCCAGGATGCGCAGCTCGTGCTGGCTGTGTGGCGGCATGGACTGCTCGTCGCCGGCGCGGCGAAGGGCGCCGTCTTGGTCGGCGTAGCTACCCTCGAGCACGAGCACGTGCTCGGTGCCGTGGTGGCGGTGCTTCGGAAAGTGCGCGCCCGGCGCGAAGTGCAGCAGGCGCGCGTGGCCGTCGGCTCGTTCGACTAGCAGCTCGAGGTCGAACGTCTTCAAGCCGGGGAGCAGGCTCGCGCGCCAGCTTTGCGGGTCTTTGGCGCGGGTGAGCTCGCTCAGCACCCGCGCTTCGGAGACCTGCCACATGTGGGCGAGCCGGCCGAAGAAGGGGGCGTAGCGCAGCGGCAGCTCGCCGACGGCCTCGAGCAGGCGCCGGCCCCCGCGCTCGAGCGCGCGATCCTGTGGCAGCTCAGCGCCCAAAAAGTCCGGCGATTTCGGTTTTTCCACGGATCTTGTCATCTGTACGACCCGGCGCCGCTGGCGGATTTGCTAAGTTGCCGCCGTGACTGCCGGCCCCGACTACCTCGCGTCCCCCGAAGCGCTGAAGCTCGCGCTGGGCGACCTGGGGACGGCCGATCTGGTGCTGCTGGCGGCTCAAGCGCTGCGAGTCGGCAGCCTGGATTACGCGGCGGCTATTTGTGAGGCGCAGCCGGCGGACGCCGAGCCGGCCCTGCGCCTGACCCACGCCGCAGCCTTGTTCGGGCTCGGGCAGCACGCGCGCGCCATCGCGCTGGTCGATGGCGTCTTGGCACAGCAGCCCCAGCACCTGGCGGCGCTGTTCTACCGCGCGCAGATGGCCCAGCATGCGGGAGACTTGGCGCGCGCGAGCGAGCTGCTTTTGGCGGTGTTGGAGCGCTTTCCGGATTTTCCGGGTGCGGCGGGCGCGCTAGCCAGTGTCCGGCTGCCCGGGCCGCCCTACCGAGACGTGCTGCGCCGGCTGCACGAGTTGGTGCGACCGCGCAGCTACTTGGAAATCGGCGTCGAGACCGGCGCAACCTTGGCGCTCGCGCAGTCGGCCGAACGCGCCATCGGCATCGATCCGGACGCCTCGAAGCTGCGGCGCGAGCTCGTACCCGCTTGCGCGCGCGTGTTCCACGAGACCAGCGACGCCTTCTTTGCTCGGCAATCGCGCGAACAGGCGCTGGGCGCTGCGCGGCTCGATCTGTCGTTCATCGACGGCATGCACTTGTTCGAGTTCGCGCTGCGCGACTTCATCCATGTCGAGGCGTGGTCCGACCCGAACGGCGTCGTCGTGCTGCACGACTGCCTACCGATCTTTCCCGTTTCTGCGAGCCGTGAGCGGCGCACCAAGTTTTGGGTGGGCGACGTCTGGAAGGTGGTCAGCGTGCTGCGTGAGTTCCGGCCGGAATTGCGGGTGAAGCTGATTGCCACGGCGCCTTCGGGGCTGTGCGTGGTGCGCGGCTTGGATCCCAAGTCGCAGGTATTGTCCAAGCACCTGGACGAGATCGTCGAGCGCTTTCGCGAGCTGCCGTATCCGGCCCGTGCGCTCGAAGCGCCGCCCGGCTTCGAGCTGGTGCCGGCGAACGAACAGGGGCTTCGCGCAGCGCTGCAATGACTCAAGCTCGTGTAGAAGCCTACCGCTCGTTCGTCGAAGCCAGCCTGCGCAGTCGCGGCGACGACGGTTACCTGTTCGACACCCCACGCTGCCGTTTTCGGCCGGAGCCTAGTGACGAGCTGGTCGCCGCGCCCGGAGCCGAGGTGGTGCGCTCCGGTAGCAACGTCGCGGTGCAGCTGCCGGGGGGCGCTCGCCTGGCGCTGACCGGATTTGCGTTCGAGCGGCTGCGCGCGGTGTTTGCGCAATTTCCCTGCAGCTATTCACGGCTGACGCTCGAGCTGGGCGACGCGACCGAAGGCTTCATCGAACAGGCTTTTTCCAAGGTCTTGTTCGCCCCGCGCGCCATAGCGGCCCTCGAGACCGAGCTACCGAGCGTCGAGCTCGTGCGCTTTCCGGGCTCGCCGTACGAGGTCGTGCGTTCGTATTGGCGCAACTCGTGCGCCGTGCGCCGAGCGTTGCTGGAGCGTGAGCCGCCCAGCAGCGCGGGGGAGCTGCGAGAGCTCCTGCTCGAGCTGCACGAGCTCTTGCTGCTCGGTGAAGACAACGCCGACAGCCGCAGCTCTTTCTACTTGCCGGCCAGCTTGCTCGGTCGGAAGCGTCCGGCGCCCGGCACCTTCTACGAGGTCGCGAGCGCGTTCGAGCGCCGCGGCGCCGAGACCATCTTGACGAGCGGCGCGCGCGTCAGTGTGCCGCTCTTGGGGGGCGCCAATTATTGGCAGCTCTTGGGCGAGAGCGTCGACGACGCCGGCGCCATCGGCGACGAGCGAAGCGTTTCAGTAAACGGGCTGGCCTTGGGCCAGGTGCTGCGCGCGCGCAGCGAGGACGAAGCCGAAAGCCGCCCCTGGTTCTTGCCACCGCGGCCCTTGGAGGCTGCGCATTTCGAGCGGCTGCTAGCCGAGCTGAACGCCGCGGCCGCTGCAGAAGCCGCGCGCGACGTGGCCGGGGCGCTGCGCGCGCTAGCGGCGTTTCACTACCATTTCGTGCGCGTCCACCCGCTGCCGAGTGGCAACCAAAGCTTGTCGATGAGCTTCGTCAACGCGCGCCTGCAGCGCTTGCTCGGCACCGGCATTCCCCACTTGCTGCTCGATCAGCTCGCGCTGCGCTTCGAGCTCGCGGCCTACCAGCGGCTGTTCGCGCGCGCGGCCAAGGTGTGGTCAGCGTGGCCAAAAGGCACAGCTGGCGTAACCGCGACCGAACGACTGCGTCATCTCATACGCATGCGTGGCGAGCTGAACGACTTCGTCTCGGCGGTCGGAAATTCAATGACACTGATCGAAGCGCGCGCCTTGCTGTCGAGCGTGGAGCCAGTCACGCGAAGCGGCGCCGAGCTTGCGCTGCTGCTCGATGAGTGAGGGGTGACGGGCCAAACGGAATCGGTTACTCTGCCGGTTCCTATGTTGCTTGCTTCGTCGCGCTGGGCCGCTTGTGCCCTAGCGCTCCTTGCCCTTCTTCCTTCAACCGCACGCGCCCAAAGCGCGGGCTTTGCCATCAATCGCTTCGACCCCGCAGAGCGTGGAAGCGACTGGTTTGCGGCTGATTCGCTGGATATGCGTGGCCACGGGCGCCTCATGCTCGGCGCCACCGGTGACTTCTCCGAGAAGCCGCTGGTCCTCTACAATCGCGACGGCGACGAGCTGAAGAGCATCATCGAGCATCAGCTGTTCGTTCACTTGGGCGGAAGTGTGGTGTTGTGGGATCGGCTCCGCCTGGGTGTGAATCTGCCCATTCTGGCCTACCAGTCAGGTGAGGGCGGCACCGTGCAAGGCACCCGCTTCGAGGCGGCGGAGGGCGCGAACATCGGCGACCTGCGGCTCGGCGCCGACGTGCGCTTGCTCGGTCAATACCGCTCGCCGGTCTCGCTGGCGGCGGGCGTCGCGGTCTTCGCGCCGACCGGTAGCCAAGAAGCCTTTGCTGGTGACGGTAAGGTGCGGGTCTTGCCGCGCCTGCTGCTCGGTGGCGACATCGGCAACCTGGTGTACTCGGCCAAGCTGGGCGTGCTGTATCGCGCCAACGACGCTGGGTTCAACGGCTCCACCAAGGGCACCGAGGCGGTCGTGGCCGCAGCCATTGGATACCGCAGCAACGACGGCAAGCTCGTGCTCGGGCCGGAGCTGTTCGGCTCCACCGTCGTCACCAGTGGCGACGCGCTCTTCTCACGGCGTGAAACGCCGTTCGAGCTTTTGTTCGGCGCGCACTACAAGGTGACGGACGACGTGCGGCTCGGCGCTGGCGTGGGTCCGGGTTTGACGCGCGGCTTTGGCGCGCCCCAGGTTCGCGGCCTCTTGTCGCTGGAATGGGCGCCCGAGCCCAAGAAGGAGCCGCTGGTCTTGCGGCCCGTCGAGAAGCCGGCCGATCGCGACGAGGACGGCATCCTCGATCGCGACGACGCGTGTCCGGACGAGCCTGGCGTCGCCAGCGACGATCCGAAGAAGCATGGCTGCCCGCTGCCCGGCGATCGCGACAAAGACGGCATCCTCGACGTCGATGACGCTTGCCCGGACGAGCCCGGCATCAAGAACGACGATCCGGAAAAGAACGGCTGCCCGCGCCGCGACACCGACAAGGACGGCATCTTCGACGACGAAGATGCGTGCATCAACGACCCTGGCATCCGCACCACCGATCCGCTGACCAACGGCTGCCCGCCGCCCAAGGACACCGACAAGGACGGCATCATCGATCCCGAAGACGCTTGCATCGAGGCGCCCGGACCGCGCGACCCCGATCCGAAGAAGAACGGTTGCCCGGCGGCGCGCGTCGAAAAGGGCCAGATCAAGATCCTGGAGCGCGTCGAGTTCGAGAACAACAGCGCCAAGATCCGGCCGCAAAGCGATCGCATCTTGAACGCCGTGCTGGCCGTGCTGAACGAGCACCCCGAGTTCACCAAGCTGGGCGTCGAAGGCCACACCGACAACCGCGGCGCCGCCAAGCACAACCTGGACTTGAGCCGGCGCCGCGCCGCCTCCGTCATGAAGTGGCTGACCGACCACGGGATCGACAAGACCCGCCTCAGCTCGCAGGGCTTCGGTATGACCAAGCCCATCGACAGCAACGACACGGACGCCGGGCGCCAGAACAACCGCCGCGTCGAATTCCACATTCTCGAGCAGGACGGAAAGCCGCTCTCCGAGTGATCAGGAGCCTTAACATGCGACAAAAACGCCTTATTTCTAGCCTGATCGCCCTGTCCGCCGCTTCCATGGCGGGCGCCGTCCACGCCGCTCCTGCCCTGCGCACGCAGGTCGATCAGCGCGGCGACTTCGTGATGTTCGGCAACACCACGGGCTTCGAGTGCGCCGACAACGCCGGCGTGCCAGCGCCGGTCCTCGGCACCACCAACTGCCCCAACAATCAAGGCGGAGCCATCCGCGACACCGCGCCGGACCTGTTCTGGCGCGCGGACGACCCCATGGCGGGTCAGGCTACGGCGAGCCAAACCACCAACGCTGCCCAGGCGCGGAGCACGGCGGTGTTGTCGATCCCGGCCGGCGCCACCATCACCTACGCCCGCATCTATTGGGCGGGTGAGCTGGCCGGCATGGCGTCCACGGACCCGAACGTGCGCATCGAGCGCCCGGGTAGCGCGCTCGACGCGACCCGCACCGCGGACAGCCAATACTTCGTCAACCGACCCGACGGCACCTGGTACCAATCGACCGCTGACATCACCGACATCCTGAAGGCCAACGGCAACGGCGCCTACCGCATCAGCGACATTGGCTCGGTCGAGCTCAACGGCCTCAACAGCAACGAGCCGATGGTCGGCTGGGTCATCGTCGTCTTTTACGCGCTGGCCACTGATCCTCCGCGCAATTTGGCGCTTTTCGACGGCTTGGATCTGGTGCCGCAGGGCGGCCAAACCGAGGTCACCATCGACGGCTTCGTCGTGCCGAACGCTGGCTTCGACGCCAAGTTGGGCGTGGTGGCGTACGAGGGCGAAGCCCAGTACACGGGCGATGCGCTGTCGTTCAACGCTACGGTGCTGAGCAACGCGGTCAACCCGGCCAACAACTTCTTCAACAGCTCACGCAGCTATCTCGGTACGGCCGTCTCCAACGCCGGCGACCTGCCGCGGCTCACGGGCGGTGCGGCCAGCATGGCCGGCGTCGATCTCGACGTGGTGGACGTGAAGGCGCAGCTGAAGGCGGGCGACAAGTCGGCCACCATCCGGGCGACCAGCGCGGCGGGTGGCGACACCTACGCGCTCGGCGCGTTCGTCACGTCCATTTCCACGTTCAAGCCGGACTTCACGACGTCCGGCAAGACGTTCGTCGATGTCAACGGCGGCGCGCTCCGGCCGGGCGACATCCTCGAATACACGGTGACGATCACCAACACCGGCAACGACGCCTCGGCGAACACGGTCATGACCGACGCTTTGCCGGCGGGCGTGACCTACGTGCCGGGCAGCTTGAGCGTGACCGGCACTGGCACCTTGACCGACGCGACGGATACCGACACCGGCGAATTCCTGAGCGGTACCAAGACGTTGCGCGTCAGGGTCGGAACGGGCGCGACAGGCGCCGTGGGAGGATCGCTAGCCATCAACGCTTCGGCCACCGTGAAGTTCCGCGTCACCATCGACGCGAACGCTACGGGATCCATCTTCAACCAAGCTGTCGTGAACGCGGGCGGCTTGCAGGGCGCGCCCGCCGACGACTACCCGACCGACGGCAACGGCAACGGCGCCGGCGTGCCCCCGACGGAAGCCGTCGTGGACAAGTGCTCCACCAACGCCGATTGCGCGGCGCCGACGCCCGTCTGCGACACCACACCCAACCCCAACGTTTGCGTCGGCTGTCTGACGAACGCCGACTGCACCAACCCGACGGCTCCGCAATGCAAGCCGGATCAGACCTGCGGTTGCGTCACCAACTGCGGTGACACGGACGGCGACGGCATTCCGGACGCGACAGAAGACGCCATCGGCACCGACAAGAACGACGCCGACAGCGACGACGACGGCGTCATGGACGGCGCCGAGCTGGATCCGTCGGCGGACACCGACGGCGACAAGCTCATCGACGCCCTCGACCCCGACTCGGACAACGACGGCTTGTTCGACGGCACCGAGATGGGCTTCGACTGCGCCGGCACGGGCACCGCGCCAGGCTCGACGCACTGCAAGGCCGACGCCGACGCGGGCGCCACCAAGACCGATCCGCTCGATGCCGACACCGACAACGGCGGCGTCAAGGACGGCTCCGAAGACCTGAACCACGACGGCAAGCTCGACGCCGGCGAGACCGACCCGACGGCGGGCCACGGCGCCGACGACGCCGACCTGATGGACGACGACGCCGACGGCCTGACCAACGGCGAAGAAGAAGCCATTGGCAGCGATCCCAAGGACGCCGACAGCGACGACGACGGCGTGAAGGACGGCGACGAAGCCAACCCCTCCGACGACACCGACGGCGACAAGCTGATCAACGTGCTCGATCCCGACTCGGACAACGACGGCTTGGCCGACGGCACCGAAATGGGCTTCGATTGCGAGGACCCGGCCACCGACAAGGCGCAGAAGCACTGCGTGGCGGACGGCGACGCGGGCGCCACTACGACTAGCCCGATCGACGCCGACACCGACGACGGCGGCGTCAGCGACGGCAACGAGGACGAGAACCTCAACGGCGTGAAGGACGTTGGCGAGACCGATCCGACCGCCGGCCACGGCGCCGACGACGGCGCGCTGCAAGACAGCGACGGCGACGGCATCTCCGACGGCACCGAAGACACCATCGGCACCAACCCGAACGACGCCGACAGCGACGACGACGGCGTGAAGGACGGCGACGAGCCGAACTACGCCGACGACGCGGACGGCGACGGCGACGTCAACGCGCTCGATCCGGACAGCGACGGCGACGGCTTGTTCGACGGCACCGAGCTAGGCAAGGACTGCGCGAACGCCGCCACCGACGCGGCCGCCGGCAAGTGCGTTGCCGACGCCGACCCGACCACGACGACCAACCCGCTCGACGACGATACCGACGACGGCGGCGCCAAGGATGGCGACGAAGACACCAACCACGACGGCAAGGTCGACGACGGTGAGCGCGATCCGAACGACGCCAGCGACGACGACGACGACAATGGCGAAGGCGGCGCTGGTGGCCAAGCTGCAGGCGGCTCGGCGGGCGCTCCCGATAGCGCGGGCAGCGGGGGGCTCGTTGCTGGCAATGGCGGGGTTGCTGGCAGCGTCAGCGTCGGCGCCAGCGCCGGTACGGCAGGTAGCGCTGGTACGGCAGGCAATGGAACCTCGGGCAACGGTACGGATGACGGCGTGCTCGAAGGCGGCGGTTGCGCCTGCCGGACCAGCGCACCGGCCTCCAGCCAGGCGCCCATGGCTCTGCTGGTGTCAATGCTCGGGGTCGCGGCGCTCGTGCGGCGCCGCCGGCGTCGCTAACGCGCGCCGGATTCGCTCAACGGCGACCGAAAAGCCGCGCCAACGCGCGGCCTCGGTTGCCGGGGGCTCCATCGCTGGGAGGCGAACCGGAGCCCCGCGGCATCACGTCCGAAGCAGGCGGATTCGAGCTGCCGCTGCCGAGCGGAGGGCGCGAGCCGGGGCCCGAGCCGGGCGGAGGCGAGCTGGACGGAGGCGCCGAGAGCCGCGTCGTGGGCTCGCGCTGCAACGTCTCGAGGACGTGGGCTGCGATCTCGGAGAAGCCGCGTGTGCGCAGCGCGGCGTTGGTGCGTTCGAAAGTGACCGCGGCGTCGGCGGCGAAGCCCAGGCGGCGATGCAGCTGCATCAGCTCGACCGCGAGCTCGACCAGCAGCTTGGAAGTACCGGGCAAGCCGTCGATCGCCAGCGACCAAGCCGTGCGCAGCGGCGCTACCGCGCGCTTCGAGAAGTCCGCGATTTGAAAGGCCGTCGCGGCCTTGCGAAAGTAGATGATGGCCGCGTCGTTCTTCTTGAGCTTCCGCGCGAGCTCGGCGGTGCGATGTTGCAGCCAGGGCGCGCCTGGCAGCTCGTCGGCAGCGCGGCGATACAGATCGAGCGCGGCGGCTTCTTTGCCGCTCTCGGCGAGCTTCTTGGCTTCTGCGGTCCAACGTTCAACTTGAGCTTCGAGCTGGCGGCGTTGTCGAGCGGGGTCTTCGGTCACGCTAGGCCTATCAGCACGAGTCGTGCCGAGCGCTGAACACGCGCGCCAGGAGCCGAAAATGCGCTTGAAGCGCCGAGAGTCGAGGACTTGCTGGGCGGACGTTGCAAGTTTGCAGGGGCGGCATTTCACCCAATTTGAGACACCTCGTCCCGATGCGAGACACTCGAGAATTGCAGTGCAAGCAGAGAGCGGCTAGCGATGTCGCGTGCGCGTCGCAACAGTGCTCTCGCTCCTGCTCGCGTGCGGCGTGCTGGGCTGCTCGAGCGCGCCACCAAAGGTTGGAGCTACTCGCGAAGCGCCGCCCAAGCCGAGCGTGCTCTCGCGCCAGCGAGTGCGAGCTCTGCGCGCGCAAGAGGCTGCGGTGCGCGAGGGCATCTCGCCGCGGGAGCAGCCTCCGTGGGTGGACGTGAGCGGCTCGGACCCGTATCGAATCACCGCTCGCGTGGGTGAAGAAGGCTTCGTCGGCATCCTGCGCGGGTCCAAAGCGCTGGTGACGCTCGGCGCCGACCTCGAGGAGCGGACGCGCGTGCCGTTGCCCGAGACGCCGACAGCGTTGTGCGTCACCGTGGCGGGCGATGCGTGGGTCGCCGGGCGCTATGGGCGCTCGCTGCTCCGTGTGCAGCTGGGCCAAAGCGGCGCGACGGCAATCACCTTGCGGCGCGAGCTGCCGATGGCGGGCGTCGCCGACCTGGCATGCGCTGACGACGGCGTGGTTCATGTGCTGCCCGCCGACGGCTCGGAGCTCTTGACGCTCGATCGCACCGGCCACGAATTGGGCAGCTTTCAGGCCCTACCGGGTGGCCTGCGCTTGCTCCGTCGGGGCTCGGTGTTGTTCGAGGTGTCGCTGTTCGAGCGCAGCCTGCGGGCGCTCGAGCTGGGGCCGCGCGGCGTACCGACGCGCGAGCTGGGCAGGCTGCAGCATGACGGCACACTGTGGGCCCTCGACGCAACCGATTGGGGCTCCGGTGGGCCGCTCGTGGCCGTCGTAGGCGCCGAGGACAAGCCGCTGGTGCGCGCACACGGCGAATTCGAGAACATCGACTCTTACCTGTGGCTCTACCGGCTCGAGCCGGCCGGGTTCACGTTCATCGCAGAGCTGAACGTCTCCGACTTTGGCCTCGTGGTACCGAAGGCGCTGCATTTTCGAGAGGACGACGCCCGGTTGACTCTGGACGTGCTGGCGGCGGGCAGCGGCCGTTTGCTGCACGCTACTTGGGGGAGCGGCTTGGGCGCGCCGCCGAGCCTGCGCGTCGAGCCGGCACCGCCGGGCGCAAGCGATGCCGTCTTTGGTCGCGATGGCAGTGTCACCTACGCGAGCCCGCTCTACGACGCTTGGGGTCGGCTGGAGCGCGCGAGCAACCGCCTGGTTCGCGTCGACCCCGAGCGCGGGCCGGAGCTGGATGTGCGCTTGGGAGAAGCGTTGTTCTTCACCGACCTGATGGCGCCCGAGAATACCAGCGCCGGGAGCCACTCGCGCTTCAGCTGTGAGACCTGTCACTGGGAAGGCGGCGTGGACGGGCGTCGGCACTACACCGGCCGCGCTGATGTGAGCGTGGTGACCAAACCGCTGTTCGGGCTGGCCAACAACCGGCCGCATTTCTCGCGCGCGATGGACCCGGATCTCAGCTCGGTGTCTCACAACGAATTTCGCGTGGCAGGCGCCGGTAGCGGCACCGATCCGTGGTTTGTGCTCGCGACTTCGCGCTTTCCTTGGCTCCACCAGCTAGGCGTCCATCGTGCCGAGCTCGCGCCGCTCGAGCTGCGCATGGCGCTGTTGCGCTTCTTGTACGCTTTTTCTCCGGCGCCCAACCCGAGCAGCCAAAGTCGCCAGCACTTCTCGAAGCTCGAGGCTGAAGGAGCGCGTGCCTTTCGGGAGCGCTGCGTGAGCTGTCACGCAGCGCGGCTCTTGTCCGATGACCCTGCAAGCGAACCCTTTGGTGAATGGGAGGCTTCGATCTTCAGTCGCAACGCGCCGCTGGTGTGGGCCAAGGCCGAGTACGCCAAGACGGGCGTCGTCCCGTACGTGCACGAGCAGGGCACGCGCATTCCCAGCTTGCGCCGGCTAGCGTCGAAGCCGCGCTACTTCACCAACGGCTCGGCTTCGAGCTTGGATGACGTGCTTGCGCGTTTTCGCGACGGCCCGGCAGGCGCGTTGCATGACGCGCCCGCGGGAACCGGCCAGCCTCTGTCGCGGTCGACGCAGCAGGCTTTGGTGGCGTTCCTCGAGTTACTCTGACAAGTTTCCCTAGACGCCGTCGCGGTAGGGATTCTCGGGGTCCAAGCTCGGTGCCGGCTCTGCCGGGGTCATCATTGGCGGCGCGGGCGGCGCGATGGCGTCGGGCGGTGTGGTGGTAGGATTGGGGTACGGCACTGGCGGCTGCTCGGGCGGAGCGGTTCGCGGGTAGCGCTTCGATTCGTCGAGCGGGTACAGCTTCGAGTCGTCGATGATGATTTCTCGAGCGCCGGACGAGGTCGCTTCTGTCGCTGCGGCTGGGTCGACGCTTGCGAGAGCCGATGTCGCCTTGTCGGGCACGGCGCGCGCGGGCCCCTGGAGCAGGTTGACGAGGCCTGCTTGGCTTACGAGCGCCAGATCGGGTTGCCAGCGCTCGGCTGGCACGAGCGCTGGGGTCTCGGTCAGGCGCGCGGGCGCCACGTGGTAGGCCGCATAGGCACCCGCCGCCACAATCGCGGCTGTTGCCGCGGCGGTCGCGAACGCACCGAAGCCGGCGACCCAAAAGCTGCTCTTGGGCAGCGTGACCGGCTCCTCGCGCAGGAGCCAAGCCTGACGGCGGCGGAGCGAACGAGCGCCACCAAATGAATAGTCGTGAATGACGTGGGCTTTGGAAGCCATGCGGGGACCTCCTTCGGTCACCCGAACGGACTGCAAGCGATGGGCCGTGCCAGGGCGCCCGCAGCCATCATCGCGTCATTGCAGTCGATTTCGCGAATCGGCCGCCATCGGCATGGCCGTCCGCGCAGTGGCGCGCCCGCCCCACCGAGGAGCTTTGCCGCGGCGGCGCGGGTCAGGCTTGCGCGCTGACGGCTTCGGCGTCGTCCGGGATCGGATCGATGGCGGAGAGAATGGCGACCTGAATCTCGAGACGACGCGCCGGGGAGATCGGCTTGTTGTCGAACTCGACGATGTGGAAGCGATCGAACACGCGCCCGCCGCGGGTCTTCACCTGCGAACCGACGATCTGCACGCGTTGCGAGAACAGCGCTTGCGACAGCGATAGCAATAGCCCGGAGCGATCGAACGTCTCGACCTCCAGCGTGGCGAACGTGCCGTCTTCGCCTTCGATGAAGCGCACGACCGTTTCTTTGGCGGCCGGCGTCACGGCAGTGCGCGACGACGAATCCGGACGCTTGCGATCTAGCTTGCCCTCGATCAGGCCGATCAAGGTCTGGCACAGCTGCAGAATCTCTTCGTTCCCGAGGCGGAGGCCGTGCTCCGTCGGATCTTCGTGGCGAACCCAGAAGATGTCGACGGCTTCGTCGTGCTGACCGGGTATGCGGCGCGTGTAGGCTTCAGCCTCGATGACGTCGAGGTTGCACAACACCAACGCGGCGCTGATCGTAGCGAGCAGGCCAGGACGATCGTCGGCTACGACGCAGATAGCAGCGCCCGGCACGCGATTGGAGAAGAAGGCCCCGATGTTGGCTGGCGCCGACTCACGCTCACGAGAAATGCGAGCGTGCGCCGCAATGGCGCTCGACTCGAAGTTGGCGCGGTAGCTTGCGGGCAGGGACGCTGCGAACGAGCGCAGGAAGTCCTCGGAAGGGGGGGCGGAGCTCACTTCAGGTTCTCTTGGCGGCGCGGATGATTGACGTTACGACCTACGGCCGCACCCGCGGCTTTCGGTCATGTTTCGTGGAGGTGACATACTCCCATTTTTGGGGAGGGCTAGGGTTTGGCGCTCGTGCGAGGCCGCGTGGTGGGGGGCGTGGTCGGCGCAGCCGTGGGCGTCGTGGTCGGCGCGGCCGTGGGCGTCGTGGTCGGCGCGGCGGTCGGGGTCGGGGTGGTCGCTGGGGGCTGCTGTGGAACGCCCGGAAATCCTGGAGGAAACGTGATGCCCGGGGGCAACTGAATCGTCGACGGGATGGAGGTCGGAATCTGCAGCGTGCTGGGCAGCGGGAACGGGAATTGGACGGTCGTCGAGCCACCGTTGGCGATGATCACGACCTGGCCGGAGCCGCCGCTGGCGTTTCCGGCGCCCCCGGCGCCACTACCTCCGGCTCCGGTTCCGGATGGAAGCCTCCCGCCCGGGGGGCGAGCAGGGGTCGGGGTGGGGGGCATACCGGTCAGATCCGCCGGGCCCTCGCCGGTTAGGACTTCGGTCGTGGGCTTGGCCGTAGGTAGGTCCGGGGCAGGCAGCGGCGGGGGGACGACGCGCCGATCCGCCGCGTTGTACGCGGCGTAGCCGACGGCACCACCGCCAGCTAGCACGGCAACGACCAGTGCCGAGATCAAGAGCCCGGAGCGGCTCTTCTTGTGAGCCGGCACGGGTTGCTGAGCGAGCGGCGCGCCAGCGTAACCGTAGGCTGGGGCGCTTCCTGGAGGCGGGCCATACGGCGAAGCGCCGCCCATGGCAGTGCCGGTCGTGGGGCGCGCCATCTGCGACATCACCGGCTCACCTTCGGAGATGCTGGTGCGAGCCGAGCCGAGTTGGCTCACGCTCAGCGGCGGGCCTTCGGGCGGAAGCGTCTTCGGCACGCCAGCGTTCGTGACGTGTGGCGGCAGCGACAGCAACGCTTGTGAGGCGGGAGTTGGCAGCGGAGCCATCGGCTCGGCTGTCGCTGCGAGGCGACCGGCGTGGCTCAGCTGGCCCGCGAATGGCGCCAAAGCCAAGCGCATGGCCGCCGCGCTTTCGAAGCGCTGCTCGCGTTCCGGCAGCGTGGCGCGCTCGATCAACGCCACCAAGCCTTCGGGCAAGCCTGGCACCAGGTCGGGTAGGCGGCGCACCCGGCCGGCTTGCACGGCTGCGACGATGACCTCGGCGTCGTCGCCGTCGGCGGGCCTACAGCCTGCCAACATCTCGAACAGCATGACACCGAGCGAATAGATGTCGGCGCGATGATCGGTGGTGTGCGCCGAGATCAGCTGCTCGGGCGCCATGTACTCGGGCGTGCCCATCACGACACCCGCGCGCGTCAGCCCCTTGCTGAACTCGCTCGATGCTCGCAGCTTGGCGATGCCGAAATCGATCAGCTTCAAGAGCGGGCCGCCACCCGTGGGGGTGACGAACACGTTGTCTGGCTTCATGTCGCGGTGCACGACGCCCGTGGCGTGCGCGGCTTCGAGCCCGGCCAGAATCTGCAGCGCGAAATCCACGGCTTGGTCGAGCGGCAACTTGCCCTGACGATCCAGCAGCCCCTGCAGGGATTGGCCGGACAGAAGCTCCATCACCAGGTACGGCGAGCCGTCCTGCGCCGTGTCCACGTCCGTGACGTGCGTGACGTGCGGGCTCTGAATGGTAGCGGAAACCCGCGCCTCTTGCAGGAAGCGCTGAGTCAGCCCGGGCCGCTTGGCCAGGTCCGCGTGCAGGAACTTCAAGGCTACGCTCGAGCCGAGCACTTCGTGTCGCGCTTCGTAGACGACGCCCATGCCGCCGTCGCCGATCAAGCGCACGATGCGGTACTTGCCGGAGACCAGCTCGCCCGGCCCGAGGCGGCTCACGTGGCGCCTCGATCGACGATGCGCTCGCCGCGCGGGACGTAACGCTCGTACTCACGCAAGAACGACAGTGTCGTGCTGTCGGCCAAGTCGACGTACAGCACGCCCTTCAGGTGATCGGTTTCGTGCTGCACCACGCTGGCGCGCACACCCTCCCACACGAAATCGAGCGCCTTGCCCTGGCGGTCGAGCGCCTGCACTCGCACGCGCCGCGGTCGCACGACTTGGCCGCGCAGCCCCGTCACCGAGAGGCAGCCTTCGAACATGGCAATGCTGTCGGCTTCGGCCAGGTCGTCGAGCGAGCTTTCCACCTGGGGTGTGACGACCGGGTTGACCAGCACCGTGAGCGGAATGTCGAGCGCGTCGGGGTAGCGCGGGTTTTTGCTGATCTCGATCACGCACACCTGAATCGATTCATACACTTGTGGCGCAGCCAGGCCGACGCCGTCAGCGTCGTGCATCGTGTCGATCATGTCGTCGATCAAGGTCTGAATGGCGGGGCTCTTGAGCTCCTCGACGCTCAGGGGGCGCGCAACCCTACGCAGTACGGGTTCGCCCATTTGCGCGATTTTCCGGATGGCCACGGCCGGCATCGTAGCCCAAAACGGCGGCCGTTCACGTGCGCTGGCCGCGCGGGGCCCAAGGCTGCTCTGCAGCGCCATTTTCATGCCCTGCGCGCCTAGCCAGCACGAACAGCAGGTCGGCGAGGCGATTCAGATACACCAAGAGCGTGCCCCGCACGGCTTCGCGCTGGGAAAGCGAAAGCAAGCGTCGTTCGGCTCGCCTCGCCACCGTACGGGCAAAATGCAGCGCTGCTACGTCGGGCGGCCCGCCGGGCAGGACGAAATTCTTGAGCGGTGGGAGCGGCAGCTCCGCGTCGTCGATAGCCTGCTCTAGCCGCAGCACGTCAGCGTCAGTCAGAAGCTGAATCCCCAGGCGCGCTTCGCTGCCGCTAGCCGCCGAGAGCTCGGCACCCAACGTGAACAGATCGCTTTGCACCTCGCTGAGCACACGCTGCACGAACGAAACCCGACAATGCGAGAGCGCCAGCCCAATGGCCGCGTTGGTCTCGTCGATTGTCCCGTACGCCTCGACTCGCGGATCGTCCTTCGGCACGCGCACGCCACCGAACAGGCCAGTGTCGCCTTTGTCGCCCGTGCGCGTATAGATCTTCATGGCGCGAGCGTAGCCTACGCTTGGCGGCCGGTGTCGAGGACTCAGAGCAGCGCGCTGACCGCCGGCGTTCAGTCGAAAACCATCGACTCTTGGTACGAGGCTTCACAGTCGACCGGGACACTGCTGGCGGCGAGCTCCAACGGCGTTCCAGCTGATCCGCCGGGAATTGACGGGGATGACAGGGAAACGTCGTTGATGTCCAGGCGGCCGTGCAGGCGAACGGTTTCTCCAGGCACCAGGGTGGACGGGGCGGGTAGGGCGTCGAGGCTAAGAGTTGCCTGGCCGCCGTTGAGACCGGCCGTGTACATCGTGCCATCGAGGGCGGCCTCGAACCCCCACTCGAGCTCGACCGCCTCGCCAGGCGTGGCGCGGAAGGGACGCGCCGGCTTGGGGTCGTTGATGTACAGCGCAAACGCTACGGTGTCTGGCGTGTCTAGGTATTGGAGCTGCAGACTCAGGGTATCGTTCGAGCCCGTGTTCTGCCGATAGATGCAGCGCACGGACTGATAGGGGATCTCGACGCCACCTGCCGTCGTGAGCGCGCCATGGTCTTCGGCATCCGAGGTCGTGTCGCTCGAGCAGCCCCCTAGAAGGGAGGTGGCGGCGAGCAGGGCAGAGGTGAGAATGAGCTTCGCTGATCGACGAGTCCGCATGACGCTACGAGTTTGCACCAAGCGTGCCGCGGACGTATTTGGTCCCGGCGGGACGCGGCGCCCACGATCTGCGGCGAATCTGGCATTCGCCTGCCGCCACGAGCTTGCCCGGGGGCGTTTGCGGGCAAGCCGGGGTGCACTGGCGACTGTGCCGAGCTGTGCCAGCGCGTGACCCCGTTGTCCGCTGTAAAAGGCACACGTCGAGGAGCGTTGCTCCTCGACTCAGCCGAGGGCGGCGGCCATGGCGGCGTTGCCGGCTTGCCAGGCTTCGAGGTCCGCTTTGGCGCCGTCGATGATTTGCGCACCGAAGCCGGGCGGCACGGTGGCGTTCTCGTTGTGGTTGAAGCGCCTGCGCCAGGCAATCTTCGCCACCAGCCGGACCAGGCGGTCGCTGCGCGGGGGGCGCAGCTCGATCCAGGTCTCGTCGTCGTCTGGCGGGGCCAGCGTCCGCACGTAGATACCGCCGCCCGACACGTTGTAGGTAAAGCCCAGGTCGTCGCGCTCGCGGCCGGCGCCGCGGAACGCCACCGTAGTTCCGTACAGCAAGCGGGGCGTCTTGCGATTGTTCACCGCGCCAGCGCGCAGCTCGTTCGACGCGAACAGCACGTTCTCGGGCGCCGCAAAGCCGTCGACGGCGGCGACGCCGTTCAGGTCCAGAAGGCCCTCGCGGGCGGCGCGCAAGTCGCGCGGCGCGCAGCACAAGATGAAGTTGGCGTTGCTCCCCGCGCCGCGCGCGCGCTCGACGATGGTGTGCGCGTTCGGCATCAGCTCAGTATTGACGACCGCCAAGCTCAGATCGGGGCGTTCGGAGAAGCTGGCGGCGTCTTCGCTGGTGACCGCGAACGTGACCGCGTAGCCGGCGTTGCGCAGCACGCGGGCCACGACCGTGCGCCGGGTGCGATCCGCCTCGGCGATCAGCGCGTTGCCGCGGCCAGTCTTGGGCGCTTCGGCGGGTTCGCGCGGCAGGTTGCGCAGGCGGGTGAGCAGCGGACGAACTTCGCCGAACGGCAGTACGTCGTCGGCGCCCCAGCTGAAGGCGTCGTTGAAGGCCAGATCGGAGACGTTGCGAGCCAACGCCAACATCGGCAATCGAACGTGGCGAGCGCTACTGCGTGCTTCCACCGCCAACGCTTCGGACTGCTCACTCTCGAGCAAAGCGCCGTGTGCATCGTGGTTGGAAAGCCAGTCCGAGGCTTCGTCGCTGGTGTCGACCGCGTGCAGCTCGAAAGCAGCCTGCTCCGCAGCTACGGCGAGGGCCGCGCGCTCCTCACGGCGAAACCGACCCAAAGCTAGTAGCGCGCGCGATTCCATACCCTGGTGAGAGACGGCCGCACCCCGCATCTCTTTAGTCCCAAGGCGAGACGGCCCCCGTAACGACCCCAAACGATTGGGAATCCGCAGGAAGGCGGGAAGGCGGGGAGATTTCGGGGTCGAGAGGCGACTGATCAGCGCAGATTTCGGGGCCACCGCCCCGAAATCCGGAATCAGCTCAACAGTCTTGGCACCAGCAGATCACGATCGAAACGGAGAGGCGGTTTGAACAAAAACCCGGCGGGACCGGGCGCCAAGCTGTTTCAACCGGTGGCGACTGCCGCCATTACGCAGAAGTCACCACGGAGGAAAACCAAGAATCGATACGCCACCGCCCCGAAATCCGGAATCAGCTCAACACCGGGCGCCAAGCTGTTTCAACCCGTTGCGACTGTCGCCCGGAGGCGACAGTCGTCACGGAGGAGAACTAGGCAGAAAAAATTTGCTGAATCTCGCCTTCCATGGCCGAAGGCGCGACCTTCTTGGCCAGGGCGAGCTCTTGCACGAGCAGACTGCGGGCTTGGTCGAGCAGGCGGCGTTCGCCGAAGGACAAGTCCTTGTCGAACTTGAGGCGATACATGTCGCGGAGAACCTTGGCGATCTCCGACGGCAAGCCGCTCTTGAGCATCTCGGTGTAGGCGCGGAACCGACGGTTCCACGGCTGCAGATCCACCGCGACCTCGGGCGCCTTCAAGATGTCGAGGATCTTTTGCGCTTCCTTCTTCTTCATCACGGGGCGGAGCCCAACGCGCGAAGCTGCCTCGGTCGGAACCATGACCTTCAAACCGCTGTCGCGGATCTTGATCACGTAGCAGGCGGTCTTACGCCCGCCGAAATCCTTCTCTTCGATATCCTGAACTTCACCGACGCCGTGGGCGGGATGTACCGCCATGTCACCGGTCTTGAAGTTGATGCGAATGGTTTCAACCGACAAATTGCCCTCCTGACCTGCTTGCGCGGGAACTAAACGTTCGACTAGGGCAGGGGCGGCTACACGTCCGCCGCGTGACTTCGGCTTCACCACGAAGTCACCTCTGACCTCCGACGCTCAAGCGCTGGCTGCCGTTCGTTCATCCCGCTCGCCGCAGTGCAGCACGGCGGAGGTCGTAACATCACTAGCGGCTTTTGGTCAATCGAATCCATCCCCGCACGTATCTCATAGATCGTCGAAATCGCTGCAATTTCTAGCGTAACTACGGCGCCGATGTAGGTGCGTCGACTCGAGAGCTTGCAGGTGAAAGACGAAAAATATCATCGAGATCACCGCTAGTGACGGCGCGCGCGCCTTTCGCGATCTCGGTCAGCGGCAGTGGCACCATCAGACTGACGCGATCGCTTCGCGCGTTCGTCACGGTGCGCACGTCGAGCGAAGCCTGCAAACCCAGCAAAGTCCCCGTAGAACTGCCAGCAACCGACATGTAGGTTGATCTGAGTCGTTCCTCGGCGTTGCTGTCTGCGAAGTCGCCATACAGCGTGAGCTCGAGCACTGCGTGCTCAGCTGACGTTGGCGTGAGCTTGGCAGAGAGAGCCGTGGCAACGGACAACAGGCCACCTGCGGCATTTTGCCATCGTTCCGGGAACGGCCCTGGAACGTGCGCGGCAATGAGCGCGTCCGCGCTCTCGGCGTCGAGTCCCTCCAAGGCGGCGCCCTGAAAAGCGCGCTTGGCCTTCAGCTTACCTCGCGCGTACGCCTCCACGACGCGGCACAGCATGGGGTCACCCACGCCGTAGGCAGCGACGCGATCGTCGATGGTCACGAGCCCTAGCGGGACACCCTCATTCATGCCCGTTAGGACCACGACATTGGGGTCTGGCGTGCGTTGCCCTGGCTCGTGGATCTGACGCGCCAGGAAACGCTCCCGCGCCTTGCCCGCGGTCGCAGCGGGCAGCTCCGCCAAGTACAGCGTGCCGAGATCGAACCCAGCGATGAGCGCGTGCGGGAGTGTCTCGAGCGCGAAGCCGGTTGCTTGCGCGGTGGCGCGGAGTCGCTCGGGCGTGAGTAGCAGCTCGAGGGCTGGGCGAAAGCTTTGGCTTTCCGCGAGCTTCGCGGGTTGGCCTCTAACTAGCCATCGCAGGCCCGCGGCAGGCACGTAGTCCTCGAGCTTGCCCGAGTAGCGTCGTGGCGGAAGCGGCCGCGCTGGGGCTGCTGCTCTGGGTGGCGTGCGCGCGCAAGCTAGCGAAAGCGTTCCGACTAGTGCTGCACGACGACCTATACGAGGCGATGAGTAGCTAGGCTCGAGCGCGCGACTCACTCGTCGCCGTCTTCATCATCATCGTCGTCGTCATCGTCGCCTTCATCACCCCCAGTGATGGGGATGTGGCGGCTGTCGTTCACGAGCTCTTTCAGCTCTTTGCCAACTTTGAAGAAGGGCAAGCGCTTGGCCGGCACTGGAACGGGCTGACCGGTCCGCGGGTTGCGACCCGCGTAGGGCTTGTACGGGCGAACCGTGAAGCTGCCGTAGCCGCGAATCTCAATTCCTTCGCCACGTTGCAGTGCTTCGGTCATGGCGTCGAACACGCAGTTGACGACCATCTCCGCGCGAGCCTTGGTGAGCTCGCCGCGTGCTGCGATGGCCTCAATGAGCTCGCTCTTCGTCATTCGCGGGTCGCCTCCCTCAGCCGGTGAACCAACGCTAACTAATTGAGGGTGATGCTCCCCCTTAAAGTCTGAATTGTCAACGGGTTACGGGCGCGGGCAGTGGCGCCAAGAAGTCCAAGGCACCATCACCCTCGAGCAGCTCGACCTCGAGGCGAGCGCTTGGGGCCGGGGCCGCGAAGGGGATCTGGGAGGTGACGCAGCCGGGCCCTTTGGCCGAGAGCTCCGTCCTGGTGCCGCCGCTCCGGCCGAGTCGAACCCTCACTAGGCCCGGGGAAGTCGCTAGCCAACCAACCTCGACGCCATCCTGGCCGGCGGCCCAGGCCGCTCGGAACGAGGCGCCGCTTCCCTTCGTCAGGCGCAGCGCCCGGCCTGCCGAGGCACAGGGGAAGTGGATGGGGTAGGCGCTCCCCTTGAGGTGCGGCGCCGGCCATTCGGCCTCGGCCTCGAGGCGGGGAGCCGGGGGAGGTTCGTAAGGACGGATGCGGGCCGGGTGACGGCCGCTGAAGTCGAAGGCGTAGCGGTAGGTCGGGGGGCGTCCGAGACGCTCGTACAGCTCACGATCGTGCGCGTCGTCGCGTGCTCGCGCCACGACCAAGCCGGTCTTCGCGTCCAGGACTCGTGGGTCATGACCGAGGTTGAAGGCGTGGTCGGTGGTGACGAGTAGGAGCCCGCGCCTTAGCCCGGCTTGCGCGACGAGCGCCGGCTCGAACATGGGGCGCCCGCCTTGGCGTTCGCGCAGCTCCTCGTGACCGTGGCGCGCGTACAGAGCGAAGCCGGCGAGCGCCAGCACTGGTGCTAGCCAACCGACGCGTAAATCGACCGCTGCCCGCGCGACCAAGATTTGGCAGAAGGGAATCGCCTCACACAAAAAGCGCGCGCCGCCGCCCGGGTAGTTGCCGTCGAAGTAGAAGGGCACGTACGCCACGGCTTGCAGCAAGATGCCGGCGCCCAGCAGTCCGAGTGGGGAGCGCAGGTGTCGCACGAGCGCATAGCCGCCCAGCAGCGTGAGCGGCGCCGCGTTCGTGGCGTCGGTGGCGAACAAGCCGAGCCGAACAGCGAAGTTGCGGAGGGCCTGGGCGAAGCCGTACCCGTTCGGCAGGTAGCGCGACACGTAGTCGCCATGCTCGAAGCGGCAGCCCACGCCCTCGCCGAAGCCGTAGCGGAAGCAGCCCGCGGGCGCGTCGGAAGCGGCGTAGTAAGCCAGCTGCGTCGAGCCAAAAAAATGGCCGGTCAGCGCGTGCTGTTGCGCCAGCAACAGCGCAACGCCCGGCACCACGCCGACCAGCGCTGGCAGCCAGGCCTTGCGCTCGCCGCGCAGCGCGTAGCCAATCAGCAGCAGAGAGACCGCGCCGCTCACCGGCCGGGTCGCGAACAAGAGCCCCAAACACAACCCAGCACCCAGCGCTGCCCGGCGTGAGCCTCGGCTCAGCGCGAAGGCAAGCCCGGCGCACGCAAGCAGCGCGGCCAGGCCGTGCGACATGGTGTCGGCCGTGTGGTAGCGCAGCGCCGCACACAGCACCGAAAGCCCTGCCGCCAGCCATGCCACCGCAGGGCTTTGGTCGAGCGCGCGCGCCAGGCCGTAGGTGGCAGCGACCAGGAGCGCGCCCAGCACGGGGCCGACCAACAGCGGTGAGCCCAGCAATACCCCGACCGAAAGCAGCAGCGGATAGCCGGGCGGAAAGATCACCCCGAGTCGACCTTCGGGTCCCGCTAGCAGGAAGCGTCCGTGGAAGGAGGCGAGCGGCTCCGGCACCTGAAAGTCGAAAGCGCCGGCCGCTATGCTGCGAGCTTCCAAGAAATAGCTGGTGGCGTCGATGATGCGCGGACCGCCGCGCAAGTAGTACGAGACGTAAGCGCACGACAGCGCAAAGGCCAACGAGCAGAGCGCGGCGAGTCGGAGCGACGGCCGCATGCTGCTACTCCGGTTGCACGGCCCACACGTGGAACAGCACGCGCTCGACGCGCTCTGCCGAAAGGCGCACCGACAGCCGCGAAACGCCCGGCGTTCCGAGCTCGATGCGCTGCTCCAGCCAGCCGTCGCGCCGCGCAAGCTCGACCTGCTTTTCGACGTTGGGATCGGCCTCGAGTTGGAGAGTGGTGGCTTCGGTCGGGGCCGCGCGCACGATCAGCGTGACGGGCCGCTCGGGATCGAGACCGGACAACGTGAAGCTCTCGCGCACGCCGGGTGGCACGATGCGCCCGGCGTCCCACAGGTCCTCGCGTGAGAATTTCGGGTTGGGCAGGAGCTTCATCAGCACGTGCCCGGTGGAGCCGTTCGAGAGCGCGTAGCCGTGTTCTTTCTCGCTGACCAAGTCGGCCATGTCGACGCCGTCGACGCTACGTTCGCCGGGCGCGAGCGTGAACGGCTGCTCGCTGCGATTGAGCGACTCCCAGCGCGGCTGGTACAAAACCTTGTTGGCGCCGCCGCAGATCACGTTGCCGCGCACCGGTACGGCGTCCAATCGCCGCCCGAACCAGAGCGGAAAATCGCCCCACCAGCCGGGATAGATCGCCAGCACGTCGGGCCTTTCGGACGGCTTGAGCCGCTCGATCAGCTCGATGCCAGCGGCGACGTTTTGGCGCGTGGCGCGCGCGAACGGCAGTCCATGAAAGCCGCCGAGCCCGATGATGTCGAGCGCTGGCAGATCCGAGATGTACGGTATGGCGCCGGCGTCGCCGACCAGCACGCGTGTGGGCTGCGGACGAAATTCGTCACGCAGCTTGCGGCCGGTGCGCACGTGTTGATCGTAAATGTTGCGTGAAGCGCGGCCGAAGAACCACAGCTGCTCGCGATAGCGCGGCGCCTGGCGCCACACGAAGACGCTGGCCAGCACCAAGCCGCACAGCGCGGGCGCCAGGCTCCGCCACCTGCGTCTGTCGAGCTGTGCCGCCGCTGCCGCGAGGCCCAGCGCCGCCGAGGTCAGCAGCCAGGCAACGGCTGGCATGGTGTAGCGCTCGTTCTGCCAGCGCACCTGACCGTTCAACGCCACGATGCTCACCCAGGTCAACAGCGAGAGCCACAAGACCAGCGCGACTTTGCGCGTGCTGCGCGCTACCAGCGCATAGGCTGCGATCACCCAGGCAAACCAGCCGATCCAGGGAATGTCGGAGAAATGGTACTGCGTGACGCGCAGCACCTGGTACTTGAAGTGGAACCACCAGGCCCCGATCACTTCGGAGCGGGTCAGGTACGGGTGGTGCATCTCCAGCTTGACCAGCGCGCCCGCGGCCGTCGAATCCCCGGTCAGCATGCGGTTGGCCAGCCCGTGCGTCACCAACACCGCGCAGCCAGGCGTTAGCGCGAGCGCCAGCAAAAACAGCAGCTGCACCGGCGCGCGGCGTCGATGCGCCCACAGCGCGGTCGCGGTGAGCACGAACAGCGCGCCAATGCCTTCGGGGCGCGTTGCGCAGGTCAGGAGCCCGCTGAGCCCCAGCAGCGTCGCGGCTGCGAGCGGAGTGCGCTCTTGCGTTGCGGCCAGACACAGGTCGTCCCAGGCGACGATGGTGAGCGACCACAGACCGAGAAAGAGCGCGACTTCCATGCCGCTCCACAGCGACCAGTTCAGCGCGCCCACGCACAAGAAGACCGGCGGCAACAGGTAGCTCGTGGCGCGCGGCAAGTTGCGAAACAAGCGCCGCAGCGACAGCAGCGTGCCGAACACGCACACGCAGGCCACGACGGCTGCCCACTGCATCAAGTTGAGCCCTGTCAGGCCCAGCCAGAGGCCCGGCACGAGCACGAACGGGTAGAGCAAGCTCGTGCCGCCGCTCGAGTAGCCGGCGCCGGGCGACCACTCGAAAGCGTGCCCGCGCGCGCTCTGCCGCGCGAAGTCGAAGTGAATGAACACGTCGTCGAGCGGAGCCGACCAAGGGCCGAGTGCTCCTTCCAGCGCGCGCGAGAAGGCTCGCTCGTCGGCGAACAGATCCGCGTAGGCGGTCTGCAACCTCATCGAAGAATAGAAGCGACACGCGCACAGCAACGTGAAGGTCGCTGCCCAAAGGCCGTAGAGTAAGGGTTCGAGCGGCAGCAGCACCGCTAGGCGCTGTCTTGCGCGGGCAAAGAGCGTATCGGTCACGTTTCGGCGCTTGTACTACGACGTGCCGTCAGCCAGTGAGCGCGGGTCCGCCGGCCGGGCATCGAGCGTGAAAACGCGCCAGAAAAAACGGCAAGTACCCCGAAGGCGCCGGCGGCATGCAGGCATTTTCGCAAATGATGTGGAGCGTTTGGCAATTCCGGGCTCCGGCGAGATGTGCCGACACATTGCTCGGAGCTTGGGCCACGGGGAGCGCGCATCCGTTCAGCATCGCGCACCTTTTTAGCTCATTGTTGCTTGCGGGAGCGCGCCTGAGGCGCTCTACTTGCCGTCCCCACTTCCTGCGGGGACAGCTCACTTTAGGAAGACCGCGGGTACCGGTCACACGTCATCTCGGCAACTGAATTTTGATGCGATGGTTCGTTGAGGTCTCTCGCGTTGGCGAGAATAGTTCCGACGAGAAGTATTGCGTCGAGGCCAAGCAGTGGCAGGCGGCGCTGCAGGAAGCTCGCAGGCTTCGCGGTGACAGCGGCCCCCTGTCCAAGTTCTCGATCGAGTTGCTCGACGATGGCTATCGCGCCGTCGACCCGAAGCTGAAGCTGCGGTTCGTCGTCGCCAAAGCCCCGCCCGACGCAGAGCTCAGCACCGAGTCAGCAGCTCCTCATCTCAACGGCGCCTCCGTCCCTCCACTCGCCTCCGCCTCGGCTCCGTCAATCGCGCCCGCTGCCCCCGCGAACGTGCCAGTGGCCGTGCCCGCCGCGTCGGTTGCACCCACTGCCGCTCCGGTTCCGTCAGTGGCTCCCGTTGCGGCGCCGGTCGTGGCTCCCGTTGCGGCGCCGGTCGCGGCTCCCGTTGCGGCGCCGGTCGTGGCTCCCGTTGCGGCGCCGATCGCGGCTCCCGTTGCGGCGCCGGTCGCGGCCGTTGCGCCTGCACGGAGTGTCACGCCACCCAGCGGTACGGCTGCTGCGGTCGTCGCGCCGGCTCCGTCAGTCGCCCCCGCACCGGCACCCGCTCCCGTCGTGACGGCTCCCGTTCCGGTGGCCGTGGCGGCGGCTCCGTCAGTCGCGCCGGCTCCTGCGCCTCCCTCGGTTGCGATGCACGCCGAGCCCTACGCCGGCGTTCCTTCCAGCGACCTATCGCCCAATGCTCCGGCTCCGGCCAGCGTGGTGCAAGCTGTCTCGCCAGGCCTTTCGGCGGCCACGCCGCCTGCGGCTGCTCCGGCGACCATCAAGTCTTCGGGGTCTGCGTTTCCGCCCCGTCCTGGCAACTCCGTCCGAGCACCCTCCGCCAAGCCGCCCGCTGGCATCACCGTTCCCAGCGACGTGATCCCTGCGGCTCCGGCGGTGCCCAAGGGTCTGGGCCCAGCCGTTGCGCCGCCCCAAAACCTCACTCAACCGAGCGCGGCCATCGACATGCCGCCTCCTTCTAGCGTGCTGCGCAAGCGCCAGGAAGAGCCGACGACCGAGTCGCCCATCACCTACCGTGAGGTCGCGTACGTGGTCGAACCGGGCGTCTCGCGCGGCTCGGTCGAGGCGTTGCTTTGGGCGAGTTTCCGCGATCTCTCTCGCGAGCTGGCAGATCGGCCCGGGCAGAAGTTCATTCAACTGGCGGTCTTCGATCACAAGTTCGACAAGCGGCCCGAGCGTCCTCCGCTCGGCACGCTGGCCTGGAAAGACTGGCGCGGGAATCCAGTGGTGACGTTCCCGCTGTTCGACGGCACGGCCCCTGCTCGCGCGTCGGTGCCAGCGCCCTCGATCAAGCCGATTCCGGTGGTAAAGATCTCGAGTTCGCCACCCGCGCAAGCCGCCGCGGCGGCGGCCGTTGCGGCCGCGCCCGTCGCCGCAGGGCCCGCTACTGGCGCGCCTGTCGCTACGGCGCCCGTTGCAGCTCCCGTCGAAGCGTCCCCTCAAACCGTCGTGGCGCCCGTGCTGGCCGCGCCCGTCGTGATCCCCACGCCGGCCGAATCCACTGCGCCGGTCGCCGCGCCGCTGGTCGTCGCGGTTACGCCAACGTCGCTATCAGCGCCCGAAGGCAGGTCGGATCCGCAGGCAGCTATCCCGCTGACGCGCGAGAAGACTCCGTCGCAACCCAGCGCTGCGCGCTCGTCCAAGCCGCGCATGGCTGCCGTGCGTCGTCGCGCTGGAGAGGACCTGATCGGCGAGCTGTTCGAGACCATGCACGACCTGCACTTCATGCGGGGCGTGGCCGACGGCGCCGAGTTCATGCTGGCCGCCGTCGAATCGATCGTGCCCTGCGACGGCGTGCTGATTCACGTGTTCGACATCAACACCCGCCAGTTCGTGGTGGTGCGGGCCAAAGGTCCCGGCACCATGCAGGTGCTCTTGCATCGCACGCCCGACAGTGATCCGTTCATCAACGCGGTCATGCGCCGCCCCGGCTCGGTCGCCGTCCACGACGTGGCGAGTGACCCGCGAGTCCTCGGCCCGCGCTGGGAAACCCTGGGCGTGAAGCCCGCGCGCGCGCTGTGCGGCCCGGTCAGGCAAGGCGGTCGCTACCTGGGCCTGCTCGAGGTGGTCAACCCGCTCGGTGACGCGCCATTTCATCAAACCGAGCAGAACGCCATCGACTACGTCTGCGAGCAATTCGCGGAATTCTTGGCAAATCGGCCTATTGTCCTCGAAGCCGACGTGATTCTGAAGAGGTAGAGGGCAGGGGCGTGTCGTCCTCCGCGCTTCGCCGGCGCGTTGAGGCGTCTGCTACAGTGCCGGGCGATGGCGACGGACCGCACCAGGCGCGAGCAATTGCTCACGTTCTTGCTGCTGCCCGCGATCGTGATCGCCGTCTTGGTGCTGTCGGGCGTGATGTTCCGCTCCAGCTTCCAGCTCGAAAAGCTGCGGGAGCAGTCGGTGGTCGAGGCCACCCTGTCGCTCGCCAACGAGCGCGCCGACCGGCTCGACAAGCGCATCATCGAGCAAGACAACGCCGTTCGCTCGGTGCTCGACCTGACGCAACGCACCGAATTCGGTAGCAAATGGCTCGAGACCGCCGCCCTGCAGACGCCCACGGTGCGCGCCGTCTTTCTGGTCGATTTGGGCACGCCCGCGCACAACGTGGTGGCGCTGGCGTCGCGCGCGCCGGAGCTGGAGACCGAGCGCTTTCGTCGGCTCTTGGTGCACAGGCTCTTGCCCGAGCTGAAGCTCGACAAGCCACCCATCGACGAGCTGCGCCACCTGCACAAAGTCGAGCGCGAGAAGGCGTACCTGCTCAGCCATTGGGAGCAAGAGCTGAACGACCGGCACTTTTTGGTGGTGGTTTGGCACGACGTGCCACGCATCGTGCACGACGTCTTTCCGGCGCTGTACTCGGACATGCAGCAGAGCCGCGTCAACATCGTCGACGCCGACGGCAAGATCGTGTTCGGGCCGCCGCTCACGCGTGGTGGGCTCACGCTCGGTCGGCAGTTCGAGACCACCCTGTACAAGTGGACGCTGAACGTGACCATGAACAGCGCCGCCGAGCTGGCCGCCGCCGTGGCGCGCCGCCGGCTGCTCGAGATGGTGCTGGTCGGGCTGTCGAGCGTGGTCGTGATCGCGGGTTTGTTCGTGATTTTGATCGCGGCGGAGCGCGAGCGCCGCCTGTCGAACCTGAAGAGCGAGTTCGTGGCCAACGTGTCGCACGAGCTGAAGACGCCACTCGCCCTGGTGCGCATGTTCGGTGAGCTCCTGCAAACCGGCCGCGCCGACACTCCCGAGAAGCAGAGCCAATACCTGTCGATCATCGTCAACGAGAGCGACCGCCTGAACGCGCTGATCGAAAACGTGCTGGATTTTGCCAAGGTGGAGCGCGGGCAAGCCGCCTACGAGTTCTCGCCAACGCGCTTGGCGGAGCCGGTTGGGCGCGCCGTCGAGGCCTGTCGAGTCCGCGCCGAGCGGGACGGCGTGGCGCTAGAGCTGTCGCTCGAAGAAGTGCCCGAGCTCCTGCTCGACGAGCGCGCGGTGGAGATCGCGGTCATCAACCTGGTCGACAACGCGCTGAAGTACGCCCCGGAGGGCAAGCGCGTGTGCGTGTCGGTGCGCGCCGTCTCGGGCGGCGCCGAGGTGCGGGTGACCGATCAAGGACCCGGCATTGCGCCCGAAGATCGCAAGCGCATCTTCGAGCGCTTCGTGCGCGGCAAGTCCGCGAGCGGCAAGCAGGTGCGCGGCTCCGGCATCGGGCTCTCGCTGGTCAAGCACATTGCCGAAGCTCATGGGGGCAGCATCCGGGTCGAGGATGCGCAGCCGCATGGGTCAATCTTTACGCTTCGTTTAACGCGTCGTCCGTCTTGAGGGGTGAGGGGTTAGTCGGCGGAGGGGAGAAAGGGGCCGAGGGCGGGCAATGATACGGCTCTGCCTCAATCCCTAGCCCCTGGTTCGACTGATCCCTAGCCCCTGGTTCGACTAGGCCGTGTCCCCTCACTCCTCACCCCTACTCTTCCACTTCGCCGTCGTCAGTCGCTGACTGCGCTTCGAGCAGCTCTTTGTCGCTCAGATAGACGGCGGAACCGCCCGGTTTCGAGGGGGCCGCGGGCTCGCCGGGCGCAGCTGGCGGGGCACCGGGCGGCGCTGCTGCCGCGGGGGCTGCTTCGGCCGTGCCTTCGTCGTCGCCTTCGGAGTCGTCGCCCGCTGCTACGGCGCTGCCGGTGGGCGCCGCAGCGACCGCGGGCTCGGCGGGCGCTGCCACCACGATCGGCGCGTAGCGCTCTGGCATCGGCACGCCGTCGAGCATGGGGTCGTACTTGGCCATGATCGGCTTGAACTGCTCGCGCTCCTGCGCCGTCAAGGTGCGCATGCCGTCCAGGTTCAAGGTCTCCGGATCGAAGAAGGCGCCGTCGCGGCTGGCGCTGAAGTGCAGGTGCGGTCCGGTGGAGCGACCGGTGCTACCCACGTAGCCAAGCAGCTGCATACGCTTCACTTTGTCGCCCACCTTGAGGCCGGCTGCGAAGCGCGACAAGTGCGCGTAGCCGGTCTCGATACCGCCCGGGTGCATTACCTTCACCAGGTTGCCAGCGGGACCGGCCGGCCCCAGAAAGCTCACGGTTCCGTACGACGACGCGCCGATCGGCGTGCCGGTGGGCGAGCCGAAATCGGTACCCTGGTGCGGCATCACCTTCTTCAGCACTGGGTTCACGCGGTGCGGGTTCCACGGTGACGTGCGCGGCGCGTCTTTGATTGGCTTGCGCCAGCCGCCCTCGAACGGAGCCTTGCCGTCGCGATCGTAGTAGCCGCGCACGTTGGGGGCATCCCAGTAGTAGATGCGAACGTGCGTCTTCTTGGGGTCGACGCGGATCAGCTCCAGCGCTTCCACGCCGGCGTAGCGCGCAAATTCGCCCAGCACCGTGACTTCCTGCACGACGAGCCGGAGCACGTCGCCGCGGTCCAGCTCGTCGAGCGCCATGTGCCCGTCGAGCGCGCGCTGCACGACCTTCGCTAAGCCCGGATCGAAACCGGCCACCTCTGCCGAGTGATCGAAGCTGCTGCCATCGTAGCTGAGCGCGCCCAGCACTTGAGCGCGCTCGATCTTCAAGTCGAGCTTGCTACCCGTGAGGCGACCATCCACCTCCTTGGCTTGGTAGACGTCTTCGGCGCCGGCCAGGTACTCGAGCGCGAACAGCTTGTTCGTGCCGCGCTCGAGCAGCGCTTGAAAGCGGTCGGTCTTTTTACACTTGTTCAGGTCGAGCACGCCGCGCATGGCGGCCAGCACTCGGTAGCCCTGCGCCTCGGAGGCGCCGGCGGCTTCCAGCGCCTTCAGGAACGAGTCCGTGCCGACCTTGCCCTCGATGAAGCGGTATTTCCCGTCGCCACGCGCGTCCGACAGGCGCCACGGCCCTGGCTGCTTCTGGCGCTGGCGCTTGGCTTTGGCGCGCGGTTCCGGCGCACTGGGAGCGGGCGCGCTGGTCGCCGTGGTCGCGGCCACCGCGCTGGTCGCCGTGCTGGGCGCGCGCGTCTCGATGCTCATGAACAGCGCCGTGATCGAAGCGATCGTGGCGATACCGACGAGCGCCGAAAAGATCGCGACCAGCGTCGGAGAAAGCTCGCGTGGCGTCGACGGTGTGAAGGGCGCGGATGGCGCGCGTCCCGAGGGCGGACCCGGCGCAAAGTCTTCAGCCTCCGTAACGCTCACGGCAGGGCCGCGACCAATGGCCTCGAGCTCGTCCTCCAAGCTGGACGCCGCCGCTTCGACGCTTGGTGCGGCGTTACTGGGCGCCGGGCTGCTCGGGACGTAGCTGCTCGGTGCCGGGCTGCTCGGGACAGAGTCCTTGGGCTGCTCGGCCGCACGCGCCTTGGCCAGCAGCCGCTCCCGCACTTCGGCTCCGCGACCAGTCGCGCTCGGTCGGGAGGGCGTCTCGGTCACTGGCGCCTCGTTGGGCGCTGGTGATGGCTCGTCAGCGGCCGGACCCAAGGCAGCGGCAAGCGGCGGGCTGGGGTTCAGCTCGACTTCGGGTTCCGTCTCGCCGTCATCGCGCACGTCGGGATCGACGACGCGGCCGGCATAACGTGAACCACCGGCGCCCGGCGGTGAGGCCACGGGGGCGAAGTAGCAAGGAACCCCCATGACGGCAAGCGCCCGCCCGTTTCTCGACTTTTTGCAGCCAGGCTCAACCGGGCGAAGCGCCGCACCGGGCGCGGTACTGGGAGGCGAAGCCCGGCACCACGCCATCACCCTCCGGGTGGCTTCTGAAGTAGGCGAGCAGCCACGCGCGCCGCTGCGGTGCCGGTGCCGCCCAATATTCCGGCTCGAACGGATAGCGCTGCGTCGTCACCCCGAGGGATTGGCGCGCCGCGAGCTCCAGCTCGTGCGCCTCGGCCTCGAGCGTGAGCGCGCGCCCGACCCGCGCCTCACAAGTGTCCTGCGAGCGAGCGTCCCACGGTGGACGCTTGCGGTGCAACGCCAGGTGCGCGGCTCGAGCCGCTTGCTCGCGTCGCTCCCAGCTCGCCGTAAGCTCGATGCTCCGTCCCTCCACGCTGGCGGAAGGTCCCGCGCCGAAGCACACGCAGGTGAGCTCGAGCGCGCCCTCCTTCCAAACGTCGTGGGCCACGCTTTGCCACAACGCCTCCAGCTCTGCGTGCGCTTTGGGATCGGCGTGCGCGCCGTTGCTGCACGGCAAGCACGCGGCCACCTCGTGGTCGCGTCGACAACCAAACACAGCCAAGCACGCAAGCAGCAACCCGGACCATGGCTTGCCGCGCCTGGCTCTTCTGAAGCTGCTTCCACGCACCATGTAAGGGCAAGCGTGCCCGAGGTTTCAATTCTGCGCCCGGGCTACTCGCGTCACCCCGCTACCCCACCTCCCGAACCAGCGCCCGGAGGCTGGGTCAGGCCATTGGCTCCCACCAGCGGCGCTGGCGCCCGCCGCGCTTTCGCGAAGGCGTCGCGCTAGCACGGCGGGGCTGTCGCCGAGCTCGAACACGGCGCGCACCCTGGCAACCGGCGCAGGTCATGTGACCTTTAGTTGAAGCAGAACCCGCCGCATTCCGCGCAGCAGCTGCACCCAGGGATACCGCTGCACGCCGAGGAGCACTGGTGGCAAGCGTCGTTGCTGCCGCCGCTGCCGCTGCTGCTGCCTTTGCTCACGTAGTAGGTCGCGTCCCAGCTCTTGCAGGAGCCGTCGTCAGGTCCCCACAGCCCCAGCGTCCACTGCGTCATGCCCGAGACCGTGCTCTCCGGGGGCTGAGCCTGCTTGGACAGCAGCATGTCGCAGCCGCCGCAGCGATAAAGATCTTTAGCTGGCGAGCTCCTCTCGAACGAATACCTATGGAGGTCTACTCGAGCGTTTGGAAGCCCAGGTCTTGCTTGATCGCGGGCTCGCGACAGCATGTGTTCGAATACTTCGAGGCGCCCACTGGCGCGCAGCAGATGGCGTGCCGTCCTCCAGCACGTCCACGTCGGCCACTTATTTCCTGATCAGCCGCGACCCCCGCCGCACCCAACCACTTTCGCCCACATCGCTCATCGACCCCGGCACATCCAAGCCAGTGCAGAGTCGGTGAGTGACAGACAGCGCTGCAGGCTTTTTCCACGAATTCGCACTAGAACTCGCCAACCCCTGTACTTTCTTAGGAGTTTCGGGGTTCCATACCAGCCGCATGGACGACCACGTCAAGCAACTCCTGCTCTTGGGCAGGGAGCATTACCAGAAGCGTGAGCTCGACAAGGCCGAGTATCTGCTGCGGCAGGTGGTCGCCGAAACCGATCGTTTCGCGGATGTTTTCGACATGCTCGGGGTCATCTCCCACTCCAAGGGAGATTTCACCCAGGCCGAACGCTACTTCGAGAAAGCGGTCAGCCTGAACCCGAACTACACCGAAGCGCAGCTGAACCTGATGGTCACCTACAATGACCTCGGCAAGTACGACGCAGCTCGGCAGATCTACAGCCAAATCCGCCACCGCGGCTCGGGCGGCCCGGCCAAGGCGGATCCCTTCGCCAAGGGCAAGATCGCCAACATGCACGCCGAGATCAGCCAAGCGTACTTGGACGCTGGCATGGTGCCGGAAGCCGTGCTCGAGCTCGAGCGCGCCGTGGCTCTCTGTCCCGGCTTCGCCGATCTGCGCACCAAGCTAGCGACCCTGTATCGCGACACCAACCAACCCGTGCGGGCCAAAGAGCAGCTGGAGGCAGCGCGCGAAGCGAACCCCAACTACGGCCAGGCTCGCTTGCTGCTCGGCGTGCTGCACCTTTCGGGCGGCGAATACGACGCTGCCATTCGTGAGTTCGACGCGGTGCTGACGCGCGACTCCGAGCACAAGAGCGCGCTCATGTATCGCAAGCTGGCCGAAGCGCAGCGAGCGCGATCGGAGCATCCGGGCGCGTGAAATCGTTCTTGCTCGGGTTGTGGCGGCGCTTGCGCGGCACACCCGGGTCTGCTGTCAGGGCTGCAGTCGCGGTGGCGGTTGGCTTGTTCATCGGCTGCCAGCCGCTGTACGGGCTGCACTTCGTGCTCGTGCTGGCGGTGTGCGTGCCGCTGCGCCTGGACGCGGTTTTGGCCTATTTGGCGGCCAACATCTCGAATCCGCTAGTGGCGCCGTTCTTGATTTTCAGCGAGGTCGAGGCAGGCGCTTACCTGCTCACGGGTCGCTGGGTCGCGTTCGACGTCGCTCGAGCGCGCGCGACGGGCGCGCTCGGCTTTGCGCAGCAGCTGCTCGTGGGCAGCGTCGCGGTGGGAGCCGGGCTCGCGCTGCTCGGCTTCGGCGTCGCGTGGCTGTTCGCTTCGCGCCGGCAGCGCACCGAGGCCGTCGCGAACGCTGCGGCGCCGTCCGCCGACGAAGCGTTCGAAGCCGCGGTCCAGCGCACGCGCGCTCGCTACGAGGGTGTCGCGCCCGCACACCGCTATTACGTCGCCGGCAAACTGGCGTTCGATCCGGTGTTCAAGCTGCTGGCGGAGCTCGGCCCGCTGGGGCGCGTGCTCGACCTGGGCTGCGGCCGCGGGCAGCTCGCGCTCTTGCTGCTCGAGCTGGGGCACGCCACCAGCGTCTTGGGGTTGGACTCCGACGCCGACAAGATCGCAGCCGCGCGCCTAGCCGGTCCCGAAGCGGACTTTCGCGTGGCCGACGTGGCGCAGGTCGAGCTGCCGTCGGTCGACACCATCTTGCTGATCGACGTGCTGCACTACTTGCCGCTGGCCGAGCAAGACGCCCTGCTCGTTGCCGCAAGCAAAGCGCTCGAACCCGGTGGCCGTTTGCTGGTGCGCGAGCTAGACGGAGATCCGTCGGCCCGCAGCGGCGTGACACGGCTCTTCGAGTGGATCGGGCGCAAATGGGGCGTCAACCGCGGTCGTGCCACCGCCTACCGCCCAGCTCGCGCCGTGACCGAGCTACTCGAGCGGCAGGGCCTCGGTTGCCGCGTTCAGGGCGCGTCGGAGAGCACGCCGTTCGCCAACGTGCTGATCGTGGCTGGGGGCTCACCCAGCGTGAACGAAGAGCGCTCGGCGTCGGCGTCCAGCACCTTGACCAGCGCTGCGAAGGCCTGACGCGCCGCGACCTCCACGCTCGGCGCCGGCCCATCCATCAGCTCGGCCAACGACGCAACGCCGAAGTCGCTGATGCCGCACGGCACGATCAGCGAAAACAGCCGCATGTCGGGCGCAAGGTTCAGCGCGAAGCCGTGCATCGTCACCCAGCGCGAGATGCGCACGCCAATGGCTCCAAGCTTGACCAGATCGGAGCCAGAGTCGGTGCCCAAGTAAGCGCGCGGTGACTCGCGGTTCGCCCACAAGCCAATGTGCTCTTCGAAGCGCCCGGTCGCGACGCCTTGCGCCTCTGCGACGAGTCGCATCACCTCGGTCAGGTCTTTGACGTAGCGCCGCACGTCTTTGCGATCCGGCCCCAGATCGATGACCGGGTAGCAAACCAGCTGCCCTGGCGCGTGCAACGTGACGTCACCGCCGCGCCCCGTCTCCACCACGTCCACACCCAGCTCTTGCAGGCGCGCGGCCGAAGCCAGCAGGTTTTCCGAGTGCGCGCCGCGCCCCAGGGTGATGACCGCCGGATGCTCGACGAACAGCACGGTGTCGGGAGCGCCGCCGGCGGTTCGCGCCGTGTGCAGGCTTTCCTGAAGCGCCAGGCACGAGCGGTAGTCCTGTTTGCCCAGGAAATAGCCGGCCAGTCGTCGCGTGGTCATTCAGGCGTTTCGTGGCCTGTAGCACGCAGCTCTTCACGGAGCAGCTCGATGCGCTCGGTGAAGGTTCCGGCAATGTCCGGATCGAACTGTGTACCGGAACAGCGCACGATTTCGCTGACCGTGACCTCGTGCGGCAGGGCGCGGCGGTAAGCGCGGTCGCTGGTCATGGCGTCGTAGGTGTCTGCCACCGAAATGATGCGCGCGATCAGCGGGATGTCTTTGCCGGCCAGGCCAAGCGGGTAGCCGCGACCGTCCCAGCGCTCGTGGTGCAGGTGCACGCCAGGGATGACCGGGCCCAAGAACTTGATCGGGTCCAAGATCTCGCGGCCGTAGGCGGGGTGGCGCTTGAACACCTCGTACTCCGACTGCGTCAGCTTGCCGGCCTTGTTCAGGTTCATGACGCAGCCAATCTTGCCGATGTCGTGCATCAAGGCAGAGTGGCGCACGATCTCGATCTGCGCGTCGTCGAGCCCGAGCCACTTGGCCAGGTTCACGGCGTAGCGAGCCACGCGCTCGGAGTGACCCGAGGTGTAGCGGTCCATCTTGTCGATGGTGCGAGCCAGGCTTTGGATCGTCTGCTGAAACGTCGCCTGCAAGTCTTCGTAAAGCCTGGCATTTTCGATGGCAGCCGCGGCGCGCGAGGCGATGATGGACAGCAACTTGCGCTGCCCTTCGTCGAAGCGGCGGCTGGCCGTGAGCGAAACCGTGCTGACGAAGCCGAGCAGCCGATCGCGCATCTTGAGCGGCACGATGATCAGGCTCGAGACCTGACGGGACGGGTGCGTTTGGAACAGCTCACGCGCGCGCGCGCCGTGCTCGATGATCACGCCTGCGGCGAGTCGCTCGGTCACCTTGGCAGGGTCCAGCTCGCCCAGCTCTTCGCCCTCTTCCAAGAGCGAGCTGTAGTTCAAGCTGCGTAGGGCAAAGTTGCCTTCGCCGTCCGCCAGCCAGGTCATCACCAGGTCGCTGTGCACCTCGGACAGGGCGCTCTCGGACAGCGTCGAGACGACCTCGTCGAGCGACAGGCTGGCGGCGATGGCTTCACTCACCTTGTACAGCGACAAAGCCTCGCGCAGGCGCAGGTTCTCGGCCGACAAGCGCCGCTTCTCCAGGCCGCGCTGCACGATGTGCACGATCTCTTCGACCTTGAAGGGCTTGAGAATGTAGTCGTACGCCCCACGCTTCATGGCGTCGATCGCCGTCTCGACGGTGCCGAAGCCGGTCATGATCACGGTCAGCGTGTCCGGGTGAACCCGCGCGACTTCTTTCAGCAAATCCAAGCCGCCCATCTTGGGCATCTTCAGATCGCTGATGACCATGTCGTAGCGCGCGCGCTCGAGCTCGGTGACCGCGCTGGTCCCGTCCTCGGCCGTACGCACGATGTAGCCTTCCATACCGAGGAAGTCGGCGATGATGTCGCGGATGAACTTTTCGTCATCGACGACGAGGACCCTGGGGCGGTCCTCGGGGTGACCAGACTCGATCGCGGTCATCTTGGGCGGGGGGTACTGCCACCAGAATAGCTCAGAACGCCATCGCATAGCGTTGGGGCCCAGGCCCCACCGCGTTTTGTCCAATTGCGCCGGATTGCTCCGCCTGGTTGCCGCTTCGCCGCAACGGCGAAATCGGCCAGGACCGGCTTTTCCTATCCGGGTTTTTCGCTAGGCTCGGCGGCCGGCGGGCAAGGGCGAGCGCCGCTCTGGCACGGGCGAGTGCCGCTCGGGCACCGGCGACCGGCGCTCGGACAACAATCCCCCCAGCGAGTTTCGCGGCGGCGCGGTGTCGTGCGACTTCAAATACGCGAGGTTGAGCCCGTTGATGAGCGCGTGCGCCAGCATGGCACCCAGCAGTGAGCCGCTAAGCCCAAAGATGGCACCGAGCGCCAACCCGACCACGCTGGCCCAGGCCACCCAAACCCAGCGGCTGGGGCCGCTGAGCTGCGCGTGCACGACGCCAAACAGCAGCGCCTGAGGCACCAAGCCGAGCCAGGGCATGAACAAGCCGCGGAACACCAGCTCCTCGGCCACGGCAGAGAGCGCTGCGATGACCACAATTCCGGTGGCGTCGAGCTGGGCCGTCATGGGGCGCAGGTCGCGATGGAGGGTCTTTGCCCAACCTACGTTTTCTACCAAGACCCGGGTGCCTACGACTACGGCCGCTGCAAACGCAGCGCCCAGCACCAAGCTGAAGGCGTGCGCTTCGGCCCCGCTGAGCGGTAGCCACGGCGTGCCGTAGCCGAGCAGCCAGCCCAGGTCGAAGGCCTGGCCGATGCCGAGCGCAGCTGTCGCAATGGCAGCGTATGCGACCGAGGCTCGGCCCCAGCGGAACATGCGCTCAATATGCCACGCCTCGGACGGAATCGAAACCCAGCGACCCGGCGATTTGATAGATCTCGCGCCTGGATGGCGACGCCGCCGACTAGCACTTCCGGAAAACCTGCAGCGCGCGGACCTGACGCGCCGGAGGTTCTGGAGCGTTTCCAGGCTGAGCTCGAGCTGGTGGAAATCGTGGCTCGTCAGGTCGCGCGCACGCTAGGACCCGGCGTCGAGCTCGACGACCTGCGCAGCTTTGGACGCGAAGGCTTGCTCGATGCTGCACGAAAGTTCGACAGTCAGCGCGGCGTGCCATTCCGCGCCTACGCGAATTTCAGGGTCCGCGGCTCTATCATCGACGGCGTCCGTTCGATGGCGCAGCTCTCGCGTCGCACCTACGAACGCCTGAACGGCCTGTCCGCGTCGCTCAAGACGAGCGAAGGCGCCGCCGACGACACGTTCGCCTCAGGTGCTGCCACCACGCGCGCGCAGGCCGACCAAGCGTTGGGCGAGCATTTGGCCGCCATGGCAGCCGCCATGACGGTGGGGCTGATCGCGCCGACCAGCATCGGCGAAGAAGGCGAGCGCGTGCAGGTGTCGACCGCCGACAGCCCCGAAGAAGCGGTGTCGCGCGCGCAGCTGCTGACGTTGGTGCAAGAAGCCATCTCGGGCTTGCCGGAAGAGGAAGCGACGCTGGTGCGGCGGCACTACTTGGAGGGCGAGAGGTTCGACCATGTGGCGGAGTCGCTCGGGTTGAGCAAGTCGTGGGCGAGTCGGTTGCATACGAGAGCGATGCAGAGGTTGTCGAAGAGGCTGCGAGGGACGTAGCGACGTAAAGACTGAGGGGCTGCCGAAGTGCAGCCAAGCTTGCAGAAGGCTGCTGGGGCGGTTTTCGGTACATTTGGGGCGAGGGAGAGACGGCGGGGACGCCGCGCCGGAGGCGCGAGCTCGTGGCCGTGAAGGTGACGGTGGACGTGGACGCGCCTTCGGCGCGGGGGACGTGAGCGGCCTGCGGCCGGGTCCGAGAACGTGGACGCGCCTTCGGCGCGGGTGAGGTGGACCGGCGGAAGCCGGTGACGGTGGACGCCTGCGGCGGAGCGAGAGGAGACGACTGGCTTGCTCGGGGGAGGTTGATTTTATCGGGGTGCTCGCGGCCGTCGAGGCCGGGCCGGCTGCGCCGGTGCCCGCGAGGACGCGGGCAGCCTCGACTGCCGCTGCGACTCCCCGATGGGGAGCTGGTTGTGGCTCGCAAGCAGGCGGCCGCGAGGAGTTTCACGATGGCATTTCAAGTTGAAGAGCTGAGCTTGCAGTTGGTGGAGGCGCTGGTGCCCTTGATGCCGCGCATTAGGCAGCGGGATAAGGCATTGGAAGATCAGTTACGGCGCGCCTCTTTGCGCCGGCCCGGGATAGCCCTCGAGCGATGGGCGAAACTCCGAGACCTGGGTCTGGCAGCTCGAATGCAGCGCGGGGGCGCGACGACGCGTGGACAACAGAGTTCGCGGTGCCAATCGAGGTGCGGGTGGCGTAGGCGCGCGACCAAGGCTTCAGCGTGTATCGGCCGCGGCGGTGGCGGCCGCGGAGAGCAAGGAATAGCGTGCTTTCTGCTTGCCGAGAGACGGCGCTCCGACCTGCAAGAAATGCTAGACTCGCAACCGTGACGTCGGACGAGCGAGCACGGCAAGAACGGGCAGCGAAACGCGCCAAGGTAATGGTGCTTCACAAGACTCAACTTGGCCGCGGTGAAATAGACTTCACCCCGATCAGAGGAGCCGCCGCCATTTCCCTCGCAACGCGCCTCACCGCTGAGAGCTTCAGCCTCGCGCGGTTGGAGCCGGCCGGCCATTCTCGCCAACGCGTCGCGGTGCGCTTCGTTCCACGAACCCGCGCATGATCGAGCTCTTCGACGACTTCCGCGACATCTTGGTCGAGCTTCATAGAGCAGGTGCGCGCTTCGTCGTGCTGGGCGGCCACGCAGTCGCCTTCCACGGCCACCCGCGCGCTACCAAGGATCTCGACATCCTGGTCGAAGCAGAATCAAGCAACGCAAAGCGCGTCTATGCGGCGCTTGCAGCGTTCGGTGCACCGCTCTCCTCATTCGAGGTGCGAGTCGAGGACTTTTCTTCCTACGACGGCGTTCTTCAGATCGGTGTCCCCCCGCGAAGAATCGACATCATCAATCGTGCCGACGGCATCACTTTTGCTGAAGCCATCGCCGACGGTGAGAGCTTCGACCTCGAGGGTTGCGCGATACCCGTGATCGGGCGCGGCGCGCTCATCAAGAACAAGCGCGCCGCCGCGCGACCTCAAGACATCGCCGACGTGAAGGCGCTCGGCGGCGACTAACGGCTGCGGCCGGGCGCACAAACGAAAACCGCGGAGCCAGCTTTCGCTAACTCCGCGTTATCGTTTCTAGTTGCGCGGGGGCGATACCCTGCGTGGACAACGGCTATCTCGGTGCCGATCGAGGTGCGGGTGGCGTGAGGCAGCTCATTGCGGTCGTCACGACTTTCGTTGGTGTGGAGCGCCAAACGGCGGTCTTACGCGAACGATCGGCAACTGCCACTACGAGATGGCGTCCGCCGCCAAAGTAGGCCGGCCGAGCAATGGCGCGGGCCGGGCGCTACGCCTTAGGGCCCCCGTCCGCTGCTGTCGGCCCCAAGCCCCGACCCAGGATGCTGATAAGCGTTTCCCGGCGACCAAAGTCGGCGATGTCGGTAAGGGAACCAAGGCGAAGGTTGATGGCGTCCTCCCTGCCGGGCCGCACGGAAACTCGAAATTCGTTTTGGAAGTCGTAGCCATCAGCGAACTTTCGGAACACGCCCATCGGCCCGGAGTAGGAAGCTGGCACGTACTCTACCGCGCTGGTCTGGACAGAAAGGCCCTCAGCTTCGGCTGCTGTGATGAGCCGATCCAGGAAGACCTGCGGCTTAATGATCGTGACGCTGAAGTCACCGAGGTCCTTGATGCGAGAATCCACCTGCCGATAGGTGGGGGTGATGGCGGTGAGGCATAACACGTTGCACGCCGCGGATTCCTCGTGCCGGATGCTCATAGATTTGAGCCCGGTCTCATGCGACAGCTCGTGCTTGCCATCGATGACGACCCGCGTTCCGGGCCCTTGTCTGTACTCGGTTAGGCCCTCGTGCTTGTCGCCTCTGGCCTCGTCACCTTCGAGCTTGATGAAGTAGCTCAGCGGTTTCAGGTGGACGAGCCCCTCCTCCAACAGCGCCTGCATGTTCTGTTCGGAGCCGAACTTGAGAAAGAAGACGACGTCCATGGCCGTCGACTCTAGCAACTCACGCCCGCCATGGGATCAGAACTCCGAAGCGGCGATGGCCGAGGGAGCAAAGGCCCGGCCAGCCCAGGTGCCCGATGTGTCCCTTCCCGCCAAGCAGTTGTGCTTGGCGACCGGCGATCGGCTTTCTCGGAAGCGGTGGGGTTAGCAGCTGGTCAGGCTAGGGCTGCGATTGGGGGCCACTCGAGAATCCTGACGAGCAGCAGCTCCAAGTGATTGCGTGCGATCGTCGCGTCCTGCGGGTTGGTGAATTGAAGCTTGAAGCGTTCGGGCCCGCTCACGGCGGACTTTCCGACGTGAATACGATTGCGCAAATCCGCAAGGGTGCGAGCTAGAACGGCCTCGTTCTTCGAAAAAGTCAAAGCCACTTCAGCCTGGTCGATGAGCATCCCCAGCTTCCAGCGTTCAGACGGTTCGAGCAGGTCCTTCTTCCGCCACTCCCCTGCGCTCTTTGCCGGTTCGGCAATAGCGACCAGCGCAGCCTCCAACATTGAGGCTGCCAAGACTGTGCACGCCGTCGGATGCCGGTCACCCAGGCTATGTAGCTCCTGCGTCGTCATCGCCCACCAGCCAGCAAGGGACTCAAGCCCCTGCCTCTTTAGAAATAGGTG
>DATAKF010000373.1:0-24644 GCA_036261775.1 Polyangiaceae bacterium | reverse complement strand
TGAGTCAGCGACCAAGCTGCAGCCTTGGAAGCTGCATAACCGCCGATGGCAGGCATGCTCGCAAGCGAAACCACCGACAGCACGTTCACGATTGCGGCCTCCGCCGTGAGCTTTAGCACCGGAAGAAGCGCGCGGACTAGGGCGAGCGGCCCATGGAAATTGATATCTAGATCCTGCGCCAACTGTGCTCGATCGGCGGAGAGCACCGAGTAGGACGCCAGCGACCCAGCATTGTTGATGAGCAAGGTCGCGTCACGCGCCACGGCGGCGGCGGCGGCGATCTGCTCGTGGTTCGTGACATCCAGACGAATCGGGATGACCCGAGCGTCGGGGTGTGGCGCTCCACTGCGGCTGGCGGCGTAAAGTCGTGGCACGCCGCAGCCGAGCAGCGCGTCAACGAGCGCACGGCCAAGGCCGCGGTTGGAACCGGTTACGAAGGGGATAGACGTTGCGAGGTTGGTCACTTGAAGTGTCCTTTCGCCGCTGATTGTGGTGGGCAACGCGCGTCGACGGAAGCCGCCAAAGGCGCCACTCACCCTTGCGCCGCACGCAACAATCGCAAAAACTGGCGCGATGGACTTGATCGACCAAATGCAGACGTACGTGCGCATCATCGATGCCGGGAGTCTCTCGAGCGCAGCACGCGGTCGACGCCTCTCCCTCGCGGCGGTCAGCCGTCAGCTAGATGCGCTCGAGCGTGATCTCGGTGCCACGCTCATCGTTAGGAGCACCCGTCGGTTGCAGGTCACGCCCGCCGGTCATCGTTGGTACGAGCATTGCCAGCGTCTGCTTCGGCAACTCGAAGTTGCCCGGAGCGACGTGGCCGAGGACCCCGAGCTGCGCGGCACCCTGGCGATAAGCGCGCCAATAACGCTCGGAACCAGCTACGTCGTGCCTCGCCTCACCGCGCTGGCCAAAGCCCATCCGAAGCTCGAGATCGACCTCCGCCTACAAGATCACGTCGTCGATTTGCTGGGTGAGGGCGTCGACCTCGCCGTGCGCGGCGGGATCGCTCCTCCCGACTCGGCTTCCGTGATTGCCCACCGATTGACGACATTTCGGCGCGTTCCGGTCGCCTCCGCGAGCTACCTTCGGCGTGCCGGCACCCCGCGCCACCCCAGGGAGCTGGCGCATCACGACGGGCTCGTCCAACGCGGTCCGGGACCGGCCGCCTCCTGGCAGTTCGCGCGAGGCGACACGATCGTCGAAATCGTACCGCGCGTCCGCATGGCAAGCGTAACGCCAATTGTATTGCGCGACTGGGCACTCGCAAACATGGGCGTTGCGCTGCTACCCGAGTGGCTCGTCGACGGTCGCCTCAAGCGTGTGTGTGCGGGCTGGATCGCACCCGAAATCCACGCCTGGGCGATCCATCGCATCGAGCTGCGCGGCGCGGCGCGTGTCCGGGCGGCCCTCGACGCACTCACTTCTCTCAACGATACGTCCGCTCACCCAGTCCCGTAGCTTCTGTACTGGCTTGGATGCGTTTCCGAAAGGCCCCCGATGGCGAGAAACCGTGTTAGGCGCCAAGGCGGCGCTGCAAGAGCTCTCGCACGGCTTTCGTTGGCGCGGAGGCAAGGGCTCGTTCTCGATGCTGCTCCGCAACTTCGAGATTTCCTGCGCGTCGATGCAGGTCGCCAAGGACGGCGTCCCACAGGTAGGAGCCAACTAGCCAAGCAGGCGGAACGATTCCCTGGAGGACGGCGAGCCCCGCGTCGGGCCCCTGCCATTGTGCGATCGCGACTGCCCGATTCAACTAGGGCAAGCCAACGCCGCCGGTCCGGCTTCGGCACCGCAAGCCATTCCTTGAACACGCGCCCGGCTGGAGCGAACGGCGCGCCGACGCTGGGTCTTTTCCTGCCACGGCTGCTCAGCCTACCCTTCGCGCGCCATGCCGAGCCCGTCAGAAGAGCGCGCAATCTACGATGAAGACCTGGCCTTCGTCCAAGCCGCGGGCTTTGGCGAGCTCGCGGCCGCTGCGATCGCCACCCTGATTCCCAAGTTGAAGGCCCACGGCGCGCGGCGAGTCATCGATGTGGGCTGCGGCGCAGGCGTGAGCACCAAGGCGCTCGTCGATGCTGGATTCGACACGCTGGCGATTGACCCTTCTGCGGCGCTGCTCGAGCTGGCGCGACAAGCGGCTCCTTCGGCTGAATTTCGACAAGCATCGGCGTATGACGTGGCGCTCGATGGCTGTGACGCGATTCTCGCGATCGGAGAAGCGTTGACCTACCACTCCCCGACCGAAGATGCGGCGGCCCGCCTTCAGGGCTTCTTCGGCCGCGCGAGCCGGGCGCTGCGAAGAGGTGGGCTCCTGGTGTTCGACCTGATCGAAACCGGCGAGGAGTCGCTGAACGCGCGCGCGTGGAAAGCTGGCCCCGGTTGGGCAGTCCTGTCTGCCTCGACGGAAGATAGCGAGCTCATGCAATTGACGCGCGCCATCGAGACCTTCCGCGATGCGGGTGGCGGCGCGTACCGCAGAAGGAGCGAAGTGCATCACGTCCGTCTATTCGAGCGCGGCGCCGTCAGCGCATGGCTCGAGCAGGCGGGCTTCGACGTCGAAACGGCCACTGCGTACGGGTCTTTCGCCCTGCCTCGACGCCGAGTCGCCTACTACGCGACGCGGCGTTAGCCACGACGCACGGCCTTTTTTGGCTTGGCGTTGGCAGCCTTCTTCGCAAACTTTGGCGCCTCTCGCGCTCTCGTCGTGGAAACCAGCGCGAAGTCGATCCACGACTTGAAACCCGCCGCTGTCTTGGTCGCTTCAGACCCCACCAGCAGCCAACCCTTCATGGGTCGCCCGCCCGAGAGATCGAACATGCGGACTCCCTTCTTTGTCAGCAGTTGCTCCGTCTCGTCCTTCTCGCAACGGAAGATGAGATCGGTCCCATGGACACCCACACACATCGCTCCCTTCATCAGGAAAGCGATGCCGCCAAACATCTTCTTCTCGGTCAGGCCTGGCGTTCCGGCGAGGGCACGGCGAACTCTGTCGGCTAAGGCTTCGTCGTAAGGCATGGCTCACCGCGGGTACTCAGGCGTTTACGGTTTCCAACGGCGCCGAACGCCGCAATAGCAGCACCGTGAGCGGACCGACTATCAGCCATTGAACGACGGTGAAGCCGGTCTCGATCAGCACGTAGTCGGGTACGGAGCTCATGACGTTCTTGGCGGCAACAGCGACCGTCGTGAAGCTCCAGGACAGTACGGCGCCGAAAGCGGCATACCCAAAGGCGCGCGACGTCGCGTCGGACCAAGCAGCGAATACTCGCGCATAAACCCAAGCGAACAGCACCGCTTGGATCGACATCGACAGGAAACCGAACGGGATAATGACGTCCTTCCGGTACATGGCCAACGCTTCGTAGTAGTCCTTGAAGGCCACGAGGTGCCACACGAAGCCGCGCGCGAACGTAGGAATTAGGTAGGTAAAAGCGCCGATAACGATGCGTTTGGTCGTCATGCTCATTGCCTCGATTGCGTGAGTAGCTGCTGCAGTTGCTCGAGCGCACCGGCCCAGCCCTGGGCGTGGCGCGCGTTGGCGTCGGCGCGTCCAAAGCGCTCGTGCAAGATGAGCAAGTCCGTACCGTCCGCGCTCGGCGCAATCGACACAGTGACTTGCGACTCGATGCCAGCGTGAACATCAGGCGGCTCTATGAGCCACGAGAAGGCCAGCCGCGTGGGAGCCTTTATCTCGTGATAGACGCCGCCCACCAACATCCGCTGACCATCGGGCGTGTCATACGCGAAGCGATAGCGACCACCTTCTCGGAAGTCGAGCTCCAGCACGGTTAGCTTCACCTCTGGCGCGGGCGTCAGCCACTGCGCGACGACCTCGGCGTTGGCAAACGCCGCGAAGACTCGCGCGGGCGGTGCCGCGAGATGCCGGCGCACTTCTGCGCGTTCGCTCGGTTTCATTGGTTGTCCTTCGTGAGCAAGGTCTCTAGCTGGTCCAGCGCCCCGTTCCAGAACCGCTGATGGCGCTCGATCCAGGCGCCGGCTTCCTGCAAAGGTTTCTGGCGCAGTCGAAAAAGGTGAACCCGACCTTCGACCGTGCGCTCGATCAGCTTGGCCTGCTCGAGCACTTTGAGGTGCCGCGAGATGGTCGGTTGAGCGGAACCGAATTGCTTGCCCAGCTCCCCCGCGCTCCGCGCCGCGCCCCCAGCCAGCGCGTGGATCATCGACCGCCGCGTTTGGTCCGAAAGTGCGTGAAATGTGCGATCGAGTACCTCAGCGCTTTGCATAGCCAGTTAGCTATACGTTATGCGAGCGCTCGTCAAGTCTGTCCCGCGACATGCCGAAGCCGACAGCGACACCTGGGCCGTGGGGCGAGGACGGCGTCCTCGACGGCGCACGATCTCTTGCGGTAAGTATGAGGGGTGACCGTCGATGGCGACCTCTTTCGCCGCTTGTGCCGCGCGCGGGATCGCCTGCACGACGAGTCGGAACTGCCGCCGCAACTGCCGGAGCTCGCGCGGTTCGCCGGGTTGTCGCCGTTTCACCTGCTCCGGGTCTTCAGAGCCTGCTTCGGCGAGACGCCCCATGAGTACTTGTCGCGGGTCCGCATCGAGCGCGCCAAGCAGCTGCTGCGCGCCGGCCACAGCGTCACGGACACGTGTCTCGAGGTTGGGTTCTCCGGACTGGGCTCCTTCAGTAGCCGGTTCAAAAGTCAGGTCGGCGTTGCGCCCAGCACCTACGCGCGGAGCATGCGTGCGTGGTCGCAGTGCCCAGACGCGCTGGCCTCCGTACTCGTGCCATTTTGCTTCTTGGAGGCCTTCGCACCGTCCTTCTCCAGAATAGCAATTTTGGAGAAGCCGCCGACGTTTCGACCGTGATACGCCCTGCTGGGTCACCGCGGAGGAAGCGAAGATGATTCAGACGCTGAGCCACACGACCATTTACGTGCTCGACCAAGAGGCCGCCCGGAAGTTCTACGTAGAAAAGTTGGGTTTCGAGGTGCGCGCCGACATGACCCTGGGGGCGTTCCGGTGGCTGACGGTAAGCCCCAAGGCGCAGCCCGGGCTTCAGATGATTCTCATGCCGCTCGGCGTTTCGCCAGCCATGGATGCAGCCACGGCGGACGCCCTGAAGGCCGTCGTTAAGTCGGGTGCGATGGGCTGCGGCATTCTCGAGACCGACGATTGCCAGAGCACCTACGAGCAACTCAAGCAGCAGGGCGTGGAATTTCGCACGCCCCCGACCCAGCGTCCCTATGGCCTCGAGGCGGTGCTCCTCGACAATTCGGGCAACTGGTTCTCGTTGGTTCAGCGACCGCGTTGATCCGTTCGGATTCAAGCCACTCACGCCAGCGGGCGCCTGTCACCGAGCTGAAGGCCCGCCTCCGTGTCGCGGAAGAGCATGATGCCGCTCGAGAACTACGAAGGGTCGATCCACGTCACCGACCTGGGCGAAAAGGACTTCGACCAACTGAAAGCCTTGCTCGAGGCGCGCTGAAGGTCGACGTAGGCGAAAAGCCGCTTCGCCTTGAACTTCATGACGTAGGTCTCAACGGGGTGAGTATGCCCGTGGTGCAGGTCCGCGCCATGCGCGGCGAGTCCAAGGCGCCCACGAAGCCGCGTATTCTCGCGTAGCTCGTGCGTCCGTCAAAACACGACCCTTCCACGCACCCCGACGCTCCAGGCGTTGCCACCCAAGTTGCCAGCGACAGGAATGCTCCCATCCAAGGCGAGCGCGACGTGTTTGCCCAGCTGGGCGTGCAGGCCCGGCTCCAGGTAGGGTTGCAGTCGCCGCGCTCGGTCACGCTCCAGAGCAGGCTCTTCGACGCGCCAAGCTTGGGCGACGACGCCGGCGCCCAGCGACGCGGCAAACACCGAGGTCATCCACCACGCGCCTTGCAGCTCGATCGTGGGTTGCAGCCCAAACGAGTGCGTCTTGGTCTCTTCGGGCAAGCTGGCGTCGGAGACGCGCAGGAGCAGAGGCACCGCGAGGCTCGCTCGAAATTCGAACGGCCGCCACGAATGTTCGATGCTGGCAGCGAGTCGCAAGCCCACTACGCCAGGGGTCAGCAGCGCGGAGTCTTTGCCGCCGTTCAAGGCATTGCCGAGCGCCAGCGCGCGATTTTGGAGCAACGAATTTTCGGGACCATGCTGCGCCAAGGGCGCGATGAAGGCGGCCAGAAGCCCCACACGGGTCGATGGGCGCAACTGCAGCGGATGTTCGAGCCCAAGCTCGGGATTGCCGAGCGCAGTTTCGGTCACCTGCGCCCCAGCCGGGAAATCGAGCCGAGTGATGCTCACCGGCAGCCTCAAACGCAGCCAACCGAGCGCAGAAAGACGCACGGCGACGTCGCCTGTCAGCACCGTCGCGAAACCCGACACTTCGGGAAACGCGGCGGTGACGAACGGCGCCTTTACCAAGCCAGCGCGGTTGGCGAGCGACAACGACACACGCGGCTCCGCCTCCTTCGACCGCGGAGCCACGGGCCAGTCGTGCTCGGTGGCTTGCGCGTTGGCGCTGAGCAGCATCGCGATCCCCACGGCGCGTCGCATGGGCCTCACATCTCCTCGATCCAGCGCCGGAGCAGGGCAACCGCAGCGTCATCGACCACTTCGGTCGCAAGCGGCGGCATTTGCCTGAATCTGCTGCGCTGACTCACGAGCTCGAGCAACGGACTGTCGTCCGGGTGCCCTGCGTCGACCACATCCGACGTCGTGCGATAGGTGCCCGTCTCCGAAACGCTCGCCGCTTCATCAACGCGCAGCAGAAAATCGAGATCATTTCGTGGATCGAAGCAACGTGAGCCGCCGTGTTTCGGGCGGGACGCGTTGTGGCAATGGCTGCAGTTTGCGTGAAGGTAGCCCAGAGCCGCTTGCTCGATGTCGCTACCCGGCAGCTCAGGCGCGGCGGCCGGGACGTCGGAGATCAGCTCCAGCCGAGCGAGCTCGTCCAAGCTCAACCCCTCGGGTTCCGTCTGCTGCGCGAGCTGCACGGCCGAAAACCCCAGGACGTGACTGCTTCGACCGCCGTGACAAGCCTCACACTCGTTGGACGCCGGCACGTTGTGCGGCGTCCCGAGAGCATCGATGGCGCCGTAGGGCACCGCCAACGCGTCTGCGCCGTCTGGTTGCCAGAGGTAAGCAAGCCCGACCCAACCACCGGTCAGACGCTGCAGCAGCCTAGTCTCGACGCGAACGCCTTCGCGTGAGAACTCCTTCCAGACCTTCGTTCCGACCGGAAACTGCCAAGAGTCCATGTCGCTCGTGTCGATCTGCGATCCCGGAGGCAGCCTGATGAAGCGTCGCTTGCTCGCCCCATCACTCCACAGCTCGAATCGAGGCCTGAACGGGCGCACGTCCGGCGCAACGGCAGCGGTGGATTCAGGCGCATACAGGCCGGTCAGCGACAAACGCTCCGGCAGCGTGCCCACGGCCGAGTCATCGACGGGCTCGCACGCGCGGTACGGCTGGCAGCCAAAGGCCACCCAACCAGCCGCAAGCGTCCCCAGGCAGCTCACCACGTTCATACCGACAAGCTAGGCGCTCGACCGACCGCCGTATTGGACAAATGTGACCCCCCCAAGCTCATGCAGGCCTGGTTGCGCCTGTCTCACCCTGGTAGGCGTGCACGACGTGGTCGAAGCTCGTCTCGTCAGCCTGCCCCAGCAGGTAGCCGGCCGGGCTCATGCCGGCGAACTCGACGAAGTCCCGAAGCATGTGCGACTGATCGAAATACCCACACTCGACGGCGAACGTAGCCCAGGACGCGGGCCCCCCAAGCGTCGCCATGTGCTGCTTTACGTGGTGGAAGCGCTGAAGGCGCGCGTAGAGCTTGGGCGTCAGGCCGACCTCTCGCTCGAAGACCTCGGCGAACCGTCGCCGACTGAGCCCCACGGTGTCAGCGACCGCGGCGACGCGCGCGCCGTTCCCGCCGCGGCGAAGCGCCGCCACCGCCGCGCGGACGGCGGGATGCGGCTGCCTTGCTTGCCGCGCCTGCTGCAGCCGTCGAAGCAGCGCCGCTTCGACCAGCCGAAGGCGCTGCTCGGGCGACCCGCCGTGAAGCAGCTGCTCACGCAGGTTCCGGCTACTGCTTCCCCAAAGGTCGTCGAGCGAAACGTGTGTGTCGACCAGCTCCGCGGGAGATACGCCGAGGAACGGAAAGGCTCCTCCAGGACGGAAATGGACGCCAACCAGCGCCGCGCGCTGCCGCGGATCGTACGTGTAACTGCGCGTGTACGTCCCGCAGACCAACGCGCCAGCGTGCGCCCGCACGGAGCCCGGCTCGTCGGGCTCGTAAATCCGAAAGTCTTCCTCGATGAGATTGATGGCGAGCCCTAGGCTGCCTCCGCTGGGCAGCACGCGCTCGCGGGCGTGGGACGGAGCGTCGGAGCAGTACCAAATGCGCTCGATGAACCTGTCTAGCGGCGGTGCCGGCGTTCGCCCCAGGTATTGCATGGCGATCTTAGATAGGGCCGCCACGCTGGCGCGTCACGGCACGACCTCAAACCGCGAGTCTTTCCCGACTTCTCGCGGCCTGGACCGTCGGCTACTGCCATCCCTCAGCCCGCAAGAGCTCCGTAACGCGGCTCTTGACCTCTTCGCGGATCTCGCGAACGCGCTCGACGGGCTTGCCCTTGGGGTCCTCGAGCGGCCAATCCATGCGACGGAGGCCGGGGATGTGCGGGCATTGCTCGCCGCAGCCCATGGTGATCAGGATGGCGGAGTCCCTGGCAATCTCGTCCGTGAGCTTGCGCGGCGACACACCTTCGAGATCGATGCCGACCTCGCGCATGGCTTGCAGCACCTCGGGGTGGACGCGGGCGCCGGGCTCGGTACCGGCCGAGATGGCCTGCACTTTCGTCTTGTCAGCGAGGGCGTTGAACCAAGCGGCTGCCATTTGCGACCGGCCAGCGTTGTGGATGCAGGCAAAGAGAACGGTTTTCATGCTGTTGCTTTCTGGGAGGGCATGAGGAATCTGAAGAGGGCCGTTGCTGCGAACGCCCCGGCAAGCTGTGCGACCATGAAGCCCGGCGCGTCGACCGGGCGAATCCCCGAGAACGTGTTGGTGAACGAACGCGCCAAGGTCACGGCTGGATTGGCGAACGAGGTAGAGGACGTGAACCAGTAGGCCGCCGTGATGTACGCCCCCACCGCAAAAGGCGTAAACTGCGTGTTCCTACGCGACACGCCCCAAATTACGGACAGGAGACCGAACGTGGCTACGAACTCGCTGAGCAGCTGCGCCGCGCCACTGCGAACGTGCTGCGAAGCGGCAAAGACCGCCTCGCCGAACATGCCGTGCGCGACGGCAACTCCGAGCAAAGCCCCAACGACCTGCGCCACGACGTAAGTCGGAACGTCGCTCCACGGCCTTCCGCCGTCCCAGGCGTCGGCAAGGGTGACCACCGGATTGAAATGCGCCCCGCTGATCGGGCCAAAGGTCAGGATCAGCGCAACGAGCCCCGCACCCGTCGCGAGCGTATTCGCGAGCAGCGCGATCGCCACGTTTCCGCCCGCCAGTCGCTCGCCCATGATTCCCGAGCCAACCACCGTGGCCAGCAAAAATGCCGTACCTACGGCTTCACTCAGCGCTTTTCTGATCACGACGACCTCAGGCTAAGGCGCATGGGCAGCGCCGTTTGGGGACAGCCAACCCGGAACTCCCAGGATTCGGCAATTTCGGTGGGTACCAAGGACCGCTCGACGACTTGGAAGCCGCGCTGCTCGAAGAACCGTGACGCGGTGGTGGTCAGCAGGAACAGCTCGCGAAGCCCCTGACCGCGTGCGGCGTTCGTGATGCGCCCGACCAGCGCGCTCCCCAGCCCCGTACGCCGCGCCGACGCTCGCACCGCGACGCTGCGGAGTAGCCCGAGCGCGCCGTACACCTCGAGCCCAGCGCAGCCGATCAGAGACCCCGTCGCCCGCGCGACGACGAAGCTTTCGATGGCTTCGGCGACACCGGTTTCGAGCAGCTCGCACTCGTGCACCAGCGCAAGCACGTCGGACAGCTCGGCCCGGGTCGCCCTCGATAGCTCCACAGCAGGCTCTTGAACCATGGTCACGTCCATTCGGCTAACAGCAGCCGGACTTGCCCCTTTTGCAGCAGTCCTCCCACAGGTAGTCCGTCAGCATTCTCAAAACAGTGTAGTCGGCCGAGTAGTAGAGAAACGTGCCCTCACCCCGCGTCTTGAGCAGGTCGGCGTCGGCCAGCCTCTTCAGGTGATGGCTCAGCGTCGACGCAGGTAGCTCCACGTGAGCTTGGATCGCACCCGCAGCCGCGCCGTCGTCGCCCGCTTGCACCACGAAGCGCAGGATCGCGAGGCGGACAGGGTGCCCCAACGCGCTGAGCTGCTCGGCATGTCGGTCCAACTTGGACATGTCAAAGACCCGCCGCGCCGAGGCGGTGCTTGGGATTGGCTGGGTCGAGGGCGGCCTTGTGATCGCGCTCACGCCGCTCGCTATGGCGATCCGTGAGCCACGGCGCCAGATCGCGGGTGAGGATGGTGAATTTGAACAGCTCCTCCATCACGTCCACGACCCGATCACGGTAGGGGGAGTCCTTCATCGTGCCGTCCTGGTGGAACTCGTCGAACGCTTTGGCGACGGAGCTCTGATTCGGAATGGTGATCATGCGCATCCACCGCCCCAGTAGCCGGAGCGTGTTGACCGCGTTGAACGACTGCGAGCCACCCGACACCTGCATGACCGCCAGCGTCCGCCCCTGAGTCGGCCGCACCGCGCCGATCGAGAGCGGTATCCAGTCGATCTGGTTCTTCATCACGCCCGTCACCGCGCCGTGCTGCTCGGGCGTGGACCAGACCTGTGCTTCCGACCATTCGGACAGCTGCCGCAATTCTTGAACCTTGGGGTGCGTAGCCGGCACGCTGCCAAAGACCGGCAGCTCGCGCGGATCGAAGAACCGTACCTCTGCGCCCAGGCCCGAGATGATCCGCGCGGCTTCTTCGGCCAACAGCCTGCTGTACGAGCGTTCTCGAAGCGAGCCATAGAGGAAGAGCACGCGCGGCGGGTGCGCCGAGCGAACGACGGCGGGCTCGGGAGACAGCACCAGCGGGTACGGCGAAGAGTATTGCGACATGCGTCAGCCCCCTCACGCGCCGAGCACGAGCATTGCCAGCAACGTCTGCTTCAACATCGTGTTATTTCTAATATTCTCGAAACAGCTAGGCAAGGATTTCTTCGAAATTTCTGGAATTAGGCTTCTCAGAAGCTAGATTTCTCGTGTTCTGGGGACCTCGACCTCGCCCGGCAATTTCTTCCGAGCGGCGTCGAAATGTCTGCGTCCTTTTGCGCCCGTCGGCGTCCTTTCTGTCGGAGGTCACATGCAAACCCAAGACAAAGATGAAGTTCGAGCACAAGTCCGCAGCGCCTACGCCAAGGTCGCAAACGGCGCGGGAGGCTGCAGCGTCGGTTGCTGCGGCACGAGCGGCAGCGGCAGCATGGCCATGGGCTATTCGGCGGAGGAGCTGGCTGCCGCGCCCGAAGGCGCCGATCTGGGCCTGGGCTGCGGTAACCCCCAGGCGATCGCGGCGCTGCGCTCTGGCGACACCGTGCTGGACCTGGGAAGCGGCGGCGGCTTCGACTGCTTCTTGGCCGCCAAGCGGGTGGGCAAGACCGGCAAGGTCATCGGCGTCGACATGACGCCCGAGATGGTCACGAAGGCGCGCAACAACGCGCGCAAGGTCGACGCCAGCAACGTCGAGTTTCGCTTGGGTGAGATCGAGCACTTGCCGATCGCCGACGACTCGGTCGACGTCATCCTCTCGAACTGCGTGATCAACCTATCGCCGGACAAGGGCGCCGTCTTTCGCGAAGCCTTCCGTGCGCTCAAGCCCGGAGGTCGCCTGGCCATCTCCGACGTGGTTGCTCTGAAAGACATGCCGACCGAGCTCGCGCAAAGCGTCGAGGCGATGACTGGCTGCGTTGCCGGCTCCGCCAAAGTCTCGGAGCTCGAAACCCTGCTGAAAGACGCAGGATTCGCGGACGTCAAGATCGTCGCCAAGCCTGAGAGCAGCGCTATCATCGCGCAGTGCATGCCAGGCGCCGAAGGCTACGTGGCGTCGGCCACCATCGAAGGCAAGAAGCCGGGCGGCGCCTCGTGCTGCGGCCCCACCTGCTGCACGTAAGGGAAGAAACATGATCGGATCCGAAGCACGCGGCGCCTGGAGAGAGCTCGAGCAAAAGCTGCGCCCCTACCTGGCGCGCCGCGTGGCTTCGCCCGCCGACATCGACGACTTGCTACAGGACATTTTCGTGAGGATGCACCAGGGCCTCGGTGAGCTGCGAGACGAAGAGCGCTTTGGTGGCTGGGTGTATCGCATTGCGCAAAGCGCCATCGTCGATCGCGCCAGGCAGCGCTCGCGCGCGCCGCAAACCGGGACCACGAACGACGTCGCCGCTAGCGACCTGCCGGGTGCCACCGTCGTCCCCGAGGACGACCTGCAGTCGGACCTAGGGGAGTGCGTGGCGTTGTTCGTCAGCCGCCTGCCGTCGCCCTACCGCGAGGCCATCACGTTGACGGAGCTCCAGGGCCTGACGCAGCGGGAAGCCGCAGAAATGCTGGACGTCTCGCTGTCGGGCCTCAAGTCCCGCGTGCAGCGAGGGCGCGACAAAATCCGGCGCATGTTCGAGGAGTGTTGCCAAATCTCCGTCGATTGCCGCGGCCGCGTCATTCAATGCGAAGCGCGGAGCCTCGACGAGGTCCCCGAAGATTGCCGCGGCGCGGCCACGTCGTGGGCAGCGAGAGAGCGCCACTAAGGCTCAGGCAGGTTCGCCACCAGCTGCTGCTTGTACGTGGAGTGGCAGCTGGTGCAGGCGCGCAGAGTCTTGGCGAGCGCCGCCAGCACGGCCGCGCCATCCCGCTGCTCGGCGGCGGTGACGATCGCGTCAGCCGTGTGGTGGAAGCCCAAAGCCTGCTCGGTGAAGCCGGGCGCGCCAGCCCCCATGTGCTCGCACATGCGCCCCATTTGCTCGGAGTAGCCCAAGCGCTTGCCAGCTACTGCCACTTTGTCGAACTCGCCCGTGGCGGCCGCCGCCACGACTTCTTGCACCGCCTCGAGGTGCTCACGCATGTTCTGTTTTTGGTGTTGCGCCATCATGGGCAACAGCGGCACCGGACGCCGCTCGTCCAGCCGATCCAGCGCAGCGTGCAGAGTCTGCGCTGGTTCGGCAGCGGCCTCGTGCGCCGAGGCGTGGGGTTTGGGTGCGTCGTGAGGCGCCGTTCGACAGCCCCAGCACACCAGAAAAGTGGCCAAAACCAACGATCTTTTCATGCTTGCTCCTCCAACGTTCGAACCGCTGCGTTCAGCACCTTCACGGCTTCCAGCAGCGGCTGGCGCTTCGCCGTCGGAATGGCGTCGACGATACGCGTGAAGCGTTCGAGGCTCGCCGTGCGGATGTTGCTAGCCATGCGCTGACCGCTCGGTGTGAGCCGCAACATGCGCGTTCGGCCGTCTGCCGGAGCCGCCTTCTGCTGTAGGCGACCGTCCGCTTCGAGCTTGGAGCACAACCGGGTGATGCTGCTGCGATCGAGCCCGAGCAGCTCGGCCAGCTCGTGCTGGTAGGTCACGACACCGGCTTCCTCCCGGTCGAGCAGCGCCATCAGGGCGTGAGCAATGGAAGGTGTCACCGGTTGGCCGCACGGGGTCTGCTTGGTGACGAGCAAGCCAAAGTTGCGCACAAAAGCCTGAATCGAGGCTTGAAGCTCGCGCGCCGTCGCCACCTTCTGGGTCACGAGGAAGGTGGTAGCTCCATATAGTTGCGCACGCAATTACTTTGAGCGCGGTTTTGTCCGCTCTTGAGCCGCCCTTGGCCTGGGTTGCGGGTCACCCGCTTGCGCCGCGGCCCTCGGCAGGCAATGGTTCCGGGCGGACGCTAGGTCGTCCGGTGTCGTTTTGAGCCCGTTCTCTCCCCTCCAGCGCTCCGCTTCGCGGGTCAACAAGGCCCTGCGCGACGTGCTTTTCGTCGTCGCCGCGTTGGCGTTGCTCGGGGCGCAAGCGTTTTCGACGCTGCACTACGCGCTGGTGCCTCATCACCTGTGCGCCGTTCACGGCGTGCTGGAAGACGGGCACGCCAGCGTCGGTGGCGACGAGCACGCGGCGCCGACCGATCCGGTCAGCGTCGACGCGGACGAAGACGAGGTTCACGACGCGTGCAGCGTCGCGACCAAGCAAGACGATGGTGTGCTGCTCGAGCGAGCGGCGCGGGCAACGGCCCAGGTGCTCGAGGAGAGCGCTCCACCGGCTCGGGTTGGCGTTTCGCTGAAGCTCGAGCGAGCAGCGCTGCTGTCGAGCGCGCCCAAGACTTCGCCGCCGTTCAGCGCGTAAAGTGCCGCTGCGGTGCACGCCGACGGATGCGATTTGGCCATGGCCAGGTTGCGACAGCTTGCGCCGCTCGACGCCGCTTTGCGGCGTTCCACGCCTCGCGCGCCGCCTCCTGCCCGGGAGACGAAGCGCGCCGACTTTCACGTTGTTCAAAGCCTGATTTTTCCGTGTGAACTTTCATGATCCATCGCCACTCTCTCGCGAGTGCGAGAGCCGTCTCCGCCGTACTAATCGGCGGCGCTCTGCTGCTCGCCCGTAACGCCAGCGCTCAGAACGAGCCATCACCCAACGTACAAAACGCCCCGCCGCCAGCCGATCTCAAAGAGATCGAAGCCGCGCTCGCGGCTGACAAGGGCTCGCCCAATCAACCAGCCGTCAGTGACCCCGCCCCTACGCCTGCTGGCCCGCGCGGCGGCGTGCAATCACTGAACCCGGACCTGTCGCTGATCGCCGGCTTCGCCGCCGCGGCGTTCTCGGACGAGGACCACCTGCAGTCGGGCGCCCACGACCCGCAACGCAACGGCTTCAACCTGCAAACCTTCGAGCTTGGGTTCGCGGCCGCCGTCGATCCGTACTTTCGTTTCGACAGCCACGTCGCGTTCGAGCTGGAAGGCGTGGACGTGGAGGAGGCGTACGGCACCACGCTAGGCTTGCCGTTCCGACTGCAGGCGCGGCTGGGGCAATTCCTGAATCGCTTCGGCCGCCTGAACGCCACCCACCCACACAGCTGGAACTTCTCGGACCAGCCGTTCGCCCTTGGGCGCGTGTTCGGCGCCGAGAACAACAAAGGGCTCGGCGTCGAGCTGTCGTGGCTGACACCCCTGCCCTGGTACGTCGAGCTGGTCGGTTCCTCCACCATGGCGGAAGGTGACGAAACCAACCGCAGCTTCTTGGGCGCCGAAACGCGCAGCGTGAAAGGCCCGAAGGACTTGGCGCTACTGGCCGCGGCCAAGCAGTTCTTCCCGCTGTCGGACGACTGGTCGCTCGGCTGGGGGATGTCTGGACTATTCGGGCCCAACCCCAGCGGTCCCGGCAATCGCAGCGCCATCTACGGCACGGATCTGTACTTGAAGTACCGGCCCATCACGCGCGAGAGCGCGCTGATCGCATCGCTGACCAGCGAATGGTTCTACCGGCGTCGGCAGATCCCGAACGACATCGCGCAAGATGTTTCGAGCTACACGGAGCTGTTCTTGCGCTTCGCCCAGCGCTGGGCGACCGCGGCTCGCTACGAGTACGGCTCGGCCACGTTCGGCGTGAGCGGCCACGACTTGGTGGACGACCTCGACCCTGCCTGGACGGGACACCGCCAACGCGTAGCGCTGGCATTGACTCACTACCCGTCGGAGTTTTCGCGCTTCCGGCTCCAGGTTTCACGCGACATGCCCGAGTGGCGCGCGGCCGGCTGGGCTGCGTTTCTCACGACCGAGCTCGCCATTGGCGCGCACGGCTCCCACCCCTTTTGATCGAAAGAAATGCCCATGTTTTACAAATTTAGCCTCGTGCTCTTCGCGCTGCTCGCGCTCTTTTGCCCCGTAAATGCGTCGGCCAAGGTCGAGATCGTGACCACGACTCCCGATCTCGCCGTCATCGCACACGACGTCGGCGGTCCCGACGTGCGAGTGCAGGCGCTCGCGCTGGCGACTCAAGACCCGCATTTCGTCGACGCCAAGCCGCACCTGGCTCTGGCATTGTCCAAGGCCAATCTGCTGCTGCTCACGGGCGCGGGCTTGGAGGTGGGTTGGCTGCCCACGCTCTTGACGGGGTCCAGAAACCCCGACATCCAAGCCGGTAGCCGGGGCTACCTCGACTGCTCGTCGCTGGTATCGCTGCTGGAAGTGCCCAGCGCCGCGGTGGATCGCTCGCAGGGTGACATTCACCCGCAGGGCAACCCGCACTACTCGTACGACCCGCGCCGGGTCGAGGCGATGGCGGTCGGGATCGGCAAGCGCCTCGCAGAGCTCGATCCTGCCCACAAATCTGGCTATTTCGAGCGCACCAAGAGCTTCGTCGACGTCCTGCGCGCGGCGCGGGCCCGCTGGGAGGCGCGTCTCGGCAAGGCGCGCGGTCAGAAGATCATCGCGTACCACGACTCGCTGCCATACTTGGCCGAATGGCTCGGCCTGGAGATTGTGGCGCACATCGAGCCCAAGCCGGGCATTCCGCCGAACCCGAGCCACGTGGCGCACGTGCTCGAGGCGGCGCGCTCCGGTAAAGTCCGCGCCATCGTGCAGCAGGCCTACTACCCGTCAGGTACGTCCAAGCTGATCGCCGACAAAGCGGGCGCCAGCTTCGTGCAGATACCAGGCAGCCCGGACTATGCCAAAGGCCAGAGCTACGTCGCCTACGTGGACGGCTTGGTGGCGCAGCTGGCCAAGGCACTCGGAGTCTGATGAAACCCGCCGAGCTGACACGCCCCGACTTGTTCGAATGCCAGGCCCTGCGGGTCGGCATCGCCGGTAAAGCCATCTTGCCGGCCCTCGATTTGACCGTCAAATCTGGACAATTTTGGGCGATTGTCGGCCGAAACGGCGCCGGCAAGACCACCTGGCTGCGTACGCTGCTGGGACTCTTGCCGGCCGTCAGCGGGCGCGTGAAGAGCGCGCACGACGTCCGCGTTTCCTACTTGCCGCAGCGCAGCGGCTTGGACGATCTGTATCCGCTGCTGGCGCGTGAGGTCGTCTCCATCGGCGCGCAACGCGGCTGGTCCTTCTTGGGCGGCTTGAGCTCGCAGCAGCACGAGGACAAGGTGACGCGCGCCTTGGCCGAGGTGAACGCCAACGAGCTTGCGGAGCAGCCGTTCCGTAGCCTTTCGGAAGGGCAAAAGCAGCGCGTGCTGTTCGCGCGCCTGCTCGCCGGTGACGCCGAGGTGGCGATCTTGGACGAGCCCACCAGCGCCATGGACAAGGTCGCCGAGCGCGAAGCCTTCCAGCTCATCCGCAAGCTGCAGCAAGCACACGGCGTAGCGGTGCTGGTCGTCACCCATTATTTGTCGATGGTCAGCGAGTTTGCCGACCACGTGCTGCTGCTCGACGCGGACGCCGAGCAAGCCGTGGTCGGTAGCCCCGAGCAGGTGTTCGCGCATCCGGCTTTTCGCCGACGCTACGGCGGCTATTCCGCGCAGGAGCCCAGTGTCTGAATCAACCGTGACGCCGGCCCCCGCCGCGAGCCAGGCCTTCGACTTCGACGCGCTGCTCGCGCCCAGCGCGGCCACGCCCGGCACGAGCCCGCCGAGTGCAGCGCCCAGCGCCAATCCCACGACCGCCTCGAGCCAGGCCGCCGAGCTGGCGCACGCGCAGAGCCACGCTCACGAAGAGCAGCCGACCTTTCAAGACTTCGTCTCCAGTTGGGCTCTGTACCGCGACCCGGTGATCTGCGGTGTGGTCGCGGGCGCGGTGCTGGGTGTCTTGGGCGTGTTCGTGGTGCTGCGGCGCGCCGTGTTCGTCACCGCCGCCGTCAGCCAAAGCGCCGCGCTGGGCGTGGCGCTGGCGTTTTGGATCGGCATCTACTTGGGCGTCACCCCGCCCCCTGTGTTGTGCGCGCTGCTGTTGGCGCTGCTCGCGACGGCGGCGCTGGCGTTTCGGTCGCGCAGCAAGCGGCTGCCGCGCGAGGCCGTCGTAGGCCTCTTGTACGTGGCGGCCTCGGCGCTCTCGGTGTTGGTCGGCGACCGCATCGCGCAAGAAGCCGAAGACATTACCGCCATTTTGTTCGGCACCGCGGTCTTGGTGCGCCCTCAAGACTTACTGGCGGTCGTGCTGGCGAGCGGCGTCGTCATGATCGCGTTGACGCTGCTGTACCGCGGCTTGGTCTTCGCCGGCTTCGATCCGGAAGGGGCGCGCATCCAGGGCTTGCCGGTCGCGCGCATCGAGCTTTCCTTGTGGACACTGGTGGCGCTCGAAGTTTCTGTGGCGACTCGCGCGATTGGCGCGCTACCGGTGTTTGCCTTCTCGGTCTTGCCCGCCATGGCTGGCTTGCGCGCGTCCAACCGACTCTCGAGCGCGCTCTGGCTGGCGGGAGTCGCCGGAGCGCTGTCGGGCGGGCTCGGCTACTTGTCGGCCTTCTTGCTGCGTTTCCCAGTCGGCGCGGCGGAGGCGTGCGTCGCCGCGCTCTTGTTCATGCTGGCCGTCGGCGTGGCGCGCTTGCGCCGCACCGTGTGAACGAAGCAGGCTAGGGCCCTGGGGCTAGCCCCTCAGACGAGCTCGCTCAACGCGCCGGACGTGAGCGCCGGATCGGGCTGGGTGCCGAACTTGTCGACTTCTTGGCCAAAAGCTTGCGCAATGGAGACGAGCAGCTTGCTGTTGGTGACCGGCGTGAAGGTCGCGTCGGTCTCACCGCACCAGGGGCTGTCGACCGGGCAGTCCGCCTTCAGCTTGAGGCGGCGCCCCATGCGGAACTTGCCGCCAGCGCCGCCAGCCAACACCGTAGGCACGTTACGGGTACTGTGTAGGGCCGGGTTACCCATGTCGCTCGTCACGTAGATGAGCGTGCTATCGAGCGCCCCGAGAGCATCGAGCTTTTGCATCAGGCGCGCGACCTTCGAGTAGACGTACTTGTTGAACTTGGCGAGCGGCAGCCAAGTGTCCGGCGCCCCGTCACCGGGTCGGCCATTGTTGCCGACGGGCGACGCATTGTACGTGTGCGCGACGCTGCCGTGATTGTCCTGCGGCAAGCCGAGCGGATTGTTGGCGTACGACAGGTCGTTCATGAACACCGTCGCGAACCGGGTCAAGTCACAAGCCAGCGCTTGCGCCAGCACGTCCAGGTGGGCGTCGGTGATGGCGTCGAAGTACGGCTCGCCGCCGTTGTACTGCTTGAGGCTCGGGAACTTGGTCGGGTCGGGACGCCCCGGCACCGCACACACCGCGCCGCCCGCCATGCCGCCGCCCAGCTGCTTTTCCAGCTCGGAGAGCGACGTCAGGTGTTGATCGAGCTTCTGCTGCTCCGGTGGCGCCAGCTTGGCCCGCAGCCGGTTGATGTCCCATTTTTGGTAGTCGATGACGCTCTGGCTCAGCCGGCGCTTGCGCTCGGCGGCGGCCAGCTGCGCCGGATCCGTCCCGACCACGACGCCGTCGAACAGCAGATCGAACGCTTTGGTCGGGTCGATGATTTTGGGCAGCGCGACGCCGCCCTCACCGTAGGACAGCGTGAGCCCGGACCCTGTGCCGTCGTTACCAACGCCCATGGAGAGGCTGGTGACGCGGGTGCTGCTGCCAAGGCCCTTGGTGACCGCCAGGTACTGATCCAGCGAGATGTTCTGCGGCTTGGTCCCGCCATCGATGCGGCTACCGGTCAGAATAGTGCCGGCCGTGTCGTGACCGTTGGCGTTCGATAGCAGGTCGAGCCCTTCGACCACCAACAGCTTGTCCTTGAAGCTCTTGCCGTAGGTCGCCACGTCGTCGAACGGCTGCAGCGAGCAGTTGGGGTACGTGATGTCGAAGCTGCTCTCGGTGTCGCCCGACTTCATCGCCCAGAACTCGGCCGAGAGGCCATGCGGGTGATAGATGGTGACGAACTTGAGCGGCAGCGCTTCACCGGCGGCCTGCGCCACCGAGTTTTCGAGCAGTCGCGAGAACGGCAGCGCGGCAAAGCCTGCGCCCATGGCACGCAGGAACATGCGCCGCGAGTTCGATTGGCGGCTCATTGCGCCCTCCGGTAAGCAAAGCTGGGGTTGGTGAGAAAAGCCGTGATGGTGCCGACCACGTTGGCGTCGGTCGCCTTGCCGCTGCCGTCTTTGGGCAGCCCAGCGTCCCAATACTTCACGAAGTCATCCTCGCTCGCGGCAAGCTCGGGCGCGCTGGTCGCCGCGAGCGCTCGGTAAATGTGCCGCGCAAAGCACTGACGCACCTGCGCACTGGTCGACAGCGCGGTCGCCAACGCGTTGCTGTCGGCGTAGCTACCGTCGAAATCGGTCCCGGAAATCACGACGCTGGCGTCGACAGCCGCGCCATTGTCCATGGTGCGCGCCTTGCCCATGCCGTCGAAACCTTCGAAGGCAAAGCCAAAGCTGTCGATACTGTTGTGACAGCCAGCGCAGTCGGGCGTGGCGTGGGTGGTGAAGCGTTGGCGGGTGGTCTTGGTCGGATCGGGCAGCGGCGGAACTACGGCTAGGTTCAAGCCCACCGGGCTCGGCGCTGGAATGCAGGCCACCCGACGCATGACAGCGACACCGCGCAGCACGGGCGCGCTCTCATGAGCGTGCGCGAACACCGACAAGAACGCGCCCTGGTTCAGGACGCCACGCCGGCTCGGTAGCTCAACGCGCACGAACGTGGAGTCGCTCGCGCCAGGCGCCGTCACTCCATAAACCTTGGCGAGCGGGGTGTTGACCATGCTCCAAGTGCCGCCGAGCAGCTCCGTCAAGCTGCCGCCGCCCACGGCGCCGCTGGTGACCGCGCCGGTCAAGAACTGCGACGTCTCTTGCTCGAGCGCGTCCTTCACGCCGGCGAAGTCGGGGTAGATGTTCGAGTCCTTGGCGGTCTCGGCGATTCTGTCCGTGCCTAGCCACTCTTTGAAGACTTTGACCGCGCGCGTCTGGGCGTTGAACGCCGTGTCGTCGACGCCGAACAGGCCGACCTCGGGATCGGCGACGATGTCGAGCCGCCCCTGCTCGGTGTCGAGCTTGCCCTCGACTGCCTTTTGGATGAGCGCCTTGCTCGGCGGGCGCCCCTGCACCAAGAAGCTGACCGAGCTGGCCAGCTCGTACGGCGTCAGCTTGACGGTAGCGGCCGGCGCTTCACCAATCTCCGTCAAGTAGAGGAAGGCCGCGGACTGCAGCATGGCCCGCACCACCAGCTCGATGCCTTCGTCATACGTGCCGCCGTCGAGCGCCGCGTGAAACACGGTCATCAGCTGCGCGACTTCGTCCTCGGCCAGCGGACGCCGGTACGCATCTTGGCCGAACTGACGAATGAATTTGTCGGCGCAGCTGTCGGCTTCTGAGGCGGGGTTCTGGCAGGGCGCGCGCTCGGTCACGTGAGCACGAACGTCAGCTGCCAGCTTGATGGCGGCCGCCGCGAGCTGGCCCGCAAACACTGGATCGACGCGCTGCGCCTCGTTCAACGTGAAGCCGCTCTGACGCGAGTCGGGAACGAAGTCATCCGAGATGCCGGCGGCGGCGCCCGGCACTAGCGCAGAAACGCTGGCCTGGTACTCGGCGTCAGCTAGCCGTCGAATGCGCGCAGGCAACAGCGCTTTCGCTTCGGTGCCGGGCGGCAGCTCGACACCGCCACCCACGTTGAGGGAACCACCAACACCGCCGCTCTTGCCGCCCGTGTTCGAGCTCGAAGGCGTCTTGCCGTCCGAGGCCTCACAACCGAGCGTGAACAAGACAAGCAACGGAGCCGCGACCAAGCAGGTCTTCGGCAGACTTCGCATCTGCATGATTTGAACCACCGCTCGATGTTTCGCAAGCATTACCAGCGCCACTGTGCCGCTGTCCCGCTACTGGAATCGGTTCCATGTCATCACTCTGAAGGTTGATGTGACCTTTGTCCCACACGGGCCGACATCAGAACTTCGCAGCAGTGGCCGCACACGCGCGCGAGCGCTCAAGCATTGCTGGTTGTCGTGGCGCAGCAGTGGCTGTTTCAGCTCGCGTCGATGGCGCGCGCCGCGAGATTTTCGCGAGCTTGGGCGGGGTTCGCGAGCACGCTTTACTTTAGCCGCGCGCGCGAGCTTCGAGGATGCTAGCCAGGACCGCCAGGACCTCGCCCATCTCGAACGGCTTGCGTACCCACGCGCTGACTTCGCTCGCCAGGTCTTCGGGGACGCCGCTGGCGACGCCGCTGATGAGGATGACCGGGATGCCCGGGTGACGTTGGCGCAGCGACTGAAATGCCGACGCGGCGTCGGCAGCCAACGGTGACAAGTCCACCAGCGCGGCGTCGAGCTCGCCCCCTTGGGCCAGCACGGCGTCGAACTCTTCTCGGCTGGCGACGACCTGCGGCTCGGCGCCGCGCGCTTCGAGCGCGAGCTCGACCAAAGAGCGCACGGCTTCGTCGTCTTCGACGACCAGCACGCGGGCGCCCATGACGGTTGGGCGCTTGACGCGCTTGGGCGCCGTACCGGTGCGCAGCTCGGCGATGGGCCAGCGCAGGTCGAAGCAGGCTCCCGGGCTGGTACGGGCCACGCTGAGCGAGCCGCCCTTGGCCCGCGACAAAGCCGCCGAGTGCCGGAGCCCAACTCCAGCACCACCCCGGCGGGTGGAGGCCGGCGCGGTGAGCAAGGTGGCGACGCGCTCCGGGTCGATACCCGGACCCTGGTCGCTCACTGAGAAGATGACGGACGCGCCCTCTTCGCGGACGCCGACCGAGACGGTGGAGCCGCGCGGAGAGAAGTCGATGGCGTTGAGCAGCAGGTTGGTGAGAATTTGCAGCAGCGAGCCGACGCTGCCGAGCAGGGCCGAGCCCGAGTCGAGCAACTGCAGATCGAGCTGCACCCCGCGCTGCTCCGCCTGGGGGCGCACCCCCATGAGCGCGCTTTCGGCGACGCTGCGACCGCTGGCTTGAGCCGTGGAATCGGGCGCTTCAGCTCCAATCGCGCTGCGCGAAAGGCCGTGGCCGAGGCGGGCATGGGTGCGCGCTACGTCGATCGCGTCGCGCGCAGCGCCTGGCTCCAGACGTGAGTAAGCCACGTCGAGCCAGCCGAGTACGACCGTAAGGGCGTTCGACACCTCGTGGAGGGCGCCAGCTAGATCCGCTTCCTGGTCGGGAGGCGGAGGCGGCAGGCTTCTGGGTGCGCTCGAAAGAGGCACGGGCGTCACAATATTATGCCCGCTCGAATGTCGCCACTCCATTCCCAAGGGTAGTGACACGGTAGCGCGGTCTTCACCTGCCTTGAGATCAGGTGGGACTAGAATTGGCGTCTTACTTTGGGGCGGCAATGCTGGAGGGTACGAGCAGATGGAAAGTGCCGTTTTCGTCGGCGCGCGTCTCCGCGACCTGCACGACCGAGACTGCTTGTTTGGCGTCCCGCGTGTAGGCAAGGTCCTTATCCAAGTAGGCGTAGGCGCGAATTGCCGCTGAGGCGAGCGGAACCTCGACGCCGCCAACCGAAACGCGCGTCTCTCCCGACAGCACCGACGGCACTGGAAGCGTCACGATGCCAAGGTCGAGGTTGGCGTCGCGCACCTGGGCTCCGGGTTGTACGAACCAGCCGAAGCCGAGCGACTCAGGCGCCTGGACCGAGACGTCGAACCGGCCCGGATCGGCGTTGACCGCGAATTTCCCCGCGTCGTCGACTAGGCCGGTGCTGGCCCGGGGCGCGAAGGGGCCGTTCCCGAAGGCTTGATCGAACGGCAGGGTGATCTGGGGAGACGGCACGGCCTGCACCTGAGCGCCGGGGAAGCTCGTCCGACCGATGACGGCGGAGGTCACCTCGAGTTCGAGCAGCTTGCCGTACTGGACGGGCACGTCGAGCGGGATGTCCCAGGTCGTCTCTAGCGCCGCCAAAGGGCGTTCGAGGTCCCTGCCCCCGAGCAGCGGCGGGACGGCCTGAACCCTGTATTTGCCGGGCGGCAACTGCGCGCGAAGCATGCCGTCGACGCCCACCTCGATCGTCGTTTGGTACGACGCAAAGATGCCAGCATCGACCCCATAGATCTCGGTCGAGACCAGCGTGACGTAGCCGCCCACCGGGCTGCGGTCATCCGCCCGGATGACCTGACCCTCGACCGTGACGGCCTCGGGAAGGCTCGTGAAGCGATCGAGGACCACGGTTTGGCCTTGCTTGACGAAGAGTCCCAACGCGGAACGGTCGAGGAAAATGCTCGGCGCGACCACCATGGGCGGCGGGCGCAGCCGCAGTAGATCGCTGTCGGAATCGACGGCGGTTTCACCCTCGGGCGGCCCCACTTTCGACGACCACACGTCTCCCGAATACTCGACGCTGGCACTGCCTTCGCCCAAGTCTCTGGGGGTCAATGTCCACTCGGTCGAGATGGAGTTGCCTCCGAGCGGCTCGATGATGTCTACGGTCCAGCCCTCCAAGCTGACGCTGCTCTTGGGCCAGCGAATGGTCAGCGACAATTTGGTGACGCCCGAGAGCCGAAGTTCGAGCAGCGCGAGCTCGCGGTCGATCGAGATGCCGCGGTAGAGTTGCGGCGGCACTGGGCAGCCGGTTTCCTGCTTGGGCGGCGGAACCAGGTAAACGTCGTACTCACCGCGCGGCACTTGCACGTCGAAGACGTAGCTACCCTGCGCGTTGCGGGTGCGGGTGCTGGCGAAACTCAGCTGTTGCGACAGGCCGAGGAGGCGCTCGCTTGGTGCTAGCGTGACCGTGACCGGCAAGGTCTCGCCGTCGTCGGCGGTCAAGATCGGATTCTTGGGGTCGCTGATCGTAAAGGTCGGGT
>DATAKF010000365.1:0-2161 GCA_036261775.1 Polyangiaceae bacterium | reverse complement strand
GATCAACTTTTCGAGGCCGTAGAGCTCGAACACGTGGCCGCGGCCGCGCTGCACGAGCTTCGCGTCGAGCTCCTTCATCCAGCCAAAATCGTCCAGCTCGCGGTCTTCGGGGTTCCAGATGTCGCAGTACGTTCGGCTGCTCTTCAGCCTGGCGTCGCGCAAGATGGCGTTGACGGCGTGGCGTGCCGATTCATTGGCGGTCTCCATGCACGGGATGCGCGTGTAGGTCTTGGCGTAGGTGCCAGCCAACACGACGCCGTGCAGCACTTGGTAGCCGCGCTTCTCGTCCAGCTCGCCTGGTAGGTCCCGCCATTTGCCGGGCGGAACGATGTGAAAGGGCGCCGCATTGCGGTAGCCGCTGTGGGGGTCGTTTGGGTGATAGGGGCGCTTCGGGTCCCAGGTAATGTTGTCGTCCAGGTGCCAATAGAGCGGGGTGGGGGGCTCGTCGAAACTGGGCGTTCGCGAGCGCGCGACGTTGGGCGCTTGCCTGCTCCTGCCGCGAACGCTGTCTTTGATTTGCGCCCAAGCTTCCTTGGCCAGCTCGTCCGGACAAAGCTCGTAGGCGGGCTTGCCGTTGCTGGCTTTGCCGCTCCAGTTGGCAATGATGGCCGATAGCACGCCCCGGTAGCCGTGCTCCCAATCCATCTTGTCTTCCCAGAAGCGGGCCTGCGAAACGGTCGTGAGACCAAAGGCTGAGTCAGGATGGTAGACCTGACCTTCCAGCCAAAACACGTCTTCGGCGAAGTAGAATTGGATGCCGCAGTAGTTGCGAAATTCGCCCTGGCCATCGCCGCGAATGGGCGTTGGCATGTGGCCGAGCGGAGCTATGTCGATGCGCGCGGCGCGGGCCAGATCCGAATCTTCTGGGCAGTACTTGAGTCGCTCTTCGGCGCTCAGGTTCGGATCGTCGTTCAAGCGCTTTTGGAAATCGCGAGCGATGCGCGCTACTTCGTGTGCCGGCAGGGCCAGGACGAAGTAGCCCGGCAGCAGTTGCGGTTGGCCGTCAGCGCCCAGCGGGTAGCGCGGCTCGAAGGACGTGACCCGCGGCAGGACGACCCGTAGGTTGGGATCGTCGGGGTGTTCGGGGTCGTCCACCGCGAACAACTCGAGCCCCTCGAGCCTGCCCTGGACGAACTCGACGCCTTGGGCTTCCAAGTAGCGGCGCCAGTGCTCGAGCCAAGCTGCGTTGGTAGGGCCCTTCAGGATGCCGTCGCGGTAGCCGCCGTCGCGAAACAGGTCGAGCGTGATCTGTACCGTCGTAGTGCCATTGGTCCGCGCGTCGCTCGACTTGGCGTCCATGGCCACCAAGGCTTTGGGCCATTTCAGCAGCAGATCCGCGAAGTTCTTCTCGTAGCTGTTGCCCTCGATGAAGTCCCACCAAGACATCTTTTCGTACTCGCGGCGGCGCTCGTCGCACGAGGTCATGTACTGAAGGATTTTGAGCATGAAAAAGGACACGTCGCGCGGATTTGCATCGAAGCCGCCTTCTTCAGCAGAGCCGTAGAACACGCGCAAGTAGTCGCGAAGCTCTTCGAACGATTCTGGACGCGAACGGGTTAGCACGCTCGGCCTGTGGCCGCTGAACGCGAGCGCGTGTTGATTGCTGGGCTTCAGGTTGTCGAACGCGGTGCGCCCCGTCTCGACGTAGCGGTAGGGCGAGGGCACGACCTTCACTGCGCGCTCCTGAGCCATGAAGCGCGGCGGGCTATCCTCGGTTTCGAGGATGGGCGTGCGCTTCATGGTGTCGAACACGTGATGATAAAACGCCGGAAAGAAGCGAAAGCCGTGCTCGCCTGGAAGCCAACGCTCACGCGCGCGAAAGCCGATCATCGCCTCCGCGCGAGGCGGCAACGCGTCGGGCGTTTCATTGAGCAGGATCAGCTCCAGAGTCACCGGACCGCGCAGCGGGACGCCATCTTTTTGGGGGAAGCTGAGCGTGAGCTGGACGCTGTCTTTGACCCAATCCGGGTCTGAGACGACGTAGGCTTCTTTCAGTAGGTTGCTGACGATGCTTGTGCGTCGCAGCGCCTCCTTGTCACTCACCTCGGTCTGCCCGCGGATGGTGATCTCGACGTACACGTGATCGAGATGCTTGTTCTCGATTAGCTCCTGCATGACTTCCGCCATGACGGCCCTACCCTTGGCGGTGCCTGCGCGCCCT
>DATAKF010000364.1:0-39362 GCA_036261775.1 Polyangiaceae bacterium | reverse complement strand
TGTTGCGCGCTGGCAAAGTCGGGGCGAGAGGACGCAGCGGAGGAGGCGGCGCGGGGGCGGCGGTGGGGGGAAGGATCGGCGTCGGCGTCAGGATCGGTTTCGGTTGCAGTTGCAGGATCGGTTTCGGTTTCGGAGAGCGGAGGGAGGAGGCCTTTGGCCTGGAGCGATGCGCGGAGTTTGCCAATGATGTTTCGGGCGCGAGCGGGGCGAGGTTCGTTCTGCACCGAGTCGAACAGCGCCGTGAGCTCCTGTACGAGGGATTGATGGCGCAGGTACAGCGGGCCAAGCTTGCTGGCGGCCTCGTTGCCGTCGCGCTCGGCCTGGGCGCGCGCTTGCTCGATCAGCCGTTTGCGCTTGCCAACCTCGCGCAGTAACCGTTCGCGTTCCTTCAGCAGGGCCTCCACGCGCGCAGCCGCAGCGTGCACGGCAAGCCCGGGCACGCCTACGGGAGCTCGCGGTGCTTTGGGCCTGACCATGCGGAGCCGAAAGCTACCGCCACGGCCGTCGGCTGGCTCTATTTGCGCTGCACGCCGGGGCTGGGCTCGGAGTTGCCCAGGTATTTCCCGATTTCTTCGCGCTTGCTCTGCACGGAGTCGAGCAGGGCCAGGGCATGGGCGATGCGTTCGCGCGCCGTCGGATCCGGGTGGGCGAGTCGGACCTTGTCCCAGCGGAGCTTCAGCGTGTTTTGCAGCTCGCGCAGATCGTAGACCGCGCGCTGGTGCGGGTTTCGAAACGTGCCCGAAGGCCAAGCGGCATCGACCGCGACCGCCAAGGCCGCGAAACCGGAAAGTACGATCGCCAGCTTGCCGACGCCGAAGCCCGCCGCAATGGCCGCGCCCGCGGCGCCCAAGAACGACAACCCGCGCAGCACCCAAAAGCGCAGCTTCTCGCGCCGGTCACGCGCGAGGTTGCCAAGAGCCCAGCGCTCCAGATCGGCAATCTGCTCGTCGATGGCGCTGTCGGGCGCGAAGTTGCCAATCGCACGCGGCTCCGACGCCTCGTTCGCTTCGTCGAAGCGCGGCACGTCGGCAGGCGCGAAACCGGAGCGCGGCGCCTCGCTCGTCAAGGAGGCGCGCTGCGGTGGCCCGCTCAGCGGCGGGAGGGGACGCGCGGAATCGGAGACGGCCATACAGGTCGAGTAACCCCGGATCAGCAGCGAGTTCAACCCGCATGCGTCAGGGCGACTGCGGTCACGGAGCCGCGCGCAACCCGCGAGAGCAGACCTTTCCGTCATCAACGCATCCGTGAACGCGCCACGTCGACGCGCGCAGCCGTTTTTCGGAGCTATTTCGGTAAGCTACGCGCCGTGGCCCAGTGCCTCGGGTCTCCTGCCTCCGTTTCGGAATCGCCGCGCTCTGAGCTCGAAAAATAAAGCCCTCTATAGTGCGCGCCGTGCAGCTCACCGGGCTCTTTGTCTACCCCATCAAAGCCTGCGCTGGCGTCGCGCTTCAGGAGTCTGACGTAGTCGAGCGCGGCCTCGCCTTCGATCGTCGCTACCTGCTGGTCGACAAGACCGGCACGTTCGTCACCCAGCGCGAAATACCCCGCCTGTGCTTGGTGCAGACCGCGTTCGAAGGCGAGCGCTTGCTGGTCTCGACCGCTGGCAAACCGACGCTCCAGCTACCCAAAGAAGTCTCGCCCGACAGCACGCTCGCGGCGCGCAACCGTAGAGAGTGGCGCGTGTGGGACGACGTGGGCAACGCGCCCGAGCTCGCCGAAGGCAGCCGTTGGTTCTCCGAGTTCTTGAACGACGACGTGAGCCTGCTCTACATGCCCGACAGCGAGCGCCGCGCCGTCAACCCGAAGCGCGCACGAGCTGGCGACGTCGTGAGCTTTGCGGATGCGTACCCGCTGCTGCTCATCTCCGAAGCGTCGCTGGCAGATCTGAACCGGCGCTTGCCGGCCGGTACCGCACCGCTCGAGATGCGGCGTTTTCGGCCGAATCTCGTGATTTCTGGCTGCGCGCCCTACGCGGAAGACGACTTTCGGAGCTTTCGCATCGGCGGGCTCGCGCTGCGCGGCGTGAAGCGCTGCGAACGCTGTGTCGTCACCACCGTCAATCCGGACACCGCAGAACAAGGTAGCGAGCCGTTGCGCACTCTGTCGCACTATCGGAAAGACGACGAGAAGGTCTGGTTCGGCATGAACCTGATTCACGAAGGCAGCGGCACGCTGCGCGTGGGCGACGCCGTGTTAACCTAGACGCTTGCCCAACGGAGGTGCCGTGCGTCGACTCTCCCTGTTCGCGTTCGCCGTAGGTCTCGCTGTCCCGCTGCACGCGCGAGCCGAAACACTGAGCGTCGGGCCACAAGGCGCCTACCCTGCCCCCTGTGCGGCGTTCGCAGCCGCTAGCGACGGCGACACCATCGAGATCGACAGCGCCGGCAACTACGCAGGCGACGTGTGCGGCATCACCAAGAGCCAGCTGACGATTCGCGGCAAAGGCGGCCTAGCCAAGATCGACGCGGACGGCAAGAACGCTCAGGGCAAGGCGATTTGGGTCGTGCAAGGCGCCGACACGCTCATCGAAAACGTAGAATTCAGCGGCGCGGCAGTGGCCGATCTGAACGGCGCCGGCATCCGCCAAGAGGGCAAAAACCTCACGGTGCGCGGCTGCTACTTCCACGACAACGAGAACGGCATCTTGGCGGGCGACTCTGCGGGCAGCGAAATTCTGATCGAAAACAGCGAGTTCGAGCACAACGGCGCGGGCGACGGCTACTCGCACAACCTGTACATCAACCACATCGCCAAGCTCACGTTCCGCTACAACTGGTCGCACCGCGCGGTCATCGGCCACTTGCTCAAGTCGCGCGCCGCCGAAAACTATGTGCTGTACAACCGCGTCACGGGAGAAGACGGCACCTCCAGCTACGAGCTCGACTTTCCGAACGGAGGCAAGACGTACGTCATCGGCAACCTCATCCAGCAGGGTGAGAGCACCGACAACCCCTCGATGTTGGCCTACATCGAAGAAGGCGCCGCCGCGACCAACCCGAGCCACCAGCTCTACGTGGTGAACAACACCTTCGTGAACGCGCGCTCCAGCGGCACCTTCTTGAACATCGCGGCGGCCGCGGACCCGGCAGTCCTCAAAAACAATCTATTCGTGGGCGCCGGCACGCCCGTGAGCCAAGCCGGCGCGCTCCTCTCCAACAACCACACCGACGCCACGCCATGCCTCGTCGACAGCGCGACCTTCGACTACCACCTCGCCCCTGACAGCCCGTGCGTGAACGGCGGAGCCGATCCAGGCGACGGCGAAGGCTTCGCGCTTGCGCCCAACGCGCACTACCTCCACCCCGCCAGCAGCAGCGGTCGCGCCAGCGTAGGCACTATCGACATTGGCGCGTACGAGCTAGGCGGCGACGCTGAACCAGGCGGCGGCGCGGGCGGCTCCGGCGGCAAGGGCACCACCGGAAACGCGGGGTCATCCAGCAATTCGGCCGGCCAGAGCAGCGGCGGCAACAGCTCCGCTGGCAGCAGCAACGCGGGCGGCACTCAGCCCAGCGGCAACGCCGGAAGCTCGAGCCCGAACGGCGGCACTTCCACCACAGACGCCAAGGAAGACTCTGGCTGCGGCTGCCGCGTCACCTCCACGCGGCAAACCTCTCGCGCCCAAGCCTGGGCGCTCGTGGCGTTGCTAGGTTTGGCAGCGCGCCGCTCTCGTCAGCGGCGCGCCAAACGTTACGGGCAATAGTCGTACTGCGCCTGCGAGTTCAGGTGCACGATGAACGGGTTGCCGACGTTGCTGAGCGAGCCGTCGGCGGCCAGCCACGACTGCAGCGTTTCCGTCACCTGATCGCCGAAGATCGAGCCCTGATTGAAGATACCTGCCAGCGTCGCCGAGTGCGAAGGATGCGCGCACAGCACGACGTCCCACACCGGTGTGGTCTGGCCGTCGACGACGGGCGGACTGGTCATGCCGCTGGCGTCGCCGCCGGCCTGCACGGCCCAGTCGAAGACCGCGTCCTGGTTCACGCGCGCCAAGAACAGCGTAGCGGGTCCGGGCTGGCGCTGCAGGCTGGCGATCGAGAAATCTGCCGAACCCTTCGGCGCGCCGGAGCCGAAGCCCACCTTGCTCCAGAAGCTGGTGCCGGTCGCGAAGGTGCCGCCCACCGCGTAAAAGCCGTTCGAGTCGCGCTTCAGCTGCCAACCGTGCGTGACGCCGGTCTCGGGGTTGGCGATCAATCCGTCACTGTAGATGACACCTGATTTGTCGATGCTGAGCACGTGCGCTTGCAGGCCGGCAGCCGTGGCGTGCATCAGCTGCTGGGTGTTCACGGCATCGCTCGCGTTGGGCGTGCCGCCCGCGGTGTTGACGAGCAGCAGCGCGCCCCCGCCCTCCACGGGCGCGATGTCACCCGGTACGTCCGCGCCCGCCGCACCGACGCGACCGCCCCACGAGATTTTGCCTTGCTTGTCGAGCTTCTCGTACCAAATGTCGCGGCCCTTCTCGCCGACACCAACGCTCACGGGAATTTCACCGTTGGGGCCGAGCCCCAAGGTGCCGGTGAAGCCGCCAGTCAGCGAAGCTCCGCCGTCTTCGTGCGCAGTGACGGCGTGCGCGGCGGCCGTTCCGCTGCGTAGCGCCACGTTCATGCCCCACTGGCCAGCGCCCGACGGGCCCAACCGCGCCGCCCAAATCCCGGGCTTCAGCGCACCAGGGCCAAACTCGACGCCAGCGTTGCCGCCCTTGCCGAAGAACCTGACCGTGCCGCTGTTGGCACCGATCACGATCAGCGAGCCGTCGTCGAACGAGGCCACCGAGTCGACCGTGAAGGCCGAGGCGCTCTGCGGCTCGAAATGAGCCAGCCAATCCAGCTCGCCCGAATCCAAGTAGTGCGCCACGTAGACGTACGGGCCCTTGGTAGCGTCGAAGGTCACCACCTTGCCGTTGAGCCCGAACAGCCCATTGCCCAAGATGGTTCCAACCACGGTGAAGCTACCGTCCGAGTGCGAGGCCGCGTGCTCGACCGTCAACGTGCCGCCCTTGGTCACGCCGCCCAGGTTGTCGAGCCGCAGCGCGACGCCCGCCTCGGTGTACTGCGCCCAGTAGATGCTCGTCTCTTGCGAAGCGCCGCGCGCGCGCGCAAACGCTGGCGGAATCACGTTCTTGTCGTTCGACGCGATGGTGCCCACGTAGATGCCGACCGCGTTCACGTTCTCGGTCTTGTCCGTGAACAGGTCGACGCTGCTGGGCCCAGTCGGGATCGGGGTGGGCACCTTCTCGGTGGTGGGAGCGCCCGGGTCGTCGGACCAGTCGCCGGTCGCGTTGACCCGACTACTGCCGCCGCTACAAATGCCCTTTCGACACTGGTCGCCCCGCGTGCAGCTGCTGCCATCGTCGCAGGGGGTGCCGTTCGGCTGGTTGGGGCCGTCGACGCAGCCCGCGACCGAGTCGCAGATCTTGGTCTGGCAAGTGTCGGCTGGCTGCTGGCAGACCACGGCCCCGCCGCCACCGCAGCTGCCCTTGCCGTCGCACATTTCACTGACCGTGCAGGCGTTGCCGTCGTTGCACTTGGTGGTCGAAGGCGCGACTGGATCCGAGCACACGCCGGTCTTGGTGTCGCACGTCCCGACCAAGTGGCACAGGTCGAGGGCGGCGCAGGTAATGGGCTTGGTTCCCGTGCACTTGCCGGCAACGCAGCCGTCGCTCTGCGTGCACTTGTTGCCGTCGTCGCAGGGCGAGCCGTCTACCAGGTTCGGGTTGGTGCAGACGCCCGTCTTCGAGTCGCAAACGCCGACGTCGTGGCAGTCGTCGATGGCGCTGCAAACGACGGGGTTGGCGCCTTTGCACACGCCGCTCTGGCACGTATCGGTCAACGTGCACTTGTTGCCGTCGTCGCAGCTGCCGGTTCGGATCGGGTCCGTGCAGACGCCAGTGGCGGAGTCGCAGGTTCCGGCGCTGTGGCACTGATCGCTGGCGGTGCAGGTGACGGGGCTGGCACCCACGCAAACACCCGTCTTGCAGCTGTCTGACTGCGTGCACTTGTTTCCGTCGTTGCAACCCGTACCGTCAGTGGCATTGGGGTTCGAGCAAGCGCCCGTTGTCTTGTCACACACGCCCGCGGCGTGGCATTGGTCACTGGCCGAGCACGTCACGGGGTTGGCGCCCACGCACTTGCCCGCCACGCAGCCGTCGCTGCGCGTGCAGGCGTTGCCGTCGTTGCAGCCCGTGCCGTCGGTCTTGGGCGCAGCCTTGCAGGCCCCGGTCTTGGAGTCGCAGGTGCCGGTGTTGCAAGCGTCGTCCAGCGCGCTGCAGTTCACGGCGGTGCCGCGCCTACAGGTAAAGGTAGTCAGATCGCACGTCTCGACCCCGTTGCAGGCGTCGGCGTCGACGCAATCGGCGTCTTTGAGGCAGCCGCACTTGCTGGTGTCGAAGTTGCAGCCTGTTGGCTCGACGCAGCTGTCCACGCTGCAGGCAATCTTGTCGTCGCAGGTGATGGTCGTGCCGCCGCAAACACCTTTGATGCACTTGTCGCCGCTGGTGCAGGCTTTGTTGTCACCGCAGGGCGTGTTGTCCGGCTTGTTCGGGTTCGAGCAGGTGCCGTCGGCCGTATTGCAGGTACCGGCGTCGTGGCACTGGTCGCTGGCGCTGCAGGTGACGAAGTTACCGCCCGTACACTTACCGGCCTGGCAGGTGTCGGTCTTGCTGCAAGCGTTGGAGTCGTCACACGCCGTGCCGTCCTGCTTGTTCGGCGTGGAGCAGACGCCCGTCGAGCTGTTGCACGTGCCGACGACGTGACACTGGTCCGCGCTGCAAACGATGGGATTTGCGCCGACGCACACGCCGCTCTTGCAGGTGTCGGTTTGGCTGCATTTGTCCCCGTCGTTGCAGCCGGAGCCGTCCATCTTGACCGGATCCGAGCAAGCTCCGGTGACAGAGTTGCAAGTACCAGCATCATGGCACTGGTCGCTCGCGGCGCAGACGACCGGGCTTGCGCCCTGGCACACGCCACCCTGGCAAGTGTCGGTCTGCGTGCACTTGTCGGCGTCGTTGCAAGCTGAGCCGTTCGTCTTGGTCGGATTCGAGCAATTGCCCGAAGAAGGGTCGCAAGTGCCCGCCGCGTGACATTGATCGAGCGCCGCGCACACCTTGGCGTTTCCGCCCTTGCACGCCCCCGCCTGACACGTGTCGGTCTGGGTGCAGGCGTTGCCGTCGTCGCAAGTGGCGCCGTTGGCCTTGGCGGGCTGGCTGCAAAGGCCCGTGGACGGATTGCAGGTGCCGGCGTCGTGGCAAGCGTCGAGCGCGGTGCAGATGACGGGGTTGATGCCCTTGCAAACGCCCGCCTGGCAGCTGGAGCTAGGCGTGCACAGCGTGCCGTCGTCGCACGGCGTGTCGTCGTCCTTGGCCACCGCCGTACAAGCGCCGGTAGACGGGTTGCACGAGCCCACGTGGCAGGCGTCGTCGGACCCTGAGCAGTCGACAGGCGTGCCCTTCACGCAGGTGAGCCCCACCAAATCGCACGTCTCGACGCCGTTGCAGGCGTTGCCGTCGTCACAATCCGCGCTGGTCTTACAGGCGCAGGCCGTAGCGTCGGCGGAGCAGCCGCCGAGCTGCTCCGAGCAGCTGTCCTTGGTGCAAGCAATCTTGTCGTCGCAGGTGACGCTAGCGCCCTTGCACTGACCGCCCGTGCAAACGTCCCCGCTCGTGCAGTTCAAGCTGTCGCTGCAACTCGTACCGTTGGGCTTGCTGGGGTTGCTGCAGGTGCCGGTCGCGGCGTCGCAAGTGCCGGCCAAATGGCAGTTGTCCATCGCCTTGCAAGTCAGCTGACTCGCGGGCGTGCAGCTACCGTTTTGACAGGCGTCGCCCGTCGTACACTTGTTCGCGTCGTCGCAAGCTACGCCGTTGGGCTTGTTCGGCTTGGAGCAAATGCCGGTTGCCACCGCGCACACGCCCACGTCGTGGCATTGGTCGAGCGCGCTGCAGCTGACCTGGCCCGTGCCAACGCAAGCACCGGCTTGGCAGGTGTCGGTGAGGGTGCAGGCGTTGGCGTCGTTGCAGGGACTATTCTGGGGTTTTTCGGGGTGCGAGCAAGCGCCGGTGATCTTGTCGCAGACGCCCGGCGTGTGGCATTGGCTGAGCGCGGCACACACCACGGCGTCCGAGCCCTGACACACGCCCAGCTGGCACGTGTCCTTGCCGGTGCAGGCGTCGGCGTCGTCGCAGGTAGTTCCGTCCACGACCGGCTCGGGCTCACAGGCGCCGGTCTCTGGCACGCACACGTTCTTCAAACACGCGTCCAGGCTGGCAGCGCAAACTACCGCGGCACCCAAGCCGCAAAGCTTGGAGTCGGGATCGCACAGCTCTTGCCCGTTGCAGGCGTTGCCGTCGTCGCAGTCCTGATCGGTCACGCAGCTGCAAGCCGACATGTCGGCCGCGCAAGCGCCGCTCTTCTCGTCGCAGGCGTCGATCGAGCAGGCGAGGCCGTCATCGCAAACGACGGCCTGGCCGCCGCAAGCGCCCTCGGTGCAGGCGTCGTTCGTGGTGCACGCTCGGCCGTCGTCGCACGCGGCGCCGTCTTCGGCCAAAGCTTCTACGCACTCGCCCGTCTCGGGATCACAGGTACCCTCGACGTGACAGTCGTCGGTGGCTTCGCAGCTCTTGGGCTGGCTGCCCACGCATTCCCCGGCCTGACAGCTGTCGAGCTGAGTGCAGGCGTCCGCGTCGTCGCAAGGCGTGTCGTTTTCGACGGGCTCGACCACGCACTCGTCGGTCTCGGGATCGTGGACTGCCTTGAGGCAGGGCCCCAGGTCGTCTTCACAGGTCTTGACGACGCCCGCGCAAATGCCGTCGGTACAGGCGTCTTCGCCCGTCAGTGGGTCCGAGTCGTCACAGCGACGACCGTCCGGCAGCGTGCTGACCTCGCAACGGTTTTCGACGCACTCGACGACGTCGCAAATGCCGAGCACCGAGGCGTCGCAATCCGCCGTGGATTGGCATTCGACGGCGCGCTTCTTACCTTCGCCGTTGCCGCAGGCTGCCAGCGTCAGGAGGCCCGCCGCCAGAACGACACGCGCGCGCAGACGTATCCAACTGAGCCCCCCAGCCAAGAGCCCGTGCATCAACAACGCCTAACACGATTCGGCAGCTGGCGGATGGCCACTCACCACTCGACCCCATGGTACTTTTCGAACACGCCCAAGCCGCCCGCTACGCAAGTAGTTGAAAGCGCGTGGACTTTGTGACGGGCGCGCTAGGCGCCCGCCTTAAAGCTGTCTCAGCCGCCGAGCGTCGCCAGCAGCGCCGAGAGCGCGGGAGCGGACTTGGTTTTCACTCGCAGTGCAAGCGCCTCGGGCGCCGGCGCGCCGCGCTCGATCGTGAAGGCACCCGCGCCGTACAGCTTGTCGAGCAGGGCCGAAACCTCGCTCGAGAACTCCGCGAAGGTCGCGTCGTCGTTGGGAGCGCGCAGGCGGTCGGGAAAGCGCAGCAAGATTTCGTCGGTCGCGAACTTCAACTTGCCGCCCAGCTCGGGCGCCGCCTCGAGCAGGGTGCAGGCCTTCAAGGCGCGCGCGAAGGCCTCGCGCAAGCGGCCTTCGGGACCCGAGCCGTGACGCTTGCGGCTGAAGAGCAAACCGGGTCGCCCCTCGCCTTCGTCCAAGAAGTAGTCGTTGGCGTCGCCCACCAGCGCGATGCCGGGGCCGTGGTGGACGTGCTTGTAGTCGGCGACGTCGATCATCAGCTCGTCGAAGGCGTGCTCGCGGATGAAGCGGTGGAACACCGGTACCACGGTCTCGACCTCGAACGCGGCGTTCGGGCGGGCAAAGAACTTCAGCTGTAGCTTTTCGGATTTCATCGCTTGCTCGCCTTTACGAGGCCGTTCCCGCCAAATTCCCAGTCTTCGTGTAGCACTGGTACGCAGCGTCCACGAACAGCTGCGCTTCTTCGACCAGCTGGTGCGCCGTCTCTTTGGACGGGTCCTTGGCCGGCTCTTCGTAAGCCTTGAAGAAGTACTGCGCGAACTTGCCGTGCGCGTACTGGTCCCAAAACAGCTTCGTCTCCACGAACAGCCGCTTGAACTCGCTCACGATCTCGTCGGGCTGGTCGCTGAGGTTCTCGTTCTTTTGCCGCGTGAGCGAGCGAGCAGCCACCAGCATCGCGCTAAAGGCGCGCGAAGCGGCCTCGGCCGGCTTGCCCTCGTCGAGCAGGATTTGCGCCTCGAACACCTCGCGCTCGCTGGCGGCCAGGCCCATTTCGACTAGCGGCACGACCTCACCGGCGCACTCGCCGACGCCCTGGTCGCCGATGGTGTACTCGCGCGGGTCACCCCAATCCGAGTAGTAGCTGGGGTCTTGCTCGTAGGTGGGCACGATGTTCAGCTCGTCGACGATCTTGCGGATGGGTTTCTTGCCCACGCGGTCGATGAAGCCCTTGAAGGTCTCGCCCGGCTGTTTGTCGCGAACGTAGAAGTCCGTGACCATCTGCACGGCCTTGGGCACGTTCTTGGAGGGAATGGCGCCGATGGCCAAGCCGTAGTTGGCCGCGTTGTTGATCAGCTCGCCGCCGACGACCAGCTGGAAGTGCGGCACGCGCCGGCCGTTGACGTTGCGGCTGACACCCAAGAAGCCGATGTCGGCAACGTGGTGCTGCGCGCAGCTGTTGAAGCAGCCGCTGGTCTTGATGTGCAGCGCCTTGGTCGCCGGATCGAGGCGGTCGTCCAGCACCTTGAGCTGGCGGCGCAGCTCGCCCGCCAAGCCGCGCGACGACGAGATACCGAGCTTGCAGGTGTCGGTGCCGGGGCACGACGTGATGTCGGTGATGGTGTCGGCGCCGGCTTCGGCCAAGCCCACGGCAGCGAGCTCGCCGTACAGCGCTGGCAGATCGCCGTTCGGCACCCAGCGGAACATCAGGTTCTGATCGACCGTCGTGCGCAGCGTGTCGCCCGTGTAGCGGCGCATCATGTTCGCGACGGCGCGGCCCTGGCTAGGCGTGTAGTCGCCGAGCGGCAGGTTGATCTTGGCCGTGGAGTAGCCGGGCTGGCTCTGAGGCTTCACGTTGGTGGCAGCCCACTTGTCGAAAGCCGGCGTGCGACCGCTGGTCAGCTCGCTGGGCGGCTTCAGTGGCGACTCGTCCGTGGAGTGCAGATCCGCCAAGAACGCGGTCCAGCGCTCGTCTTCGCGCAGCTTGCCGCGCTCTTCGAACACCAGGCGCTTGAACTCTTCGAGCCCCAGCTTCTTGACCAGGAACTTGATGCGGGCCTTGGAGCGGTTCTCGCGCTCGCCCAAGCGGGCGAACACGCGCGCCACGGCTTGCGACATCGGCAGTAGCTCCTCTTCCGGCAAGAACTCGGAGACGAGCGCGGCCGGATACGGCACCGAGCCCAGGCCACCGCCGACGTAGAACTCGAAGCCGCGCTTGCCGTCACGCACCTTGGCGATGCCGCCAATATCGTGGAAGTTCACCAAGCCGCACGCCTCGCTCTTGCAGCCCGAGAACGCCACCTTCACCTTGCGGCCGAAGTCCTGGGTGTCGTCGTGGCCCAGCAAGAAGAACGTGATGGCGTGCGCGTAGGGCGTCACGTCGAACGTCTCCGTGCTGCACACACCGGCGTACGGGCAAGCCGTGATGTTGCGCACCGAGTTGCCGCACGCTTCGCGCGTGGTGACGCCCACGGCGGCCAAACGCCGCATCAAGTCCGGCGTGTCCTCGATGTGGATGAAGTGCAGCTGAATGTCCTGGCGCGTCGTCACATGCAGGATTTGGTCCGAGTACTCTTCGGCCAGATCGCAGAGCACGTCCATCTGCGCGGCCGTCATCTTCCCGTACGGGATCTTGATGCGCATCATGCCCGGCGCGTCGAACACCGTGACCGGGCCCTTGGTCAGATCGCCGCAAGGAAACTTGAGCTCTTGCGTCTTTTCGCCGTCGTGACGCTGCCCGTTGTCGTAGCGCTGGCCGTAGATGCCGCGGCGCAGGCGCGTCTCGGCGAACATCTTTTCTTCGAACTTGCCCTTCTTGCGCAGCTCAATCTGCGTCTCGAAGACGTCAATCTCGCGCGCCCAGTCTTCGCGGATTTGACCGTTCAGGCTTTCTTTCCACGTCTTGGCTTGGATGCTTTGCGTGCTCTGCGACATGAGGTCGCCGGACCATACTCCCATTTCCCGGTGCGACAACTGTAGAATGGGTCAAACCGCCCCGTGGCGGGGGGTCGCCGCGAAAGCTTAACCTACGAGAATTACAACACTTTATGGTAGCTCTCAACTGCCCGTGCTAGGACGCGCCTCCTGATTGATGCGTTACGCGCGCGCCTTGATTCCGACGCTGAAGGAGGCCCCTTCGGATGCCACCAGCGTGAGCCATGTGCTGCTGCTCCGCGCTGGTTACGCTCGTCGCGTCGGAGCCGGCATTTACGCGTATTTGCCGCTCGGCTTGAAGGTCCTGCGCAAAATCGAGCGTATCGTGCGGGACGAGCTCGACAAGACCGGCGCCCTCGAGCTGCTTTTGCCCGCGCTGCTACCGGCCGAGTACTTTCGAGAGACCGGCCGCTGGGACGCCTACGGTGACGTGCTCTTCCGCTTGAAGGATCGCAAAGGTGGCGATTACCACCTGGGTCCAACGCACGAAGAGATCATTTCCGATCTCGCGCGTCGCGAGATCAAGAGCTACCGAGACCTGCCCAAGAATCTGTATCAGGTCCAAACCAAGTTTCGTGATGAGCCGCGGCCGCGTGGAGGACTACTGCGCGGGCGTGAGTTCATCATGAAAGACGCCTACTCGTTCGACGCCAACGAGGAGCTCGCCGCCGAGAGCTACGCGGCGATGCGCGCCGCCTACCAGCGTATCTTCGAGCGCATGGGCTTTCACTACCGCGTGGTCAACGCCGACGGCGGCACCATCGGCGGCTCGCGCAGCGAAGAGTTTCAGGTGCTGCTGCAGAGCGGCGAAGACCAGCTGGCGGCCTGCTTGCAGTGCCCGTACGCGGCCAACCTCGAGGTGGCCACCAGCCCACCCTACCCACGCCGTGGGCCCGCTTTGAGCGAGCTTTCGCCGCGAGAACGCCTGCACACGCCTGGCCACGGCGGCATCGCCGAGGTCGCGGCGTTCACCAAGCTGCCGGTCACGCAATTTCTCAAGAGCTTGGTCTACGTAGCCGGCAAAGACACCCTGCTGGCGGTAGTGCGAGGCGATCACGAGGTGAACGAGGTGAAGCTGGCGCGCGCGCTGGGCGTCGACGAGGTGCGCTTGGCCACGACCGACGAGGTGCGCCGCGCAACGGGCGCCGCCGTCGGCTTCGCAGGTCCGGTCGGCTTCGCCGGTAAGGTGGTCGTCGATCGCGACGCCGCGAGCGTGTCCGACGGCGTAACCGGCGCGAACGAGACCGACTACCACCTGCTGCACGTCGCCTACGGCCGCGACTTCGACGGCTTGGAGGCGGACATTCGCAGCGTCGTCGACGGCGACTTGTGCCCGGAGTGCGGCGCTTCGCTCAAGCTTTACCGGGGCATCGAGGTCGGCCACGTCTTCTTGCTCGGCACCAAGTATTCGGTCGCCATGAACGCCGTCTACCTGGACGAAAAGGGCGTGCAGCAGCCGCTGGTCATGGGCTGCTACGGCATCGGCATCTCGCGCCTGCTCGCGACGTTGGTCGAGCAGCACCACGATCAAGACGGCATCGCCTTCCCCATGTCGGTGGCGCCCTTTCAGGTCTACTTGGCGCAGCTGGGCAGCGAGCCCGCCGTGACCTCTGCCACCGCCACGCTGGAAGCCGAGCTCGAGCGGCTGGGCGTCGAGGTGCTGGTGGACGACCGCGACGAGCGCCCAGGCGTCAAGTTCAAGGACGCCGATTTGCTAGGCGTGCCGGTGCGCCTCACACTCGGCAAGAAATCCCTGGAAAGCGGCGGCGTCGAGCTGAAGCTGCGCCGCAACAAAGATCAAAAGCAAACCGAAATAGTCGCGCTCGACACGGCCGCGGCACACGTCTTCGAGCTGGTGCAGCAGGCGCTCCGCGCCCCCGCTGCCGGCGAGGCAGCATGAGCGAACCCAAACATCCCGCAAGCGCAGGCCGTGGCCAGCGCCCGCCCACGTCGACTGACTCCGTACACGCGGGCATCGAACGCGCGCGCGCGCACCACACCCTCACCCCTTCGATCGCGCAGACGGCCACGTACACGTTCGAGAACACGGCCACGCTCGAGCGCTACATGCGCGGTGAAGATCCCGATCCAGAGCGTGAAGAGTACGGCCGCTACGGCAACCCCACGGTGCGCGAGCTGGAGCGGCGCGTCGCAGCGCTCGAAGGCGCCGAGGACGCGGTCGCGTTCTCGAGCGGCATGGCAGCGACCAGCACCGCGCTGTTTGCCCTACTCAAAGCCGGCGATCACGTGGTGCTGTTTCGTGACTGCTACCGGCGCACGCGCCAGCTGATCACGCAGACGCTGCAACGCTTCGGCGTCGAGCACACCGTGGTGAACGCCGGTGACCTGGCGGCGATGGAAGCCGCGCTGCGACCCAACACGCGTCTGGTCGTGACCGAGTCGCCCACCAACCCGCTCAATTTTTGTGTCGACTTGGAGAAGCTCTCCGCGGCCGTCAAAGCCAAGGGTCGGGTCCGCACCCTGGTCGACTCGACCTTCGCCACGCCCATCAACTCCACGCCGCTAGCGCTGGGCATCGACCTGGTGCTGCACAGCGCCACCAAGTACCTGTCGGGCCACAACGACGTGCTGGGCGGCGTCGTGGCGGGGCCGTCACACCTGATCTCCCTCTTGCGCGATACGCGCGGCATCGTCGGCTCCGTGCTGGATCCACACGCGGCGTTCTTGATCATGCGCGGCATGAAGACGCTGGCGCTGCGGGTCGAACGGCACAACCAGACTGCGCTGGCGTTGGCGAAGGCGCTGGAGCAGCACCCCAAGGTCGAGAGCGTCCACTACCCGCTGCTCGAGAGCCACCCGTCGTACCCGATCGCCTCCACGCAAATGCGCGGGGGCGGCGGCGTGGTCAGCTTCGTCGTGCGCGGCGGACGCGCGGCGGCTTCACGCGTGGTCGACGCGACACGGCTCCCGCAGATCGCGGCGTCGCTCGGCGGAGTCGAAAGCTTGATCGACCAGCCCGCGATCATGAGCTTCTTCGAGCTGACCGACGAACAGCTGGACCAGATCGGTATCAATCCCGCTTTGATACGCTTGTCCGTCGGGATCGAGGAAACCAGCGATTTGGTTGCGGATCTCCTGGCGGCGCTCGATCTAGCCTGACGCAGTGCGCGAAAGCGCGTTGCGTCAACCGAGCCGCTAGGACGGTGGACGGCCCCTCCACCCGTCGTTTTCGAGATTTCGTACGAGAATGTGATCCGGACGTTAGCGCAGCTCCACCCACATACTGCTCGCACTCCGCACCGACCCGGAGTAACTTCTGACACACGGGTAAAACTGAGGGGCCCAAGAGCTTGACGCACCGACTGAGAAGCTGGTTTTTGCGAGGAGTGCTGGAGGCGCTAGAGCGCCAATACGGCACCACTGCGCTCGCCCTTCTCGCTGAAAAAGTACCGCGGCGCTTGCTGCCCCACGCCTCGCTGGATCGCCTGCGCGCCAGCGCCGCGCTCGACACCATCCTTTTGGATGACGGTGAGGAGCTGCTGCTCTTCATCGACGGTCTGCTGGGCGACAGCAGCGGCCGCGTGCTCGAAGCCATAGGCCAAGAGCTAGCAGCTCGCGCCCTCAGTCAGGGCGGCGTCGCCAAGTACGGGGATCTGCACGGCACGGTGGCGCGCCTGCAGGCTTTCCTCGACCATCCCTTCGTCGAAACCCCCACGCTGTTCGAGCTCAAGCGGATCGACCTAGGCTTCAACCTTACGGTCGGGGTGATCGGCCGCCCGCGCGCCACGCGCGTGCTGCGTCACCTGGCCATCGGCGCCGTCACGGCGGCTGAACGCTCGGCGCGCGAAGGCGGCGGCATGAAGCTGACCTCGGACATCGTCGCTGACCGCGCGACGTTGACCGTGCACTACCAGCGGGCCGAATCGTCGCGTACCGATAGCGAGCCGCCACCGACGTCCGCGCGGCGCCCGGCCACTCACTCGTTCCGCCCGCCCTCCCTCAGCCAAGAGGTCGAGCGTATCTTGTCGTCCCACAAGGGCTCGGTCGCTCCGTATGTGCCGCGCACCACGCCGGTGCCGGGCTCGTACCGCAGCACGCAGCCCTCCATAGAGCGCACGTCCGATCGCCCTTCCGACCGTCCCGACCGCGCTTCCGAGAGGACGTCCGACGTTCAACCGGTCGCGCCGCGCAGCGCGCCTCCCGACAGTGAGCGAGCAACGCTCGCCCCCTCCGAGCGCAAACTCAGCAAAGGCTGAGGGGTTTGCGGCTTTTCCGATCGAGATGATTCGCCTGCGAGCGAGCGCCGCCGCTTTCACCCTGCTGGCGTGCGTCGCGCAAGCGCCACTTGCCCCCCTTCCGCAAGCGCCAAGCCTCAGCGCCTTGCCGCCGCCGACAACCCCATTCTCGCCTGCCAAGCCGGCACCGGTCGGCCCCGCCGCACCGGCGACCGACGCAGCGCGACCCGCACCGCCGCCGCTACTCACGGCGCCGCCCTCGCTCGGTGACATCGGCAGCGCAGGACCGGTCAAGCTGCTGGCCACCTCGGCGAGCGGCGCTTGGGTTGCGCTGTGCGACGGCGAACCGAGCGCCGCCAAGCTGGTGCTCGGCTCCGGCAGCGGTGAAGCGATCGACGACGTGCTCGCTCAGGACGCCACCGGTCGCTACCTCGTCGTCTCGCAAGGCGGTGCCGCGGTGCTCGTCGACGCCGTGTCGGGAACGCGCGTCAACTTGAGCGAGCTCGGCGCCGACGGGCGTCGCGTGCGTGCCGACTACGCCGACCACCGCGCGTTCAGCTTCGATCCGAATGGCCGCTACCTCGCTTACTTGCGCTCGAGCGGTACGGCTCGGGGCGTGGTGGCGCGGGCGCTCGATACCGGCGTGGAGCGGGTCATCGCGACCGGTGCTGGCGAGGTGTTTCGGCTGCGACTGAGCGCCGACGCGCGCTACGTCGAGCTCGAGGCGCTGCGCGAAGACACCAACCACAACGGCAAGCTCGATTGGCCCACGCCCGAAGAGACCACGCGCCAAAACGCCTGCGACGCGCGCGCCCTACCCAGGTTCCGCAGCTTCGGCTACCAGGGCCGCGGCGACGCCCTGACCCGCGCCGTGGTTTCGCTGGACACCGGCACGCTGCGCGACGTACCGCAGCTGGTCACGACGCTGGGCTCGAGCCTGCTCGTGCGCGAGACCGACGGCAGCCTGCAGCTGGACCAAGCCGGCAAGCGCACGGCCCTGGCGCCCGCCAGCTGCGGCGCGCGCGTGCTTTTCGCCGACGCGGACCGCGGTTTGGTGCTGGCAACGTGCGCACCGCCGCCACCGAAAAAGAAGAAAGGCGCGTCGACACCGACGCCGGGTGGCAAGCGCGAGGTGTGGCTTTTCGGCAGCGGCTACGCCAAAAACCTGCAGCGCGAGCTGTACGAGACCTCGATCGATCGCGACTCGCTGACGGGCGTACGCCTCGTGCCCTTGTATCCCGGCAGCGAGGCGGGCGTGCTCGATCTGGAGCGGCGCGAGCTGCTCCCGCTACCGACAGGCTCGCGTGTCCTCGCCACCGCCGGCGCGTTGGCGCTGGTCTGGCGCGACAGCGAGCTGTACCGCTACGACGCCGCAGCCAAGGCGGAGCAGCGGCTAGCCCGCGGGGTGCTCAAGACGCCCGAGCTTCTGCAGTCGGGAAGCGCTGTGCTGCTCAGCCCGTTCGTGGTCGTCGGTATCGATGGCCCCGCGCTGGCCAGCCCGGCCCAGCCGTTGGCGCTTTCGAGTAGTGGCTTCGTCTTGACCGGCGCCGCGCCGGCGCCGACGGGTGACTCGGCGCCCAGCGCGGCCCCCGCTCGCAGCGCGCCCCGCGGCCCCTTGCATTGGGTCGATGCGAAGCTGCCGCCCGATGCTAAGGTGCCGCCCCCCGATGGACCTCCTCGCTGATCTCGAGTTTCGCGGCCAGCTGTACCAGCAGACAGACGCCGACGGCCTGCGCGAGCACCTGCGCACACCTCGCAAGGTTTACGCCGGTTTCGACCCGACCAAAGACTCGCTGACGATCGGCAATCTGGTGCAGATCATCCTGCTGCGCCGCTTTCAGCTGGCCGGGCACACGCCCTACGCGGTGATGGGCGGCGGCACCGGCATGATCGGCGATCCGTCGGGTAAAGAGGCCGAGCGTCAGATTTTGACGCCCGAGCAGGTCGCCAAGAACGTAGCCGGCATCCGCGTGTGCTTCGAGCGACTGCTCGACTTCACGGGGCCGAACGCCGCCATCATCGTGGACAACAACGAGTGGCTCGGCAAGCTCGGCTTCATCGAAGCGCTGCGCGACATCGGCAAGCACTTCTCGGTCAACATGATGATCCAGAAGGATAGCGTGCGCGAGCGGCTGAACAGCCGAGACCAAGGCATCAGCTACACCGAGTTTTCGTACATGCTGCTGCAAGCTTACGACTTTGCGTACTTGATGCAGCACCACGGGGTTACCGTGCAGTCGTCCGGCTCCGATCAGTGGGGCAACATCGTGGCCGGCGTCGATTTGATCCGGCGGACGCAGCAGAAGCAGGCCTTTGGCCTGACCACGCCGCTCGTGACCAAGGCCGATGGCGGCAAATTCGGCAAGACCGAGAGCGGCGCCATTTGGCTCGCTCCCGAGCGCACGTCCCCCTACGCCTTCTACCAGTTTTGGGTGAACAGCGACGACGCCGACGTGCCCAAGTTCCTGCGCACGTACACGTTCTTTTCCCACGAAGAGATCTCGAAGCTGGAAGCCGAGCACCAAGCCAACCCGGGCGCCCGCGTAGCCCACAAAGCGCTCGCCCAGCACATGACCGAGCTTCTGCACGGCCCCGAAGGCTTGGCGCAAGCGCAAAAGACCACCGAGGCGCTGTTCTCGGGCAACGTGGCCGAGCTGTCGCAAGCTGCCATCAGCGACTTGTTCGGCGCCGCGCCTTCGGTCAGCCTGGCCCGCGACAAGCTGGCGGGCGAAGGCTACTTGGCCGTCGATCTGCTCGTCGAAGGCGGCGTGGTGAAGAGCAAGCGTGAGGCCCGGGAGTTTCTGGGCAATGGCGCCATCTTGATCAACGGACGCACGCCCGGCGCCGAGACACGCATCACCGGCGATTGGCTGCTCCACGACGAAGTGCTGCTCATTCGCCGCGGCCGCAAGATGTGGCACGTCGCGCGCTTTGGCTGAAAAAGCGGCCGGCTAACGCGATGGCAAAGGTGCCTGGAACGGGCCGAGCAGGCTCGAAGCGCTACGTCGCCTTCCTACGCGGAGTCAGCCCGCTCAACGCCAAGATGCCGGAGCTGAAGCGCGCCTTCGAGCTAGCCGGCTTCGAAGACGTGCGCACCGTCCTGTCGAGCGGCAACGTCGTGTTCAGCGCTCGCGCCACCAGCGAAAGCGCCCTCCAGCGGAAGGCCGCGCGCGCCATGACGCAGCACCTGGGCAAGGCCTTCGTCACCTTCATCCGCTCGCTCGACGACCTCATCACACTGCTCGAAAGCGCCCCCTACGCTGGCTTTCAGGCCAAGCGCGACTTCAAGCGCGTGGTCACTTTCTTGGACGCCAAGCCCGAACGCGCTCTCGCCCTGCCCATCGAGATCAAGGGCGGGCGCATCTTGTCTGCCAAAGGTCGCGAGGTCTTTGGCGACTACCGCGAGTCCGACTCCGGCCCAGCGTTCATGAACCTGCTACAAAAGACCTTCGGCCGCAGCATCACCACGCGAACCTGGCAAACCGTCGAAAAGGTGTCGCGCGTCAGCTGACATGAGGCTGCTCTAGGAGCCCGTCAGGGTGAGGCTCGTGCCCGGCGACGGCTTGAACGATCTTGCCCAATTCGTGAGTGAACAGGTGAGATCGCCTCGCGCTCGGACCGCCCTTTGACGCACCCTCCTGTAGGGAGGCCAGATGACACGCCTAAGAGTTTGGATTGCATGCGCGCTAACTGGCGCGCTGCTGACACAGGCATGCAACAAGAAGACCGAAGCCCCGGACGACGTTGGTGTCGGTGGTGAAATGGCCGGCGCATCAGAGGCTGGCGCGGGCGGCATGGGTGCTGATCCCGATGTAGGCGGTGCCGCTGGCTTCGGTTCCGAGTCCGGAGGTGCTGCTGGCGCTTTGGGCGGAGCTTTGGGCGGCGGTGAAGCGGGTGGCGCCGCTGAGGGAGGAAGTGGCGGTGCTGCCGGCGATACGGGTGCTGGAGGTGGCAGCGCTGGAGGAGGGTCGCTGAGTCTCTACGGCTCGATCGTCAAGTACAGCGGTCATTGCTGTGCGTATCCTCCGACCGACACCAATCGACTCGGCGCGGCAAGAACTGCCGACGTGGGCGAGGACGTGGAGCTGCCGGATATCTCGGGTACCGCCGCCGGCCTGCACACTATCGCGGCTAACATCGATGTTCTGCCATCGTCAGTCGAGATTACGTACAACGAGGCGCTGTCCTCTGCTGCAGGCACCTTCAACGGCTATGTCTTAGCCTTCACCGGTGCTCCAACCATCACGGCGGCCAGCTTTGGCCCCAACAGCACGGTGAACCTGAGCACCGCGAGCGTGACGATCGAAGGCGCTGCATTGCTGATCAACGTCCCCAGCGTCAGCGTGAAGGTGGGCTCACGCATCTCGGTGCTGCTCACACTCGCGGAATGAGTTCGGGCTCGCTCCTAACAGCCAGCCTCGCCTAGCCTCAAACCGCGCCCGCTTCGCCCAGGATGATCCAAGCGTTCCAGCAGAAGTGGGCCAGCATGCCGGGGTACAGGCTGCGTGTGGCGTCGCGCAATAGGCCCAGGCTCAGTCCCATCAAGAAGTGGCTGATGAAGATCCAAGGCGACAGGTGCAGAACCGAGAACGCCATGGCTTGCACCAGCAGCGCGTCGCGCCGGCTCATCACGCGGTGCAGCCCTTGGTAGATGAGCCCCCGAAACGCGAGCTCTTCGAAGATGCCCGGCGCGGCCGCGACCAGCAGCAGCGCCGACCACAGCGGCCAACCAGCTTTCTCGAACATCGGCCACGAGCGCAAGGTCGGCACGTCCAGCGCTTCGAGCGCTGCGAAGTAGCCTTGCAGGGCGGCCACCGTGACGACCACCCCGATCGCGATCGGGATTGCAGCGCTCAAGCGCAGCCGTCGCGGATCCAACAGGGGCGAAAGCAGCCGCCATTCGTGCAGCGCAAACCCAGTCACGAGCGCTGCGCTGGCGGCGGTGATGAACGCATCCAGCTCCGATTCAGGAGCCGCTTTCAATCCGATCAACAGCGCGAACAGCGCGCTACAGGCCAGCAACAGCCCGTACAGCACCAGCAAGCGCCGCACGCCATGCCAGCCGCCTTCGGGTAAGGACGGCGGCGGCTCCGACTCGAGCGGCAACGGTCGCGGCGGAGCCGCCATCGCGGGCACGGGTCCATCGCTGCACTCGGGCGACGATGGAAGCTGCGGCGCGCCGCAATTCCGACAAAACGGCGCGCCCGCCGTGATGGGCCTGCGACAGGTGCTGCAGATCGCGTTCACGCTGCCGAACGGTGCTCGACTTCGAGCTTGCGCGCGGCCAGCGCCGACCGAACCCCGCGGATCAACGCCACGGTCGCAAAGATCTTGATGAAGATGCCCTGAGCGATGGTCTTGGGATCGACCATGGCACTCGCGACGTGCACGGTGGCGAAGACGGCCAGCGCTACCAGCATGGCCGGCAGCACGCTCTTCTTGGCCCACACCCACAAGCCGACCATCAGCGCCGACAAGAAGATGTTCAGCACCAGCAACTGACGCGGCTCCGCCTCGACCATCTCGCGCAGCTTGGCGACCGTCACCGTCTGCCCTTGAACGGGCTCCGGAAACATCATGCTGCCATCCAACCCGCGCAAGTTGTCGAGAGCCTTCTCAGCCTGCCCCTGCGCGAGGAAAAACATGATGACCCCGCCGATCACGAACATGACCGCAAGCACCATGATGGTCGAGCGCGCGCCGTTCACGTGCTTCATGTGCTCGGCCATGTCACCGCTGGAAGCCTCGAGCCGCTGCCGCAGCACCTGCTCCTGCTCCTGCGTCACCTTGGCCCCGCACTTCTCGCAGAACTTGTCGCCCACGACTATGGCCCCACTGCACGCCGGGCACAGGATGCTGACCTTCACGGAACCTCCCACTTACTGTTGAGCCATCAGTATCGCTCCGCAAAGGGTGGCGCGCCAAGCGGTATCGCGGAAGAGCTGCTCCCCGCCAGTAGTCTCGGTTGCGGTGGCGGTTCCAGTTGCAGTTGCGGTTGCGGTTGCGGCGACAGTTTCGGTTTCGGTTGCAGTTTCGCCAGCGATTGCAGCGCCCGCGAGGTACGGAGGTCGCGACCGCTGGGCACACCGCTACCGCCGGGTGAGCTTCCATAGGATGGCGACGATGCTGTCCAGCGTCCGACTGGCTTGCTCAGCCTCTGCCGACCGAATGTATCGCCAGCCCACCGCGACGCGAAGAGCGGCGCGCGTCTCATCAGCGCTACCCGCAGCCGTAAAGTAGCGAGCCCTTTGGTTTCCGGGGTCGGACGTGCGCCCTTCCGAGACATTCAGCGCCACGCCACTCGCCGCCCGCATCAGCTGATCTGCAAGCGCTCGATCGCGGCCTCGAATGCGCGGGATCAGCGGGCGAAGCTCGTCAATCAACCGAAAACTCAATTCTTGAACGTGAAATGGCACCCCGTTAATCCCGCAACGTCAGTCCCCGCAACTGCAACTGCAACTGCAACTGCAACTGCAACTGCAACTGCAACTGCAACTGCAACCGAGCCCCCTCATCGACCACAAAGGTCGACAGTTGCCGAAAATCGTCGGCAGTCACTCCCCCTCCCACGCGGGCGAAGCCCGCGTTTGGGAGGGGCAGGCGCGCGCAGGCCGAAGGCCGAGCACGCCTGGGGGTGGGCAGCCCTTTACGGAACCACGGGCGGAATGACGCCCTTGCTCCGCGCGGCGTCGCAGCCGCGCGCCACGCCCGTGTTGCCTTCTTCGGTCTTGACGACCTTGAACTCCACGCGCCGGTTCTTTTCCCAGGCGGCGGGGTTCGAGGCGGCGTCGAGCGGGCAGTACTCGCCGTAGCCTTGCGAGACGAGGCGCTTGGCGGCGATGCCGCGCTTCATCATGGCTTCCATCACGGCTTGCGCGCGCGCCTTGGTCAGCCGCTGGTTGTGCTCGTCGTTGGAGCGCTCGTCGGCGTGGCCGGCGATCTCCATGACCAAGAACTCCGGGTGACCCTTCATGGTCGAGGCCACGGCGTCGAGGATTTCGTTGGATTGCGGCAAGATCTTGGCGGTGTTCGTCTCGAACTGCACCTTGTCCAAGATCACGATGTCGCTACCTTCGATGATGACCTTGCCCTTGTCGGGGCAGCCGTCTTCGTCTTGGAAGGCGTTGTAGGTCTCCGGGTCGTTCGGGCACTTGTCCTTCACGTCCGGGATTTGATCCTTGTCGTTGTCCGGATCCGGGCAGCCGTCCTCGTCCTCGAACTTGTCCTTGTCCTCGGCGTCGTCAGGACACTGGTCCTGCTTGTCCGGGATACCGTCCTTGTCGTTGTCGAGCTCGGGGCAGCCGTCGAGGTCCTCGAAGCCGTCCTTGTCTTCCGGATCATCCGGGCATTTGTCCTTGGAATCCGGGATGCCGTCGCCGTCGCGGTCACCTTCGCGATTGGCTTCGGGGCAGCCGTCCTCGTCGTGATCGCCGTCGCGATCTTCGGCGATGTTCGGGCAGCGATCGTCGACGTCCAAGATGCCGTCGTTGTCGTTGTCTGGATCCGGGCAACCGTCGCCGTCTTGGAATCCGTCGAAGTCCTCCGGCTCGTCCGGACACTGGTCCTGGTCGTCCTTGTAGCCGTCGCCGTCGCGGTCGCCGATGGACGGCTCGTAGACGAAGCCGAGGATCAAGCGCACGTCCGCGGCTTCGAAGCCGGTCGAGAACGCGCGGCTACCGCCGCCCATCATCAAGTAGCTGTTGTGCTCGACGAACAGCTTGATGCCGCCCACGAACTCTTGGGAGAGCTTCTGTTTGCTGTCGGAGCTGCCCCCCAGCTGGTAGGTGCCGTAGGTTTCGGCAACCAGGTCGAGCGCTTCGAGCACGCGGTACGAAAGGCCCAAGCTGAAGGTGCCGAGGTTGGAGCCCTCGAACACGCCCTCTTTGAGCTGGAGCGCGTTGTTGGGATCGCGACCGAACTTGGCGTCTTTGCCGGTGTGGCCGCGGTAACCGACGTTCAAGCCGACGTGGAACGCGCGCGTCGAGCCGAACTGGTTTTCGGCCACGAGCTGCGGCCAGTACCAAAAGCCGGGATCTGCGCCGAGGTCACGCGGGGCGCTGGCGATGGGGATGCCGGCTTGCACCACCGCCGCCAAGCCGATCATGCGATCGACGCGGGTGATGCGGAACTTGCCGTGCAAGGCCAGAGACGAGATTTTTTGAGCGTTCAGCTCGGCAGAGTTGTACGTGTTACCGGTCGGGCCGATGCCGTACGCCGCGTCACCGGTCATCAGAATGACGGGGATCGACACGCCGACGACGCCCATGTTCGCGACGCCGTAGTTGAAGCCGAAGGTGCCTTGGATCGAGTTGGGGACCAGCGCCGGAACGCCCGTGCCGTCTTGACCTGCGGTCACGACGCACGACTCGTCCTTACACTCGCCTTCGACCATATTGCCTTGCGAGTCCGTCACCTGACCGCGCGGCACGCGATCGGCGCGCGTGCGCATGAGGTTCTTGCCGTAGTCGAGCACCAGGCCAAAGCTCAGGTTGCCGGCGCCCAAGATGTCGGAGCCGTTGACGGAGAAGAAGCCCTTGGAGTCGACCGCGGGTCGGAACAAGTGCGTGTCGAGACCGTCACCGTTGCCTTCCGGCGCGCGCGTCTCTTGCGCTTGGGCGTGCGCCAGCGTTGGCAACCCCAGGATCGAAAGGAGTATTGCCGTTTGGCTAGTCTTCGCGCCCCAGCGTTCGAACGCCTTCAGCATCCTGGTGGTCTCCATAGTGTCCGGCAGTCAGGTGTTCGCGGAGTCCGCGGAAAAGCTGGCAAATCCAGCGTTTGCGCACGCTAGCATCGCCAAAATTGGCGTGTCAACGTAGGCTCTCGGTCCTCTTGCACATGCGTGTTTTCCAGCGCCCCTGGCCATTTCCACGACTCGCTCTACTCGCCGCGATTGCGCTCGCTTTCTGTCTTTCGAGCAGCTGGGCCCGCGCAGACGTTCCGACATTGTCGGGCAGCTGGACAGCGAGCCCGCTCGTCGTGAGCTGGCAGCTGGGCGACTGGGGCAAGGCTTGCGGCCCCGCGCCCAGCGGCGGCGGCGAAGGCGGCGGCAGCGTGACCATCACGCAAACAGGCAACGAGCTGGCTATCTCGGGCACCGGTCGCAACTACACGACGGCTGAATGCTGGGAGCGCTATCCCGGCATGCAACGGATCAGCCACAGCGGGTCGGCGCGCTCGTTCCAGAACGTGTGCAAGACCGCCGCGGGCGATCCGCGCCAAGCCAAGGTGGTCACCACCATCAGCGCGACCGACTCACGCATCAACTTCGACGAGACCGGTCAGTACCAGTTCGTGATCGAAGGCCAAAACTGCACGGCCAGCGTGCGCCGAACGCGCAGCTACACGCTGGTGTCGCGCTTGGGAGATCCCGCGCCCGCCGCGGCCGCGCCCAGCGCCAGTGCGGCACCCGCCAAGCCCGCCCCGCGACCGACCAGCGACTGCCGCGAGGCGGGCCTGCCGGAGCGGCTCGAGGTGCGGCCTTCGCGCAAGCTGATGCGCCCTGGGGAGTCCTTCGAATTTCGCACGACAGTGGTGGACGCGCGCGGCTGCCCGTTGCCGGTAACGCCCACTTGGCGCGTCATTGCTGGCGCCAGCCTGCTGAGCGTCACGGCGCCCGGCAAAGTCACCGCAAATCCCAGCGCGAGCGAGTCGTCGGCGACGCTGGAGGTCACGCTCGGCGATCGCTCCGTGCGCGTGGAGGTCGAGATTGCCGCCAAGGAACGCTACGACGCGCTCCTCCAGGCGCGCGGGCTCGACGAGAGCGGCGAGTCGAAAGAAGCGGCCGTGCTGCGCGTCGCTTCGGAGTCGATGGGCGCGCGCGAGGTCGTGGCGCGCGACGAAGCGCCGGGCAAGACGCGCTGGTTCGTCGGCATCGCTGGCGCGTGCGCGCTGGTGCTGGGTCTCTTGGGCCTGCTGCTCGTCAAACGCAGCCGTCGCCCGTCCGAAGAGCCGCTGCTCGACGCGCCGTCGCGACCGCGCAGCTCTTCGCCCGTCGCTGCCAGCGCTGGCGGCGGTGCCGGCGCCAGCGGGGCCAAGGCTTGCCCCACGTGCCGCGAAGAATTCCCGCCCGAAGCCGAGTTCTGCCCGAACGACGGCAACCGCTTGGTCGTTCAGGCCACGCTCGGCGCGGGTCCGGGCGGCTCGGTGTGCTCGGTGTGCGGGCGCGGCTTCAACCCGGGCACCAACACCTGCCCCGAGCACGGCGAAGAGCTGGTGCCTGCATCGGCGTATTCGCCACCCGCGCGCCTGCAAACCATGTTCATCACGCGCACCATTTGTCCGCTCTGCGGCACGCAATACACGAGTGAGACACGCTTCTGCGGCGACTGCGGCGCCGCCGTCGTCCCCGTCAACTAGCGAACCCGAGCACGAGAAAACAGGGAGGCGGGGAGACGGGGAGATTTTTTTGGGTGGGTGAATCGCCAGCCTTGGGCTTGCAGACCCACCCCGGGGTCACCTAGTGGACTGGCCTCGGGAGCAATCGATTTTTCGTTCGGTCTTCCGAACGAAAAATGCGCTTTCTGCTCGCCTTCCCGCCTCCCCGCCTTCCTGCGGATTCCCAACCGCTCAGCTACTTGCGGGCGGCTGCGATGCGTGCGGCGACGGTGCCGAAGGGCGCGGTCCAGACTTCGGCCTTTTTGGCGGCTAAGTACTCGACCAGCGCTGCGTGCGCTTCGGTGCTGGTGGTCAGGTAGTTGATCATGCACTTGTCGGGCGCGTAGACCAGGCTGCCATTGCAGCTCGCCTCCGTGCCAACGCCGTGGAACAGCAGCACGAGCCAGCCCTTGGCGGCGATGACCTCGTCCACCATCTGCTTCAGCTCGTCGCCGGTCTTGCCACCAGTGTCGCGCTGCGGCACGCGGAGTAGCTCGACGCTCTTGGGATCTGCAATGCCTGTGACCGATACTCGCGCCGCGGCGAAGCGCTCGGCCACCAGCGCTGAGTAGTCTTCGCCCGTTGGCCCGATGCCGGCCTTGTCGCTGGCGCAAGGGTACGCAAACGTGATCGGGGCTTTTGCGCCGAGCCGACCGAGCCGCGCCACGCTCTCGTCCAGCTCGGCCGCCATGCGCGCTTGCGTGTAGTTGGTCAGCTTGTAATTGGGCGCCTTGTTGGGGTCGTTGCACGGGTGATTGACGGTGTGGCTCGCCAGCTCGTGGCCTTTTTGGCCGGCGGCCTGCCACGCCAGGTGCCGCGGCAAGAGCGCCTCGAGCGGCTGCTCGACGCTGGGCAACGCCCAGTCGTGCACCACACCTTCGAAGTTCGACAAGAAGAAGGTGCCGCGCAGGTTCGCGGCTTCCAGCGCGGGCTGCACGATCGCCAAGTGCGGATCGAGGCCGTCGTCGTAAGTGAGGCTCACGGCCGCGACCGCGCCGCCCTCGAACGGCGCGCTGCCACCGCCGCCGCTCGCGCTGCCCGCCGAGCCCGCGCTCGCGCCAGCCGTGCCCGTGAGACCGGCCACGCCAGACGCGCTACCGCCGCTCGCGCTCGCGCCCGCCGCAGCGCCACCCGTCGTCACAGAGCCCGCGACTCCCGCACCACCGCTGTTCTGCCCTGCTTGCGGGGTGGCTCCGCCCGCAGCAGGCGCGGCGCTGGGTGGTTCGGAACAAGCGAAACACAGGCTCGCAATCACGCTGGAGTGAGCCAGCAGCTTCAGCGTACACGGCACGCCTGACGATGTGCGCTCGGGGGGCGGCTGATCACGAAAAGCCACCAAAGCCACCTACCGAAATGGCGGAAAAATCCGCAAAACGGAAAGCGCCGCGCGTGGCGACTAACCGCCACGCCATGAGCACCCTCTTCGACATTTCCGGAAAAATTGCGCTCGTTACCGGCGGTGGCCGCGACATTGGTCGCGCCGTGAGCTTGGCGCTGGCGGGCCAAGGCGCCGACGTCGTCATCAACTATCAGGGTAGCGAAGCGGCTGCGGCCGAGACGGCGAGCGCCGTCAAAGCGCTGGGTCGTCGCGCCATCATCGTGCGCGCCGACGTCACCAAGAAGGCAGACGTCGAGCGGCTCACGCAGGAAGCCCTGGCGTTCGGCAACGGGCGCATCGACATTTTGGTCAACAACGCGGGCGGCCTCGTCAAGCGCGCCAAATTGGGCGAGCTCACCGAAGAGCTACTCGATCAAGTGATGCGCCTCAACTTCACCAGTGTCGTGCTGGTTTGCCAAGCGGTGATTCCGCACATGGTGAAGCAAGGCGCCGGGCGCGTGATCAACATCTCTTCACTCGCCGGCCACAACGGTGGTGGACCTACAACACCCCACTATGGCCCCGCCAAGGCAGCGGTCGGCAACCTGACGCGCACGTTGACGAAGGAATTCGCAAGCCAGGGCATCAACGTGAACAGCGTGGCTCCGGGCTTGATCGACAACAACTTCCACGCGGTCTTCACCGCACCGGAAGCTTTCAAGGCCCAAATCGCAGGAATTCCGATGGCTCGCGCTGGTCGCAGCGAAGAGGTCGCGGGCGCCGTCGCGTTTTTGGCTTCACCGGCCGCCAGCTTCGTCAACGGCGAGGTAATTCACGTGAACGGCGGCGCCTATTTCGGACAATAGCCTCACGGCCGCGCCTGCTCGCGGACATCGAAAGTCGAGATCCATGAAGAAGTGGACCCAGGTGTGCCCGCTGCTGGGTGTCGTGCTGATCGCTTGCGCGACCGGTGAGACCGAATCCCCCAACCCGCTCGGGCTCGGGAGTGCCGGCAACGACGGCACCGCCGGCTCTGCCGAGCCAACCGCCGGCACCGGCACGGGTGGCAGCGCCGTGGGCACGGCCGGGAGCTCCGAAGGTGGCAGCGCCACTTCGGGCACTGGCACCGGCGGCTCGTTCACGTTCAGCGGCACTTCTTCGTTCGCGGGTAGCTTTGGCACCGCAGGTACCGGTACGGCCGGCACCGCAACGGGCGGCGCAGCAGGCACCGCGAGCGGTGGCACTGGCGGCGCTAGCGCTGGTGCGGGCGGCAAGGCGAGCGGGGGAGCAGGTGGCAAAGCCAGCGGAGGCACAGGCGGAACGGCAGGCGCGGGCGGTGGCGGCAACGCCATGTGCGCCGGCACGACCCTTCCGGCCAAGGGCACCTGGACCGCGACGGCAAGCGCTTCGGATCCGGCTTACCTGCCGCCCAAAGTCCTCGACGGCGACAACGGCACGCGCTGGGCCACCGGCACGAAGCAAGTCGGCGGCGAGTGGCTGCAGATCGACTTCGGCGCCATCGTGACAGTGAACGAGATCACGCTGCACACCAACAACGGCGACTTCTTCCGCCACTACGAGGTGCGCATGTCGAACACGTCGCAAGACTTCGCCGCGCCCATTTTGAAAGAAGCCGACGGCGTGACCGGCACGATCGTGATTCCCCTCGCGCAGGCGAAAGCCGGCCAGTACCTGACCATCCGCCAAACCGGCATGGTCGCCGCTGGCGAGACCGCTTGGTGGTCGCTCCACGAAGTCAACGTCGCCTGCAAGTGAGCGAGCGTTAGAACGCGACGGCTAGCTCGAGCGCCGCTTCTCCGCGCAAGCTGTCGACCTCGTGCACCAAGACGGGGTCGTGCTTGATGCGGAAACGCCCTTCGCCCAGCGGATAGCCAGCTTCGACCTCCGTGCGCAGACGAAAGCGCCGCGTGAGGCTCCACTCCAGAGTCAAGCCAGCCGCGAGCGAGCCGATCTGCGTGCTCGCGCTGTATGTCGTTTCGATGCCCGTGCCGGTACCCTTCAAGTGATCGAAGCGGCCGCCGATGCAGCCGTAGAACGTGAACGGCGCACCTGGATAGCCCGCGCAAGCAAAGCCGCCAGCCGTCATCAGCGAGAACGACCCGCCCACGTCCGTGCCGGGCACGTTGTGGTGCGACGCCGCATAACCGGCGCCACGCGCCGACAAGCGCCAAAACGAACGACTGTAGGCCAGAGACAGCCCGACGCCCGCGCTGACCTCGGGCGCCATGCCCATGGCCAGGTGCGGGCCCGCGCCGACCGACCAGTAGAGCGACGGCGGCGGTGGCGGCGGTGGCGGCGGCGGCTTCTTGGGAGGCTTCGGGGGTTCTTGGGGTGGCTCCGGTTGCCGGGGAGTGCCGACCGACAGCGCTACCAGCAGCGCGGCGGCTCGCGAAGCGTCGTCGCAGTCGTCGATCGGCAGCACGCGCTCGCCGCTTTGCCCCTCGTGGCTGACGCGCACGCGCAGCTGGAACCCCGGCTCGTTTTCGCGCAGCGTGACCTCGGCCAGCACGTCAACGGCGCCGTGCCCGGGCAGGTGCGACAAAGCAGACGTGATCTCTTCTTGGACCTGCGCCTGACTGGGGCAGCCTTCGGGCGCTTGCCAACTGAGCGTAAATGGCTGCGCCTCAGCGGCAACCGCGGTACTCGCGGTTGCTACCAGGACCCAAAGCGTCCCGAGCGTGGCTAGCAAGCACCTAAACAGGGAACGGATCCTCGCACCCCCTGGTGTCCGAACGGAAGTCCCTTGATCCGTTGTCGTCGGATCGCTCGAAGGAGTGGGCGACGCCTCACCATGAGCGTGCGGAGGTATTTTTCTGAGATCTGCGGGGCACCCGCTGGACACGCTACAAGAAGTGAAGGTCCGGCCGCTGATTCGGCGTCTCGCGCGCGCTGCGCGCAGCGCTAGCGGCGTGCTTGGCGTGCTCGCGGCGAGCGCCGCTGCTGGATGCGGCTCGAAAGAAGACCTGATCATCGGCGTCGACGACTTCACTCTCGAGCGTCGGGACGACTTCGACGGTAGCGCGCTCGACCTCGACTACTGGGCCCTTGCCACGCACACGTTCGAGCCGAACCTTGCCTGGTTTTCTACTGCAAACGCAAAAATCGAAGGCGGGCTCTTGGTGCTTTCCATCACGGCTGATGCTGCGCCGGCGACCCCGCTGCCGAACGAGGTCCCCAAGCCGTACTCGGCTGCCGAAGTGCGGACGCGCGATACCTTCCTGTACGGTCGCTTTCGCACGCGCGCGCGCCTCGCGGCGGGTGGCGGCGTGGTGTCGGCGTTCTGGGGCTTTTACGACCGCTTCTCCGACAGCACGGCGCCACAGGTCGACAATCAAATCGTGTTCGAGACTGGCATTCCAGAGGGCGAGACGGCTCACCAGTTCCGCTACAGCGTAAACGTGCCCAGCGCTCCCAGCGGCACCGACACACAAGACGCGCCCAGCGATCCTTCCGCTGGTTTTCATGTGTTCGGCTACGATTGGACGCCCACTGAAGTCCGCTTCGTGTTCGACGGTCGAACACGGCTCGTGATCGACGGCGCTAGCGTCACTGAGCTCGAGCAGTACCAACGCCTGGTCCTGAGCGCTTACCCGTCCGGCGCGAGCTGGCTCGGCGACTTCGATCCGAATCAATTACCGCTCACAGCGGAGTTCGACTGGGTCGAGGTCTCCTCATACAAGGGGCCGCGTCCTTGAACGGCCCAACCTGAGACGCGCGCTCACGGTTGCGCAGCACCTGCCGTTCAGCAGTCAGGTGCCCGGAACCCAGACCAGAGCTGCCGTGCCGAAGCTCGTAAACCTCCGTTTCCATTCACGGAGGAAGCGCGGCCACGAGGTCCGAGACCTTTTTTCTCCAGCTCATGGGCAAAGCGTTTCAAAACCGGTTGACTCGGCCCAAGGGCCTTCAGATTTCATCCATCAATCCAAACACTTAGCCAAGCACACATCCACTCCCGGACCAAACTCCCAGCAAAGCTGAAATCCAAGATGGGCGCCCCAAAACCCGGACACCAACAAAACAAGTGAGGCGCGGCCCAAAATAAAGCCGCTTAACCGAGCTGTTGACCGCCAGACTTGCCCTGTTCGCAGCCTCTAAGGACGACAGTCCTCCTGAGTCCGCCGTAGAGCTAAACTCTCGGGTTTTGCCTCGTCCAGACTTCGTCCGCCCAACGTTTGACCAAGTGTACGCAGAAACCTTCCCTTCAGTTTGGCGCACCGCGCGCCGGCTCGGCGTCGTCGAAAGCGCCGTGGACGACGTCGTCCAGGAAGTTTTTGTGACTGTTTACCGCCGGCTCGACCAATTCGAGGGCCGGTGCGCATTAAAGACTTGGGTGTTCGGCATCTTGATGCGCGTGGTCAACAACTACCGCCGTACGCGGCGCCGCAAGGGTGCGGGCCACGCCACGTCCTCGGTCGTGGGTGATCCGGACGTGGTCGTCGACGCCGGGGCCGATCCGCTGGAGCTGGCTAGCCGCAGCGAGGCAGGTCGCATTTTGCACGAGCTGCTCGAGAAGCTCGACGAGAGCAAAGCCGCCGTGTTCGTGCTGGCCGAGATCGAGGGCATGAGCGTGCCCGAAATCGCCGAGGCCACCGACACCAACGTAAATACGGTTTATTCGCGGCTGCGGGCCGCACGGAAGGAATTCGAGCGGGCGCTGAAGCAGCGCGCGCTTCGGAGGGAGGCTCGTGATGGATGACTTGAGCCCGGGAGCCCGCTCGCTGTTGCAAGCGGCTGACACTTACGATGATCCGAGCCCCGATGATGCGGCGCGCGTGCGGCGTGCGGTCTTGACTCGCGTGGGGGCGATTGGCCTGACGGCTGCAGTCGTGACGGCTGGCTCGACCCAAGCCAAAGCAGCTTCGGTAATGTCGATTGCAGCAAAGCTGACGGCAGCGCTGGCCATCACGGCCGGCGGCGTCGCGGCGAGCTGGAGCTACGCGAATCACAACCGTGAGGTCACGCTCAACGCTCCAGCTCCGGTCAAAGCGAAGCCTCCCGCGCAACGCCCGGTGACGCCGGCGCCGGCCGCGGCTCCCGCGCCCGCCATCGTCTCTCCCGAAGACGTGAAGCTCGAAGAAGACGCGCCGGTGGTCAAGGCCCCGCGCTCGACGGCTCGCAACGCGCGCCCCGAGCCGGCGGAAAAGACCGAGCCCAGCGCGGCTGATCTCGAGGCCGAAATGAAGCTGATTCGCGGCGCCGACTCGGCGCTACGCGCTGGCCGTGCCAGCGAAGCCTTGGCGCTTTTGGCACAACACCAAGCCGAGCATCCGAAGGCGTCGCTAGCTCACGAGCGTGAAGGTCTGCGCGCCATCGCCAACTGCCAGGTGGGCGCGGGCGGTAGCGCGGCCGCAGCCGAGCGTTTCCTCAGTCGTTCGCCGCATTCGCCGCTGGCCCCTCGCCTGCGCAGCGCTTGCCGCATCGGCGAGTAAGCCGCCCAGGGTGCAACGTAGGTCAACGTGAGAGCGCGTGCGCCCACGTACGCGATAGCGCGCTCACGTAGGCGATAGCGCGCTCACACACGCGACAGCGCGCGCGGTCAACAAGCGTTCATTCACCGGAGCGCTCGAGCGCTGACACTGGATGCGTGCACGTTGGCGAAATGCCCCGTGGCCAGTATGCTTCACAGTTCGCATGAAGCTGGCCGCCGTGCTCCTCAGCCTTGTCTGGCTCTCGGCCTGCTCATTTCCCGACTATGACGCGCCCAAGGCTGGCGCTGGAGGCAGCGCCGGCACCGGGTCGGTCTCGTCCATGCCCAACTGCAGGGACGGCGAACGGAACGGCGACGAGACAGGCATCGACTGCGGCATGCTGGCGTGCAGCAAAACCTGCCCCGCCGGGCAAGGCTGCAGCGGCAACGAGGACTGCGACGGCGGGGCTTGCGTCGACAAGATTTGCCAAGCGCCCAGCTGCACTGACGAGCTCCAAAACTCAGACGAGAGCGATCGAGATTGCGGCGGCGAGCACGGCTGCGACCGCTGCACGGTAGGCCAGCGCTGCAGCGCCACCGCGGATTGCGACGGCGGACAGTGCGCGAGCGGGCTGTGTCGCGCACCGACCTGCAAAGACGGTCTGCACAACGGCTCCGAGACCGACCTGGATTGCGGCGGCGACAGCTGCGTGCCCTGCGGCGTCGGCCAGATTTGCGTCGAGGCGCGGGATTGCGACGGCGTCGCTTGTACCAAGGGTGAATGCCAGCCAGCGGCTTGCGACGACGAGATCTGGAATCAGGACGAGACCGATCGAGACTGTGGCGGTAGCTGCGCGGTGAAGTGCACCGATGATCAGCGCTGCAAGATTGGCGCGGATTGCCAGAGCGGTGTGTGTCCCAAAACGCAACGCTGCGCTGCGCCCACTTGCAACGACGGAGTGATGAACGGCGACGAGCCGACGAAGGACTGCGGGGGCAGCTGCTCCACCAAATGTGTGGTGCTCGATGCGTGCAGCAGCGCCGACGACTGCGCCGACTCGAGCTGCATCGACGAACGCTGCTTGCCGGAGACCGCGACTGGCCAGTTGCTGTCACGGCTCAAGTGGACGGCCCGCGCTTCGCACAAAGCGACGAACTCGACCTACGCGGAAGCGCTTGACGGGGACACCAACAGCTATTGGACGACCGGCGCGCAGCAGGCTCCGGCAATGTGGTTCGAGTTCGACATGCAGACCGAACAGGTATTTTTCAGTATCGAAATCGACTGCATCCGTCAGGCGGACGACTTTCCCGACGGTATCGATGTCGAGCTGTCGAGCGATGGCACCTACAGCGGCGCGCCAGCCAAGTCGAATTTAGCTACGAAAACCGGCACGACGATCATCTCGTTTACGAAGCCGCAAGTAGCACGCTACGTCCGCTTCACGCTGACTCAAGGCAAGAGCAAATGGTGGAGCATCGACGAGATTCGCGTGAAGCAGTAGCGGCTGCTGCCAAACGGACTAGCTCCTCCCAACCGCCTCTGGGGCGCCATTTGACTAGCAAGCGGCTCCCGAGTAGGCCCAGAGGTTGCTGCGGCTAGTGCGGGCCTTGCGCGAAGGTTCTCGCGCGGATTGCCCCTTAGAACGAGCTGTCCGCCTACCTAATTCTGGCCAATTCTACCCAGGGCGAATCCGTGATCAAAAAGGTACACGTAGGACAAGTTCGTGTTCATCCGCCCGTGTCGCAACGCCTATTGATCGCCGCTACCGCGTGTCTCCTCGGCTGTGTGGCCTGTGGCCCTGGCACTGGCACTGAAGGCGTCGAGGTGGGCCCGCTCAAGGGCCGCTTCTACGTCTCGGACGAGTTCTCACCGAGTGGTCACATGGGTGACGGCGAGAACCCCGGCTTCATCACCGCCGACATCGACGAGAACTGCAAGGCGCGCCCGCCCGGCGCCGGCGGCTCTTGCTACCGCTACACGTACCAGCCCGACCTGCGCTTCGGCGCCGATATGTGGGCAGGCGTGTACTGGGTGTACCCGAGCAACGACTGGGGCACGCGCCCGGGTCGCCTGCTGATCCCGCCGTACAAGCGTGTGCGCTTCAAGGCCGCCGCGGAGCTCCGCCCCGACCCTTCGAACCCCGAGACCCGCGAGACACCGCGCGTCACGTTCCTGGTCGGCGGTATCGGGAGCAACCCCGCGGATCCGCAACCCTACAGCGACGAGACCATCGGCCACGCGCAAGCGATCAAGAACGCCTACCTCACGCCCGAGTGGCAAGACGTCGAGATTGACCTGACCACGGTCATTCCGAACGAGCCGTTTCACATGATCAGCGGGTTCTGTTGGACCGTGAACTATCAGCCGGGCGTTCCGACTCCGCAGTCGCCGCCGACCGTCATTTACCTCGACGACATCGTTTGGGACCCCGAATGAAGCGCTTTTTTCAAGGGCTGGCGGCCTTGCTGAGCTTGGGTGCCGGCCTCGTCGCCGCGCCACGCTCGGCGCACGCCGAAGATCCAGAGCTGAACCCGTACGAGTGCTTGGGCCGCTACGAAGCCGCCACGGGCAACCGCACGATTTCCCAGATCAACCAAGAGATCAAGAAGCGTCTGCCGGAGCTCGACAACAAGGACGAGCCCAAGAGCGTCAACGCCATGAAGCATTGCGTGGTCGCAATGCTGATGAGCCGCACCGGCGACGGCGACGCTCCCAAGCACTACGAGATCGCCGTCAAGAACGCGCCGCAAGAGCCGGGCTACGAGCTGTGGTTCGCCAACCACTACAGCATGTTCCGCGGCGCCCGTTCGCCCGTGACCGAGACGGCGGAAGAGCACTACTACGCCTCACTGAAGAAGCTGGACGCGCTGCGCGCCTCCGGCAAGTACCGCGCGTACCACGCCGTCGTCGAAGAGTGGACGAGGAAGCGGCTGATGGTCCTGTACCAACAGGATGGCCTCCACCTGATTCCGGGCAAGCAATACCCGCAATCGGCCAACGCCCTGCACCGGCCCAGCTTCTCCATCGGCGCCATCGCCAGCATGTCCAAGGACACGCGCGACTTCAACCGCAAGGGTGACTGGAACGAAGCACGCGTCTTCACGCTCGAGCAGCAGTTCGCCAACAGCGACGTGCGGGCAGGCGGCGCGGCCCGTCCGGACCCCTACGGCAAGGGCCTGCGCGGCTTCGAGAAGTACGAGATTCCGCGCGCCCCGCTGCGTTACCACCTCGACGCCAAGCTGCGCTACCGCCAAAACCCGATCGGCACGCTCGACTTCGTGTTCGAGCAGTCGCACGCCAAGCAAGCGCAGATCACCAGCTTCTACTTTCCGGCAGGCTGCGGCCTCGCGCCGCTGTGCAACGAGCTCGACGGCAGCAAGAACGGCTTGAACGACGTAGACGTCCGCCAAATTGGCGGCGCCTACGAGCGCGTGCTGCCGCTGTACCCGTTGTTCGACGCCAAGGTGGGCCTGAGCTACAAGCGCGTGCACCGCACGGGCGTGGTCGAGTTTTTGCCCAAGAAGGCCGAAGACTTCAACCTGTACGAGGGCAAGCTGGCGCTGTCCCGCTTCGTCGGCTCGGACAAGATTACCGCCGAGCTCGGCTACACGTACTTCGACATGCCCCTGGGCAAGGGCCCGGTGCCGGAGCAGCAACGCAGCCGGCACATTCGCTCGGCCCTGCTCGAGTATGCCCTGTACTCACCGCTGGTCTTGCCCAGCTTGGCCGCCGGTGAGCCGAGCTTTTTGCGCACACCGACGCGCGGCTGGTACTTCTATGCGGGCGTCGTACAAGACGACGAGCAGTACGGCTTCCGCACCGTTACCAAGCGCGACATGTTCCTCGGCTCGCGCTTCGAAGGCTCGGGCATCTTCGACATCACGCTGCAAGGAACGTACGCGACGGGCTCGCAGACCTTCAGCACGGCCGATACCGGCGAGCGCTTCACTGACCCGACGCAGGCCTACAAAGGCCTGCGCACGAACCTGACCCCGCAGATCCGCCTGATCAACCCCGACGCCATTCCGGGCATCGCTTGGGGCTTCGACTCGCTGATGCTGGTTTTCCCCATCTCGCACGACTTTGGTCTGAAGCCCGAGAGCAAAGACTACGAGAACGTCCGTGGCGGCGTGGAAATGTGGGGTCGCGTGTTTTCGCCCGTGCTCGGCCCGGCCTTCTTGCTCACGGCCGGCTACAACTATCAGAACTTCTACAACATCAACGATGGCGCCAACCCCAAGGGCATGCACCTGTTCATGTTCAACCTGCGCATGGGCTGGGGAGATCTGTGATGAAGCCGAGAGCCGTTTTTACGCTGCTGCTCGCAGCCCTCACGGCCTGCGGCGCTTCGCAGCTCGACCTGCGCACGCCACCGCGCCCGCCCAAGGGCACGGCCGAGGCCGTCGGCGCGGGCTACGTCTCGAACCAAGCGCCTAAAGGCGTCGCAATCGCGACGGATCGTCGGGGCAAATCGGTCAAGCCGAAGGTCACGAGTGACTTCAAGGGCAACCCCAAGAGCAACACTTGGTGGTCGTCTCTGATCTGGCAGTTCGACGAGACGAACCCGTACTCCATGAACCTGTACGCGCACCCGCTGGTGATGCGCGCCGGCGCGCCGGGTCTTGGCGTGGGTTACCCGGACAAGCCGGCGATTCGCCCGCGCGAGTACATGTACCGCTACGCCGAGGACCTGACGCTCGGCCTCGAGGGCGAGAAATTTCCGGACACGCGCGTCGCCAGCTACTCGGACTTCGCGGTCACGGCGTCGTGGAAGAACGACGACTCGGAGCTACGCACGACCATTGGTCACGGCCTGCCGTTCGTTTACGCGACCCGCACCGGCAGCGCGCGCGCGCTGGTAGGCATCGCCCGCGGCGTGATGATGGACGTCGTCAAAGACGACGGCAACGCGCTCCTGCTCAAGCTGGGCGAGCACTTTTACGGCGTGTTCGCGCCGACCAAGAGCCGCTGGGAGAAGGTGGAAGCCGGCTACGTCTCCGATTTGGGCGGCAAAGACTACTTCTCGGTCGCGGTCTTGCCCGACGGCGACCCGGCGACGTTTGCCACCTTCCGCGCGCACGCCTTCGCGTTCGTGACCGACACCAAGGTGAGCTGGACCTACGACGAAGCCACCGCCGAGCTGTCGACCAAGTTCACGGCTACCACCGAGGCCAAAGAATCGGGCAAGGGCCTGGAAGACACGCCGATTTTGGCGCTGTACCGCCACCAGTGGCTGCACACCAAAGCTTCGCTCGAGAAGCCCACCTACGCGTCGCCGCGCGGGCAGATGAAGCTGCACGTGGGCAGCGAGTTCACGACGCACAACACGTTCCCGGGCGTGCTGCCGGTGCTGCCCAACGCGGCAGGACTTACCCTGAGCGATCTCGGCGGTCAGCTGAGTGAAGCCACGGGCGCCCCCGACCTGTTCCCGCGCGGCTACGGCCCCGGGCCGGAGCGCGACGCCTACTGGGCCGGCAAATCTCTGGGTCGCAACGCGACCAACCTGTACTTGGCCGACCAACTGGGCGGCGAAGACGAGAAGAAGCGCATGATCACCGCGCTCGAGAACGAGCTCGGTGACTGGTTCGACGGCAGCGAGCCGCGCCGCATGTACTACGACGAGACGTGGCACAGCTTGATCGCCCTGCCCGCCAGCTACGGCTCCGCCGAGCAGCTGAACGACCACCACTTTCACTACGGCTATTTCATCGCGGCAGCCGCTGCGATCGCGCGCTTCGATCCGCCCTGGGCCAAGAAATATGCGCCCATGATCGAGATGCTGGTGCGCGACGCCGCCAACTGGAAGCACGACGACGAGCGCTTTCCGTTCCTGCGCCACATGGACGCCTACGCTGGGCATTCTTGGGCGAACGGCCCCGCGCAGTTCGACGACGGCAACAACGAAGAGTCGTCGTCCGAAGACATCTTGTTCTCCGCCAGCCTGGTCCTGTGGGGCCAGACCAT
>DATAKF010000196.1:0-3729 GCA_036261775.1 Polyangiaceae bacterium | reverse complement strand
CGTCGGGGGAACAGCCCGTCGGGGGAACAGCCCGTCGGGGGAACAGCCCATCGGGGAACAGCCCGTCGGGGGAACAGCCCATCGGGGAACAGCCCGTCGGGAAACCAGTCAGTCCGTCGGGAAACCAGTCAGTCCGTCGGGAAACCAGTCCGTCGGGGAACCAGTCCGTCGGGGAACCGACCCTGTCGGGGCCGTCTATTGGTGGCCGGTGCTGCCGTAGCCGCCGGCGCCGCGAGAGGTTTCCGTCAGTGACTCGGCTTCGATGATTTCGACCTGTTCCACGCGGGCGATCACGATCTGGGCGATGCGCGACAGGGGCTCGACGACGTAGGGGGCGCTGCCGTGGTTGATCAGGACGATGCCGACTTCGCCGCGAAAATCGGAGTCGATGGTGCCGGGCGAGTTGACGATACTGATGCCGTGTTTGAGGGCGAGGCCCGAGCGGGGGCGCACTTGGCCCTCGTGGCCTTCGGGGATTTCGAAGATCAAGCCGGTGGGGATCAGGCGGCGTTCGCCGGGCTGGATTTGGACGGCTTCGGGCAGGGCGGCGCACAGGTCGAGGCCAGCAGAGCCGGGCGTTTGGTAGGCGGGGAGCGGAACCTGCACGGTGCCTGTGCGGCGGAGCCTGAGTTTTTCGGTCATTGGGGATTGGTGTTGATCGAGCTCGAGCCAGTGACGCGGATGCGGTGGCGCTCGAAGATTTCGTCGGCCATTTCCGAGAGTTTTTGGGCCTCTCGCTGGATCTCCGGGATGCTCTGGTAGTGCGTCGAGGCGGAGACGTAGCCCGAGAAGGCGCGGTAGCTCTTGGCGACCTCGAGCTCGTTGCCGATCTCTTTGCAGATCGCGATGGAGCGCATGAAGTAGTCGACGGCTTTGACTTCGTGACCATCGCCCCAGGCGCCGGCGCCCGTGACTTCTCCCAGGGTGCGGAGAGCGACGGCGAGGTGCGGCTTGCTGCGCACTTGGCCGAACAGATCGACGGACCGCTTGATGCAATCGCGGGCGGCCTTCAAGTCGCCGCGCTCCAGGTAGGCTTTGGCGAGCGCGCGTTTGACGTCGGCCAAGTGCAATTTGTCGCCCAAATCGTCGCAAAGTTGCTCGGCTCGCAGCAGCACCTCGATAGCGCGGTCGGTGTCGTGGGTGCGCAAATGCGCCTCGCCGATGTTGGCGAGCACGACCGCGATGCGGTTGCTGTCGCCCAAGTCTTGCGCCAGCACCTGCGCTTCTTCCAGTAGATCGAGCGCCTTGGGGTGCTCGCCTTGGTCGAGCGCAAGCTGCCCCAAGTCGTTCAAGCTCTCGACGATGCCGAGCGGATCCGACAACTCGCGACGGATCTTGAGCGCCGCCTCCAAGGCCTCACGCGCTTGGGCTTCTTGTCCGTGATCACGCCAAACCAGTCCGATGTTGTTGAGGCTGAGCGCGATGGAGCGGCCATCGCCCAGCGCTTTGCGCATGTCGAGGCCGCGGCGCAGCTCTTCTAGCGCCATTTCGTACTCGCCGCGCATCCACAAAAGCTTGCCGATGTCGTCGTGGCACGAAGCGATGCCGCGCGTGTCACCAGCGCGCTCGAAGAGCGTGAGCGACGTTTCGAGGTGCTCTTGCGCGAGCGCCAGCGAGCCCGTGTCGCGGTGCACGCGGCCCATGCGGTTGTGCGCGGCGCCGCCTTTGCCGTGGAGCGCGAGCCGGAACGACAGCTCGAGCATCTCGCGAAACGCAGCCAGTGCTTCGTCGGTGCGGCCGAGCAAGAGCAGCACGTCGCCCATGTTGTGCAACGCGTCGATGCGCCGCCGAGCGTCGTCACTGCCGAGCAGTGAGAGGCCCTTCTGGTAGTATTCGTGGGCCTTTTTCGCAGCAAAGTGCTCACGCGCGACGTTGCCCGCCTCCAGGTACGTAAACGCCGCGCGCGTCTGGCTGCCGGCGTGCTCCAGGTGCCGCGCCAAGACGGCCAGGTACTCTTCTTGGCTTCGGACAGCGTCCTTCTGCGACAAGAAGTCGGCGATGGTTTGGTGGTAACGCCGGAGAGCGCCGCTCGTGGTAAGCTCCGCGATCTTCTCGCGCTCGCGGTTGTGCTTGAAGATGTACTCTTCGTCGTCCGAGAACGCCGAGTCCGGCAGCCGCAGCAGGTAGTCGCGCTCGACCAAGCCGGCGAGCAGCCGGCGAATGCGCGTCACGTCCTCGGCCGGCGAGTCCGTCCAATATTCGGGCGCTTTGGCGTCGAGGCGGCCAAGCGCTACCAGCGCTCCCAGCCAAAAAACGCTACCCACGGCCGCGGCGTGCTCCAGCACGCGCCGCTCCTGCACGGCCAAAGAAGAGAGCCGCGCCAGCACGGCGTCGTCGACCGTGAGCGGCAAGCGCGCGCTCTGCAGCCGATCGAGATCGACGCGCCACGGCGTCGGGCTGCCGTTCGTGGCTTCGGCGAGCACGCCGGATTCGAAGAACACGCGCACCATGGCCTCCATCAAGCCGGGCGTGCCGCCCGACATGCCGAGCGCTGCGTCGACCAGCTGCTGCGGAGCGCCGCCGTCGCAGGGCGCGAGCAGCTCTTTGAGGATGCGCGTGGCGCTTTCGGCCGAAACCGGCCCCAGCTCGAGCACGTCGTGGCGGACTCCGCCCAAGTCCCGGAAGCCTTCGTAACGGCTGAGCAGCTCCGCGCGCGTTAGGCAAACGAGCAGCAGCGGTCCACGGCCGTGCTCCAGCAAATGCCCGATCAGCTCGAGCGAGTCGCCGTCAGAAGCGTGCAGATCTTCGAGCACCACGCACAGCGGCTTCCGTGCCGCATCGGCCTCGAAAAAGCTGCGTACGACCGAGCGCCGCAGCATGCGCGCCTGCACGGCGTCTTGCGCGAGCACGCGCGTCAGCGGGGTCTCCGGAAACGCCACCCCCATCAGCGACCCGAGCAGAAAACACACGTCGCCGACGCGCCGATCGTCCAAGACCGTCGAAACCTCGTTGCGCACCCGCTCGACCGAGGTGTCGCGATCTTCGCCGTCTTGGACGCCGAAGCGGGCGCGCAGCAGTCGCTCGATCAAGCCGTGGCTCAACGCCGGCGGCCGCACCCGCGCCTGGAAGACTCGGAACGCCCCCGGCGTCTCCGCGAGGAACGCGCTCGCGAACTCCTCGACGATGCGCGCCTTGCCGATGCCGGGACCACCCACCAGGGTTACTGCGCGCACCTCTCTCTTTTCGAGCGCGCTCTGGGCTGCGCGCCGCAGCACCGCAAGCTCGGCGTCGCGGCCGATGAGCGGGGCGCGGAGCTCGGGCGGCGTCGGCTGACTCATGGCGCCGATGTTGGCTCGAAGGATCCCCAACCCTCAAGCAATTGCGGAGCCGACCCCCCGGCCTGGCGGCGTTGGCCCAGTTGCGGCCGCGGTGACGCCGTTCAACGCGCCGCAGCGTGAGACGAATTCGGCAAAATGCGGCCCTGCTGCTTGCGCTGCGACGCAGCTTGATCGAGTCTCCGCCGATCTTTGCTAGAGTCACGGTTTCCAGTGGCACTGCCCGAACGCAACCCAACCCAAACTGATAGTGCGGAGAAGCGCTCCGTTGGCCGCGGTCTTTTCAAGAAGTGCGCTGGCTGCGGCCACGTGCTGACCGCTCCCGAGTTTGCAGCGCGCTTCCACGTCTGTCCCGCCTGTAGCCACCACCACCGCATGACCGTAGCGGAGTGGAAGACGCTGCTGCTCGACGACGGCGCCTTCGAAGCGTGGGACGAGCACATCGTCACTGCCG
>DATAKF010000346.1:0-9709 GCA_036261775.1 Polyangiaceae bacterium | reverse complement strand
ACCCTTCGCGCGCGAGCACCCTTCGCGCGCGAGCACCCTTCGCGCGCGAGCACCCTTCGCGCGCGAGCACGGAAAGCGGCTTGCGGGTATCACCACGCCGCGATGTCGACGTCCTTGAGGCACGTCGCGGTACCTGCGCCGCTGCTCGTCAGCGCATGGCTGGCCCCGACAAGAACGAGTCCGATTCCGCAAGCTGGGCACGCGAGTAGTCGCAGATACGATAGCGTCAGGGCGCCCAATGCGGCCCTTGAAATGATTGAGGAAAGCGTGTCGTGAATGCGACTTCGCTTCGCACTGAGGAAGGGCCTCCGAGCGTCTTGCTCACTCGAAGCGGCCCACTACCGCCACGAAAGCTTCTGCATTTCGGGCTGCATTTCGGCAGCCCCACCGAGACGCACGCAGCGAACGGCGACCCACGTTACTGACACACGTCGCCGCGGTGTAGCTCGGCGTACGAGTGCTCGGTCGCGATCGCCGCGCACATGTCGAGGCAGCCGCCCATACCGCCGACCTCGGGTGGCTTGCATTCGCGCCACAGCTTGGCGCCCTGGGGCGGTGGCGGACACTGCGGAGGTAGCACCCAGCACGCGCCCTCGCCGTGGCCGCACATCATCTCACCCGGCGGCAGCAAATGACTGCACGAGGCGTAGGGCACGTTGCAGTCGGCGCCGACCTCGCAGGTGCAGGCACCGGCGCGGCAGATGTCGGGGCCGGCCAGGCGAGCGCCAGAGCGCAGCCGCAGGCAGTCGTTCCAATAGGTGACGCCGTCGCAGCCGCAAACGGGGTTGTAGTTGGGGAAGCAAGCGGGCGGCCAGGGAACGCACACACCGGTTGGCGCGTCACAGCCTTGCTTTTCGCAGATCCAACCCGGCATGCAGTCAGTCTGCTCGCCGCAGCTGTCTCCGCCACCGCTCGGCGGCGCGCCGGCGGTATTGATGGCGGAACCAGCGCTGCCGCCTTCTGGATTCGGGGCGCGGCCACCCCCACCCGTAGCACCGCCGTTGCCACTGCCTGCCGTCACGGCGTCCGTGCCGGCGCTGCTGCCAGCGCTCGCGACGTCCTTACCGGCGCTACCGACGCTTCCGCTCGAGCCTGCCGCGCCGCCGACGTGAGCAGGCAGCTCGAACACCGACACCTCGCGACCATCACAGGCTGCGAGCGCCAAGGTAGCGAGCGACAGCAGCTGCCAGCGAGCACGCCTCATTGCTCGAACCCTGCCTTGGAGAAGCGCCGCTCGCCCGCCGCCGTGAACGACAACGCCAAGGTGAAGCCGCCGCGCACGCGCGGCAGCTGCATGAGCGAGCGAGATTCGAGCCCCTGGCGCGCCACGAACGTGGTCGGCGCCAGATCGAGGTCCAGCGACGCCATGGCCGCCAGGAACACCCGTCGCGATACGGGCACGCGAGCGCCGATCAGCGCCGTCAGCATTGGGTCTATCGCGGACTGGGCCCTGGTGGTCTTGCCAGCGTCTGGCTCTTCGAGCGGCGTGACCATGAGCGAGTCTAGTCCCGCGCCGAGCCCAAGACAGCCCGCCAGCTCCCGCGAAAAGAGCCAATCGAAGGTGGGCACCACCCGAACCTGCACGGGGCGGAGCGCTACTTCACCGCGCTCGAACACCAGCTCACTGGTGCCGTGCAAGGTCGCCGACACGAGCAGCCCGGCCTGAGCTCGCCCAAAACCGGCGCGCGGCTCGAGGCCGACGCCGCCACCTGGGACGATGCGGCCGTCGCCAAGCGAGCTCAGCCGCAACAGCGGCCCCACGTCGAAGCCGAAGCTCGACGCGGGCTGGGCGCGAGGCTGCGGCTCGGGCGCGGGCTTTTTGGGTGGCGGCGCTGGCGCGGGCGAGCTGCGTTCGACACCAACCTGCAGCCGTGACTCGACAGCCAGGTAGAGCACGTGCAGCACGGCTTCGACGCCCGTCTCGAGCGAGGTGACGTCGGACAAGCGGCGCTGAGTCAAACCTTGACGAGTTTGTCCGTCCTCGATGTCGATGCTGGGCGCCGCGAGGTTGCGCAGGTCGACATACGCAATCACCAGCGGCACGGGCTCGGTGCTGGGCGTCTCCGGCTCTTCGAGCGCTTTGACGTTGGGCTGCACGTCCAGGCGCAGCAAGAGCTCACGCGCGGTGATGCGAACGCGCGCCAGCGCGGCCGCGTCGCCGCTGACGCGAATCTCCACCATGCGCCCGACCGCCGGTGGCTCCGCCGTCGGCGTACCCTCGAGCGCGGCGGCGACAGACGGCTCGAAGAGCGCCAGAGCCGCCCCCAGGGCCATCAAGGCAAGTTTCACGGCTGACCCAGCGCCAAAAGTCGCTCACCCGCTTGGCGTCCGTAAATGGACTGCGGGTATTTGCGCTGCACTTCGCGCCAGGCGCTGGCCTCGAGATCACGACGACCGAGACGGCCCAGCGCGCGCGCGCGACCCACCAAAGCTTCGGCTTCGAGCCCACGTGAGGCGCCGGCCAAGTAGCGCTCGAAGCCGCTGAGCGCGCCCTGCGCGTCGCCGCTGTCGAGCAAGAGCAGCGCCAGCGTGACGCGCGACAGCTCGGCCTCGGGCGAGCCCGGAAACTGATCTTGCAGCAGGTGGTAGAGGCCCGAAGCGCGCCCCACGTCGCCTGAGCGACGCGCCTGATTGGCTTCACCGAAGAGCTTGCTGGCCGTGGCCGGCTCTTTCGCGGCTGGCTCTGGCGTCGCGTCTTTGGCGCCAGGCCTGTCGCCGCCGCTGGGCGCCGAAGCCGTGACGTTCAGGGCTTTGCGTGAGGTGGTGTCGGCAGGCCTGCTCGCTTCGTGCGCGTGCGCGTGCGCTCGCTCGGTATCTGCGTCGGGCACTGCGTCCGCAACGACGAGCGTCGCGTCGAAAGCGCCATCGTTTGCCACCGGCGCCGCGACAGCCGACGGCGCGGCAGGAGCGGCGACACGCCCCAGCTGCGGCTTGATCGCCACCGGAGCCTGCTCGGCGGGCCCGGCTTGGGGCGCGAACAAGAGCGACACGGAGCGCCACGGCACCCTACCGGTCAAACCCGATGCGACGGCGCCGCTGGCCACGATGAGCGCGGCTGCCGCCAGGCCCCACACCAACGCCCGCGAACGGCGCCGGCGCGGCACCGGCTTGGGCAAAGGTGTTTCGATGCCCAGAAGCGGCCGGAGCGGCAGCACCGGCGGCGCGCTCGAGGCGCCGAGCGCTAGCGCTTCTTCCTGGAAATCCAGGCGCGCTGCGTACTCGAAACGGCACACCTCGCAGCTGTCGAGGTGGGCCAGCAAACGCTCGCGCTCCGGCGGGAGCAGCGCGCCTTCGAGCATCTTGTCGAACAGCTCTTCCGGATGGAGTCCGACGATGGTCATGGAAGCCCCCGAAGCTCGGCCAAGGCCGGTTGTTCTTCGATGCGGGCACGTAGCGCCTCTTTGGCCAGGCGCACGCGACTGCGGACGGTGTTGACGGGAGCGCCGCTAGCGCTGGACACCTCTTCGAGGCTCCAGCCCATCACGACGCGGAGCGTGAGCGCTTCGGCCTGCTCTTCGGGCAGGTCTTCCAGCAGCTCGCGCAGGAGCTCGCGTCGGCGCGAGCCGAGCGAGTGATCGGATTCGCTGGGAGCGCCTTCGTCCGGCGCGCTCAGCTTCTCGAAGGTCTCGCGACGGGTCGCGTCGCGCTTGACGTTGCGACGCACGCGCAGCGCCACGCGCAGCGTGATGCGCGAAGCGTAGCCGGCCGGATGGCACTCGCCGCGGAAGGCCGGCAGCGCGCGCACCAGCGCGATCATCGACTGCTGCACGGCGTCGTCCAGCTCGGGGTGGCGAGCGCCCAGCACGCCGGCCGCCACGCGGGTAAGCGTGGGCCAGACGTAGGCCAAGAACTCCTGGGTTGCCGCCAGATCGCCGCTGGCCGCCCGCGTTGCCAGCTCGTGGGCCCGCTCCTCGTTCGAGGGGAGGCCAGCGGGCTCAACCGGTGCAGCCACGGCTGTTTGGGGGTCCGACCTGCGGCTCACTGCCTGTATCGTAGGCTGGCGTAGACAAAAGCGATCACTCGGAGCGCCTAGGCATTACTTCTCCCAGCAATTCCAATGGGTTTGGAAGAGTTGGGGGCGACTCGTCGATCCACAAAGCTCGGGCTTTTCGCCGATTTGCCGCGCCCGCCCGGCCAACGCCGGGGGCTGAGACCCACCCCCCGAATAACCTGGACGTTATCTCGCGGTGCCTGGCACTAGTGGGGATGGGCTGCACGCACTCACGCCTACACAGGCGCATCGGCACCGCTGCGGGCTTGCTAGCGCTGGCCGCAGTGGGCTGCGGGGAATCCTCCACGACCGGAAGCCCCAGCGGCAGCGCCGGCAGCAGCACCAGCACTGCGGGCAACGGCGCCAGCGCTGCAGGTAGCGGCGCCAGCGCCGCCGGCGGCTCGACCGGTGGGCAAGCAGCGAGCGACGCAGGAGCGACCAGCGCGCCCGGAGGCAGCGCGCCCGGAGGCAGCGCAGACGCTGGCAGTGGCGCGAACGGCACCGCGGGCAGTGCGGGCAAACCCGCCAGCGACTGCTCGGAGATGCCCGTGCGCACGCAAGCGCCGGCAGGCAAAGAAGCGTTCGTGTTCGCGCCACAAGACCAGAAGTTTCCGTTCAGCGGTCACTGGGTCGGCGTGTTCAGCGACGACCCGCGCTACATCGGCGCGACCACGCTGGGCGACTTCGACCACGACGGCGACTTGGATTTCGCCGATGGCCAGCGCGAAGACGTTGGCGGCGGTGCGCTGTGGTGGGAGTACTGCGGCCCCGATCATTGGGTGAAGCACGTGATGGGCACGGGCCACAAATACTGGTCCGGCGGCAACGCGGCCGACTTCGACGGCGACGGTTGGGCCGACGTGATCATCGGTGACTCGTGGTACCGAAACCCCCAAAATCCGCGCAGCGCCATGTGGTCGCGCTTTCCCACGGGCGGCCCCAAACCCGAGGAAATCATCCTGGGCGACGTGACAGGCGACAAGAAGCCGGAGGCGCTCTACCTGCACAAGAACTTCCAGCCTCAGTTTTGGACGCCTGGCGCGGACCCCACCAAAGTGTGGACGCGCGGCCCATTGCTCGAGCACAACCAGCAACAGGGAGGCGCCATCGGTGACTTCGATGGCGACGGCGACAACGACATCTTGGCCGGCTACCGCTGGTGGTACAAGAACGTGAAGGGCGACGGCACCGAGTGGCAAACCGTCGAGATCTTCGCCAGCGGCTTCGACGACTCGCCCTTGACCTACCAGGGCGACTTCGACGCCGATGGCGACCTGGATTTTGCGCTGGTAACGCACTTTGGCGGGCGCGTGGCTTGGGCCAGCAACGACGACGGCAAGGGCAAATTCTCGCTGCACATGCTGGCGACCGACAAAGACTTTCTGCACACCATCGTGGCCGCCGACTTCGACAACGACGGCGACCTAGACCTGCTGGTCGGCAACAACGTCGGCAAATCGTTCATCTACGACAACACCGACGGCAAGGGCGCCTTCGTGGAGCACCTGATCGCCGCCGACACGCGCTCGCACGAAGCGCGCGTCGGTGACATCGACTGCGACGGCGACTTGGACATCGTGGGCGCGCCGTGGGGCGACCAGAACGAGGGCGGAGAAGAGAGCAAGCCGCCGCGAGACCACGTGTACCTGAAAAATGAACTCGTCGAGCGCGGCGGCAAGCCACTGTTCGAGCGAAAGCCCTTCGAGCTCGGCCTCGCCGCTGACTGCAAAAAGCCGTAGAACGCCCGCCTGTCGCCCTAGCCGGCAAGCGCTCCCAGACGAATCCCGCCACCGTTCGGCGTTTTGTGTCACCGTTCTCGGGTGGCTGAAGGCGAGATCATCCTGCCCTTTCCCGCGCCGTTTGCGCGGCTCGAGAAGGTAACGGAGATTCGCAGCACGCTGATCGCGTCGTCGATCCAAGCGCTCAAGACGCGCGGATTGCTCGAGCGCTACATCGAGCTCTTGCCCGACGAGTTCAAGGCCAGCTTGCCGCATTGCATTGCGGGTCAGTGGTTTCCGCTCGCGACCGGCTTTGCGCACTACGAGGCCTGCGACCGGCTGGGCCTGTCGCTCGAAGAGCAGAAAGAGATCGGCTCCGACGTTTCGCGGCGGATTCACGAGACCTTTTTGGGCGTCTTGGTGCAGATGGCCAAGGGCGTGGGCGTCACGCCTTGGATGGTGCTCGGCAAGGGCAACCAGCTGTTCGGGCGCATCGCCAAGGGTGGCGGCCTGCAGGTGACCAAGCTGGGCCCCAAAGACGCGCAGATCGAGATCGCGCGCCTTCCGTTGCTGGAGATTCCGTATTTCCGAACCGCCTCGCAAGGCATCTACCAGGTAGCGATTGGCATGTTCGCGACACGGGCGCACGTGCGCTTCATCTCCGCTCAGTCGCGCTCGCCGGGCGAGCTGACGACCTTGCACTGCTCTTGGGTGTGACCTATTTGAGGGGGCGTGAAACGACGTCTCTGGCTCGCGACCGCCGCCGTGGTGACGCTGGCGGCGGCGGGTGCCGGCGCCGCGGACCTGGCCGACGTCAAAGCGCGCGGCGAGCTGCGCTGGGGCGGTGATCTGCAGGGCGGCGAACCGTACGTCTTCGAAGACGAGCAGCATCCAGGAAAGATTCAGGGCTTCGAGGTCGAGATTGCCGAAGCGCTGGCGCGAGAGCTCGGGGTGCGCGCCAAGTTCATGCAGAACGACTGGTCGAACCTGGTGCCGGCGCTCGAGCGCGGCGACTTCGACGTCGTCTTGAACGGGCTCGAGGAAACACCCGAGCGGCGCGAGCGCATTCTGCTGTCGGCTCCCTACTACACGTACGGCGAGACGCTGACCGTGCGAAAGGGCTCGCCCTTTCGAAGCTTGAACGATCTGCGCGGCAAGCGCGTGGGCACGCTGAACCAGACGGTCGCCCACGATCTGCTCAAAGCGTCGCCGCTCGAGACCGTGCTGTACGAAGGCCAACAAGAGCCGTACATGGATTTGGCGAAGGGCCGCACCGACGCGGTGCTGCTCGACCACGTCATCGCCGATCGCTACGGCTGCGTGCTGCCGGAGCTGCGTTGCTTGCCCGAAGACGTCGCGCGCGGGCACTACGTGCTCGGCATCGCCAAGGACGCGAAGGCGCTGCAAGCTGCCATCGACCAAGCCCTCGGCAAGCTGCAGCGCGACGGGGAGCTGGAGCGAATTCTGACGCGCTGGAAGCTGTGGGACGCTCGGCAACGACCAGCCGAACCCGCCGCAACGCCCAGCGCCACGCCCGCCCCTGCGCCGAGCGCACCACCGCCAAGCGGCGTCACTGCCGCCGCCAAAGCAGTCGAGCCGGCGCGCCACTTCGGTCGCGGTCACGCCTGGCTGTTTCTGCAAGGCGCGCTCGTCACCCTGCTCATCTCCGTGTTCTCGTTCGCGCTGGCGTCGCCGGTCGGCATTGCCCTGGCCACGCTGCGGCTGTACACGGGCCGCCCCGGTCGCTGGCTGGCGGCGGCCTACGTGGAGGTTTTCCGCGGCACGCCGCTGCTGCTGCAGCTGTACGTGCTGTATTTCGGACTGGCGGACGTGATTCGACTGGAGCCCATGACGGCCGCCGTGCTCGGGCTGGCGCTCAACTACGGCGCCTACGAGGCCGAGGTGTACCGCGGCGCGCTGTCGTCGGTACCCCAGGGTCAAACCGAAGCCGCGCGCGCCTTGGGCCTCAGCCGTTGGCAGGCGCTACGCCACGTGGTGTTCCCGCAAGCGCTGCGCACGGCGTTGCCGGCGGTGACCAACGATTTCGTCGCCCTGCTCAAAGACTCCTCGCTGATCAGCGTCATCACGGTGGTGGAGCTGACCAAGCGCATGACCATCCTGGCGGTCGAGCTGCGAGATTGGATCACGCCCGGCCTGATGTGCGCAGGGCTGTACTTCGTCATGAGCTTTCCGCTCGCGCGCTGGGCCCGCCGCATCGAGCGGCGCCTGGAGCCGATTCAGGCGCGCGCAGACGAGGCGGCAACGTGAAGGACGCGGCCCTTCGGCTCTTGGGCGTCGGCAAGCGCTTTGGCTCGCGCCAGGTGCTGCGCGGCATCGACGCCGAGGTAAAGGCGGGCGCTATCGTGTCTTTGGTCGGCGCTTCGGGGTCGGGCAAGACGACGCTGCTGCGCTGCCTCAACGGCTTCGAGACCATCGACGCGGGCGAGATTCGGATTGCCGGGCACAGCGTGCGGCCAGGCCCGAGCGACGCCGCCCTCACCCGCCTGCGCGCGGACGTCGGCATGGTGTTTCAAGACTACCAGCTGTTTCCGCACCTCTCGGTTTTGGACAATCTGTGCTTGGCCCCGCAGGTCGTGCGGCGGGTGTCGCGCGCCGACGCCGAGCAGCGAGCTCGCGGCTTGCTCGAACAAGTTGGCCTCGGAGATCGCCACGCCGCGCGACCGAGCCAGCTGTCCGGCGGTCAAAAGCAACGCGTGGCGTTGGCGCGCGCGCTCGCCCAAGACATCCAAGTGCTCTTGCTGGACGAGCCGACCAGCGCGCTAGACCCGCGCACCCGCGATGAAGTCGTCGGCATTTTGCGCGATCTGGTGAAACGTCAGGCGCGGCCGCTCACGCTCTTGCTAGTGACCCACGACGTGCACGTCGCCGAGACGCTGTCGGACGAGGTGTGGACGTTGGTCGACGGCCAGCTCGCGCACGAGAAAGCGTAGCTGCTACGCTGCGCGGCGCCGCAACCCCACCAAACCGAGCGCCGACGCCACGAGCAGCCACGCTGCGGCGCCGTTCGGTCCCGAACCTGGCGTCGAGCAGCCGCAGTTGGCTTCGCTCGTCGACGTTGGCGTCGTGGGGTTCGCGACCGGGCCACTGCCGCTGTTGCCGCTCGGAGCACCCGCCGTGCTGCCAGCGCTGCCGGCCGTCGCGACTACGCCGCCCGCACCGGCGCCGTTTGCTCCGGCGCCGCCATTCGCCAAACCGCCAGCACCCGCCGCGACACCGCCAGCACCACCAGGTGTGCTGCCCGCACTGCCAGCCGTGCCAAACGCACCGCCAACATCGCTGCCGTTGACGAGGAACGACACCGGAGCGCTGGTCGCGTTGGCCAAGGTCGCGTCGGTAGCCTTGGCGGTGATGCTGTGCATGCCCGGAGCGCCTGGCAGCACGACCGTGAACGGCTTGGTCGTCACCTTGCCCATCGAATTGGTACCACTGAGAAACTCGACGCTCGTGACGTCCACCGCGTCGGCCATTACCTCCGCAGTCACCGAAATACCGGCCCCGCCAGAGAAGATTGCGCCTGAGAGGGGGCTCGTGATGCTCACGCTGGGCTCACGCTCCAGCCCCTTCTTCACGAGGCCCGCCATCACGGCGTAGCCCGAGTCGTTCGGGTGCACGCCGTCACCGAAGTATTCGGGGTGGCCGGTGGTGGGGGTGTTCAAGTCGATGATCGGCAGACGCTTCTCCATCGCCAGCTGCTTGATGAGCGGCAGCTGCTCGTCGTGGATGATGTTGCCGCGGATGTTGCAGCATGGGTTGTTGCCGGTCGCGAGTGGGTACCCCAAGTAGATGACCGGCTTGGTCGGGAGCGCGGCAAAGTGCTCGACCAGGGCGCGGTAGTCCTTCAGGTATTGCTGGTCGTTCTTTCCGCCTGCCGGCTCCCAGTTCTGCGGCTTGGAGTCATTGGCACCCAGAATGATGACCACGCTGACCACCGAGGTGGCGCCCGCGTTCTTCACGAAGTCGGTCGCGTTCGTGTACTCGA
>DATAKF010000343.1:0-27597 GCA_036261775.1 Polyangiaceae bacterium | reverse complement strand
TGGGCGGCGTGCAGGCCCTCGAGCGCGTCACAAAGTACGCGTATGACCACCGGTCTGGGAGCAGGTACCAACTTTTGTCGGGATAACCGCAAAAGACCCGCGAGCGTCTCGCCGTGGACGTACTCCATCACGACCAGCAGCTCGCCCTGCTCGGCCACCACGTCGAGCGAGGCCACGACGTTGGGGTGGTGAATGGACGAAGCGAGCCGCGCCTCGTCCAAGAACATGGACACGAACTCCGGCTCTGCCGCGAACTCCTGGTGCAGGCACTTGATCGCCACCAGCTTCGAGAAGCCGGCGGGGCCCAGCAGGCAGCCGAGGTGCACGGTGGCCATGCCGCCCGACGCGAGCTCCGAGTAGACGCGGTAGCGCCCCACCGTGCGGTAGGGGCGCGGCGTCTTCAGATGCGGGCTGCCCATGAGAACTCATGAGAGTAGCAGCCGCTCCCACCCGGAGAACGGCTTCCCATTGCGTTTTGTGCGCTCCTCGCCGACACGGGCCCACAGTGTCGGTATGTCTAGTTGTGCAACGAACACCGCTCCTTTGCACGACACGCGCACGACACGCGCACGACAAGCGTACGCACGCGCAGGCACCCGCAACAGACGCCGTCACCCGTGGCAGTTGCGACCGTGCTTCGTGTGGCGTTGAAGCTCGCGAGGCATTCGGATAATTTCCGCGATCCTCCATGCGCTCACCCACGTTTCTCCGCAGCTCTCGTCTTTCCGTCGTCTTGCTGTTGGCTCATGCCGTGATGCTGAGTGGCTGCGGATCAGGCTCGGAGGGCTCGGCGAACGGTGGACCCACCGCTGGCAGCTTGAGCATGAGCGCAGTCGCCGATTTGCCGGCGGCGGGTGGTGACGCCACGAGCGTGGCCTTCTTGGATGCCGAGACCTTGGTCGCGGCGATCGACGGCAAGCTGTACACCGTGCCGGTGGCGGGCGGCGTGCCCGCGCTGCTCGATGCGAGTGCAGCGTACGTGAGCGTAGCTGTCGGTGGGAACGGTGAGATTTACGCGTTCACGGGCGACGAATTTTGGGTCGTCGACTCGAAGAGTGGGGCGCCGCGCAAAGCGGACCTGCCGGCGCGCACGCCGCAGACGTTGAACACGTACTTTTCGGTGGGGCCCGACGGCCAACCGTACGTGCGGATCCTGTCGTACCCGTCGGTCATCAAGATCTACACCAGCGCAGACGGGGGCCAGAGCTGGACGCTGCTCCCGCTCCCTACGGCGCACACCTATGGCGGCGGTTTGGCGTTTGGCGAGACGACCGACGAAATCTACCTGAGTGACCCGGGCGGCTTCCACGCCTCCAAAGACGGGGGCAAGAACTGGGTGTCGTCGCCAGCGGCCATTCCGAACTACGGCCCCGAGATCGTACGCCGCAAGAACGGCGACCTACTTTGCTACGTGCCTGGCGGCGGCGGGCTCAGCGTTTCGCACGATGGCGGGGCCCAGTTCACGGACGTGAGCCCGTTCAACATGTACCCGTTCATCAACGAGCTGGTCGAGGCGGACGACGAGACCTTGTACGCCACCGTGACGGCGGCCGGCAGCGCGACCACGCAGCTGCCGGTGGAGGTCGTGAAGTCGGCCGACGGCGGCGCGACGTGGAGCCACGTCTATTTCGCGCAGGCTCGCGATTTCGCGCTGCGTGGCGAGGTCTTGGCGGTCGCGCAGTCGGCCAGCGGCGCTGGCGGCGTCGCGCTCTCCGCCGACGGCGGCAAGACGTTCGTGACTACTGGGCTCGGTAGCGTCAAGCTCATCAGCTCGTTCGGCTTCGACAAACAGGGAGCGCTGCTCATCATGGGAGACGGCGCGCTGTTTCGGCAGCAGCCCGGTGGCTGGCAGGCCGTGGGCGGCCCGACGGGCGCAATCCTAGCGACCACTCCCAAAGGCGTCATGTACGCGGCGCCGAGCTTCGTGTCGGAGGACGACGGCGCGACTTGGGCCGAGGTCACGCTGCCGCCCTACAACTACGGCGGGGTGGGGCTACCGGGCATTCCGGTCGTGCTCGCGCTTCGCGACGAAGATCTGATCATCTCCCGCACCACCTTTCGTGAGGACTTGGGCATGCACACCAATGGCATGCTGGTGCGCGTCACGCCGGCTGGCGAGGCCGAGTCGATCATGCAAGGCAACAACTACGTCGCCATGCTCCAAGACGCCGACGGCGTCGTGTACGCTCGCAGCGAGAACTTCGCCGGCAACCACCGCTCCACTGACTCCGGAACCACTTGGCAAGAAGTCGAAGCGGCGGCTCCCGGCTTTGCCATCGACAACCACAACCGCTTCGTCAAATACGGCGAGCTTGGCTCGTATCGCTCCGGCCACGTTGGCAGTGACAGCACGAGCGAGCTGAAGCTCGACGGCTTTACTCCGCCAAGCAACGCGATCACTTCCGCCAAATTCGACGGCAAGGATCGCTTGTACTTGCTCGCAGGCGGCCAGCTCTTCGTGGCGTCGGGCTCGCTGTAGCAGCGCGCGGCTCTGCCCCAGTGAAGGGGCACCTCGGTGGCTGCAAGCCGAATGGTTTTAGGGAAAGCGCACGAGTGGGGCCGAGACCATCCCCGGGGGAATACTGCCGGAGCTGGGCGCTCGCTCGGTGGTCAGGGCGACGACGCTGAGCGTGGCGCCCGCCGCAACCGCGCCGATGCCGGCCCAAAACCACCATTTTTGTAGGAGCCCCGGGCGTGATTCGAGCGCGACGTCGACCGTGCGGGCTTCGCCTGCCGCGAGCGTGACGGGGACGCTCGTCGTCAGGTAGTCGGGGTGCTCCACGCGCACGAGTCGCCTGCCGGCGCGGACGCCGAGCTCGGCCGGGACCTGTCCGACTGCTTCGCCGTCCAGGAACACTCGCGCGCCGGCGACGCCGGAGCGCACGCGAAGGCGCGCCGAGTCGCTGGGGCGCAGCAGCTTCACCCTCACCTCGTCGAGCGTCCCCGCCGACGAGCTCAAGCGACGGCTGAACGGGACGTAGCCGTCGGCCTCGACGGTCAACAGGTGGTTTCCGACGTCGACGCGCACTGGGCGAGCGAGCGGCGTCACCCCGAGTATTCGGGAGTCGAGCTTTACCGTGGCGCCGCTGACCGCACACTCCAGCCTCAAGACGGCTACGCTCGCTCGCACGGTGGCGAGCAGCTCGGCGAGACGCGGCACCTTGGCTCGCAGCTCGGGCGGAGCTTCTGCTTCGAACGCCTCCAGAGCGTCGAGCGCTTCGGCGTTGCGCCCGAGCCCTTGCAGTGCGCGCCCGCGATTGTAGTGCAGCGTCGCGCTCTTCTCGATCGCGAACGCGCGCTGATACGCTTCGAGCGCGGCTTCGAAGCGGCCTTCCCCCAGCGCGGTATCGCCCTGTATCTTGAGCGATTCAGCCAGCGGATCGACCAAGCTTTGAGCTGCCGCGCTCCGCAACCAGCAGCACGAGGAGGCGAGCACCAGGCAGAAAAGAAGCAAGCGCGCGACGCGCCGATGGTCTGAAGCTCGAGTGGCGAATGTGCTCTTCATAGGTGGAGAGGATTGGAAGCGGTCGCTTTGGGTGGCGGGCTTTGGCTCGTGCTTGCAATGCTCGGCGGTGACGGACGCGAGCGCTCGGGAGCGGCAGAGCGCTTCTTCGTGGCCGCCGCGCTGGCGCTCGGGCTCTCCGCGCTGTGCGTGGTAGGGGCTGGGGCAAACGGTGCTGGCGCCGGCAGCGTGGGCGTCGCTCGCGCTGAGGACAGGGGCGGCGCAGGCGTCGCGCTTCCTGGCGTGGCAGCCTCCCCGGGGCTGGGGCCGGTGATGGCGGAAACGGCGAGCGTCGTCCCCGCCGCCAAAGCCGCCACGCCGATCAGCACACTCAGGCCAAGTCGCCGCGAACCAGACGGCGCGCGAGGATCCGCGTGCGAGGTCGCGCCTGCGGCCAAGCTGGGAGAACTAGGCGGAGTGGTCGGTGCGCTGGAGTGCGACGCCGGACCGTCTTCCTGGTTCGCGGACGAGAGTCCGAGCTCGCGACGGATCTCCACGGCCAGGGTGCGCGGCGGCGGCGGCGGCACTTGAATGCGTGGCCTCAGGCGCGCCTGCGCGCGCCAGGCACCCAGCTCAGCGTCGGCCAGCGTGAACGGCTCCAAACCCGCCGCGAACGCGTCGACGCTTTCCAGGCGTTTGGTGCGGTCCTTAACCAGGGCTTGGCGCAGCAGCTGCGCTAGTGGCTCCGGCACGTCACCGCGCAGCAACCGAATGTCCGCTGGGTCTTCCAGGGCAATCGCGCCCATGATGGCCCCGGCGGACTCGTCGGCGAAGGGGGGCTGCCCCGACAGCAGCTCGTAGAGAATCACACCGAGGGCCCAGACGTCTGCGCGCTCGGCGACGGCTCGCGGCTCGCGGAGGTGCTCGGGAGACATGTAGGACGGTGTGCCCACCGCTACCCCCGTGTCCGTGAGCGTGGAGGCCGCTGGATCGTTCATCAGCTTTGCCACGCCGAAGTCCAGGACCTTCAGACGCAGTGTTTCCCCGACGTTTGCTAGGAACAGGTTCTGCGGTTTGAGGTCGCGATGCACGATGCCGGCGCCGTGGGCCGCCGCGATGCCGAGGCACGCCTGCCGAACGTAGCTGGCGGCTTCCTCGACCGGAAGCGGACCCCGTTCCGCCAGCTCGCGATGCAAGTCGTGGCCGTCCAGCAGCTCCATCACGAGGTAAGGGTCTCCGTTGGGCAGAGCATCCGCCCCCAGCGCTCGAGCGACATAAGGGCTCGTGACCCGCGACAGGGCCTCGATCTCACGCTTGAAGCGCGCCAGGGCGTCCGGGTCACCGGTCGCCCTCAATACCTTCAAAGCCACCTTCTGCTTCGAGCCGGTGAGCTCGGCCTCGTAGACCAGACCCATCCCGCCGCGGCCCAGAATGCCGGTCAGGTGGTACCGGTCCGCCACTTGCTGGCCGAGGCTCGCCATTCTCACAACCCTTACGGCCGGCTGGGGTGGTCCGTTAGAGCAGTAATGTGGCATCGCGCCCCGTCAGTAGGGGGCATCCCCGCCGGTGGCCACCGAGCCCTTCGGTGCTTGGCGCTCGTCACGATGCTCGGCTGTCGTTCGCCCACCCAAGCGCACCTGGACCTGCGGACCGACGCCTTGTGCGTGGACGTCTTGGCGACGAGCTTGACCGCGGGGACCTTGGCCAGCATCGAATCGGCAGAGCCGGTAACGGTCACCAAGGCCTGCGCGACCGGTCACATCGGTGACCTATTCGTGATCCCCAGCGGCGAGCGCGACGAGCCCTTCGCCGTGCGGGTCGTCGCTGGCTTGAACAAGAGCCCCGAAGATTGCGTGCGAGACGGCTACGTCGGCGGCTGCATCGTGGCGCGGCGCTCGCTGCGCTTCATCCGGAACGAGACCTTGGAGCTGCCGATCGCGCTCGAGGTAATTTGCCGCGACGTGCCTTGCGAAGCTACCCAGACGTGTCGCCGCGGCAAGTGCGTCTCGGCGAGCATCGATGATCCGAGTCAGTGTGTGTCCTCGGGCGGCTGTGACGTGTCGGCCGCGGGCGCCGACGCCGGCGGCAGCGCTGGCAGCGGCAGCGCTGGAAGCGGCGGCGCCAGCGCGGGCGGGGTCGGGGCGGGCAGCGCCGGAGTTGGGGCTGGTGGCGTCGGAGGGAGCGACGCAGGCGGGACGGCGGGTGAGGGTGGAACCGCCGCTACAGCGGGCGCGGGCACGGAGGGCGGTAGCGGCGGTAGCGGTGGTGGCGGCGGTAACGGCGGCGCGACCGGCGGGCAGTCGCCCGGCGGTGCGGCGGGCGCTCCTGCGACCGTGCCGTGCGGACCAGTGAGTTGCTCGGCTCCCATGACCTGCTGCAGCGACGTCTTGGGAACTTGCAGTCTGCCGGGTGGAGCCTGCCCCTTCTGACTCCGAGCCGGCGACTCCGCCAACGCGAGCGGCGGAGCGCGCTCGCGCGCTAGCCAGCAGGCGGCTTGGCTGCGCCCTGCTACGACACGCGGTTGCGCCCGCCCAGCTTGGACTTGTACAAGAGCTGGTCGGCGCGTTCGTAGAGCTTGCTCGGGGTTTCGCCGTCTCCCAGCTGGGCGACGCCGATGCTGATGGTAACGGGGATGCGCGTGTCTTCGTGGTGAATCGGCTCGACCGCGACGGCGGCGCGGATGCGCTCGGCGGCTGCCAAGGCGTCGGAGCGCAGGTTGCGCGGGAACAGGATGGCGAACTCTTCGCCACCCACGCGGTACAAGCCGCTGCCCTGCGGCAGCGCGAGCCCGATTGCCGTAGCGACGCTGGCCAAGACGGCGTCGCCCACCTCGTGGCCCCAGCTGTCGTTGATGTGCTTGAAGTGATCGACGTCGAGCAGCGCCAGGGACAAGGGCTCGCCGCTGGCGTGCGACTTCTTCAAGAGTAACTCCAAGTCGTTCTGGAACTGCTGCTTGTTCGCGGCGCTGGTCAGCGAGTCGGTGGTGGCGCGATCGTGCGCCCCTTGCGAATACTGAACCTCGACGTGGTTGGTGACGAACTTCACGATGGCGTCGCCCATGCGAATCTGGTCGCCGTCCTTCAGCTGCGCCATGTTGGCAGGCTGATCATTGACGAAGGTGCCGTTCGTCGAGCCCAAGTCGCTCACGAAATAGAGCGCGAAGATCATCTGCACGCGGGCGTGCTTGCGGCTGACGCCTTCGCTGGTCAGCGTGAGGCCGCAGCTCGGGTCGCGACCCAGCTCGACGGGCTGATTGCTCAGCTCGAACGATTGGCCCAGCTCGGGACCGGACAGCACGACCAAGTGCGGGCGCGCTACCGCCTTCGCCCTTTCGGGCGGAAATGACAACGCAGTCGGCGGACCCTGACTCGGTGAACCCATGACGCTCGCGGAACCTACGAGAGTATTTGAGCTGAGCTTGGCGTCAACCTCGCGTCGTGGCGGCGGTCTGCCGGCGGCCTAGTCATTTGGACGGGCGGTGTGGTTTCAGGTGCGCGCGGCTGAGCCAAGCGTGTCGGGCTGGTGTGGCGCTATTGCTACGGCGCTGGTCGAACCCAGGCGGCCCCGAGCTGCCAGGCGTCCAGGTTCACGAACGGCGCCCCACGTGCGCCCCAAATCGATAGCTCACCGACGACCCCGAGCGGGAGCTGGCGCCCCAAATCACGCACGGCTCGCAGCGCGGTGCGCGGCGCGCGCTTTGCGGCTTCGGGGCTGGCGGCGGTGCGCAGCGCCATTTCGAGGTCACGCGGCGCCGCCGTGGGAGCGCGCACGCAGTCGAGTAGCAGACCAAACTGGCGGCTGCCCTTTAGCCCTGCCAGCTCGTCTGCCGTCTTCTCGACCACCGTGAGCTCGTGGCCGGGGGTCGACAAAGTGCTGGCCAAGGCGCGCGCGACGGCGCCGAGCTGCGGCGCGCCGCTCAAGACCGCAACAGTCGTCGTCGGGCCTCCCCAGGCCGCGGAGCCTACTGGCTGCGTCGGCAAGCCGCGCACCCCCAAATGTGACAGCTGCCGGGCGGGGATCGCGTCGAGCAGCGCCTGCAGCGTGCCCGGCGCTCCCCAGGCTCCCGCCGCCTTGCCTGCCATCAACACGGCAAAGCCGTAGCGCGGCGCTTCGAACGGCACCGCTTCTTTCACGGCGCGGTACAGGCCGGTCCCGAACCAGCCAATGTCGGTGGCGCCCGTCTCGAACCCGCGCAGCAGATCGGCGAGGTCGGTGACCGACGTGACTTCGATAGCGTCTAGAAACGCCGGGCCGCGTGCGGCGTTCGGGTTGCGCGTCAGCAAGGCGCGCCCACGCCCCAGCTCGACCTTGAAAGCGCCGCAGCCATCGGGCGCGAGCGGCGAAAAGCTGCGCGGCACCAGCGCCAAGAGCGGGCTGGTCAGCGCGCGCGCCACGGCATCCGGCGAGCTTTGAGCGAACAGCACCGCCAGCGGATCCTTGGGGTCGACGCTTGGGCTCTCGATTTCGCCCAGCAAGCCGGCTGCTCCGCGCGCGCGAGCGCGGCTCAGCGTCGCGACCACGTCGGCGCCCACGAGCGCTCGGCCAGCGGCTGTCTTGAGCCCCGGACGCAGCGCTAGCCGGGAGCCGTTGCCGAGCTTACTGGGCAGCGCCTCGGCCAGGGCCGGGTAGGGGTTCTCGCTAGCGTCGAGCGCATACAGTGGCTCGAAGCAAGCGCCTGCAAATAGCGCAGAAAATCCGTCCGAGAGCGAGGCAGGCTCCAAGCTCGCGATTGGCCATGGCACGGCTAGCCGCAGGCGCCCGCCGTAGGGGGTACGACCCATCGCAGAAGTGGCCGCGCTGCACGACAGCGAGGCCAACAGCGCTCGGCGCGAGAGCGCGCGTGTCAGCGGATGAGCCAAAGCTCGTCTCCCGTTGCCACGACCAGGGGCGCCATGCCCGGTCCTTCGCGGCCGGTGCAAATCGCGATCGCAGTGATGCCGGGTGCGGGCAGCTCGAAGCGTGGCACGAGCTTGTTACCCTCGAGGGTGACGAGGGTCAGGCGATCGCTCCGAGCGTCCAGCGTGTCTGCCGAAAACGCCAGCTCGGGGGTGCCATCGCTGTCGGCGTCGCCGAGGGCCAGCTGCGCACCAGCGCGGTTCTTGGCAAGCTCGAGCTCTGGACGAGCGCCGCTCAGCCTGCCGCTCGCCTGATCACGGCCGAGCTGCGTGCCGCTTTGGCCGGCGATGGCGTCGAGCGTCGAGGGTTGCGTGGGGCTGCTGCTCGGCGCGGTGCAGCTGCCCCAGCGCGCGAGCAAGCCGAGCGGGCTGCGCTCCACGCAGCCGCCGCCCGGAGCCGGCAATAGCGCCGGGAAACGCGCCAGCACGGCCAGATCCCGCGAAAGCTCGAGCCCGTCTTTGCGATCCGTCAGCCCGATGCGTAGTACGCCTTGCGCCGTGATTTCGGCGCTGGCGATGGGCTCGCGCAAGGGCGCCGGGGCGATCGCCGACAGCGAAGACCAGCTAGCACGCTTGCGCTCGGCAAAGGCGCGCCCCACCACGCGTCCGACGCGCACGCTACCACGCGAGACCAGGGCCAGCTCCTGCCCGCCATCGCCGCCGAGCGGGCCGCACGCCAAGGCCACGATGCCGCGCTCCGGAGCCTTCAGTTTCAGGACCTCGCCCACCACCAGTGGCGGAGGCGGAATCAGCGCTCGCAGCTCGGCGTCCAGCGGCGCTTCGACGAAGCCGTGACGCTCCGCGCTCGGCTTGGCGTGACGAATTCGTTGCCAAAGACCGGTCGCGCGCCGCACCTCTGCGCTGACACGCAGCACGCCCCCGCTCTTCTCGATGCTGAGCTCGACGCGCAACTTGCGCTGGTCGCCCGCCTTGGCGTCGTAGCCGTGCGGACCGAGCGCCGCCGCGACGGCAGCCCGGACGCGCTCGCGCAGCGCCGCAGGGGCCGGCAGCTCGCGATCGCTCTTCAGGTCGACCACCGTCACCGTGGCTGCACCCGCTCCGAGCGCGAGCTGCTGAGCGAGGCTGGAGCCGATGAGCGATAGCGAGCCCTGGCTCGGCGCACAGCTCGGGGCGGTGGCGGCAGGTTGCGCTACCGATGGTGCGGCGGGCTGCGCGTTCGCTGACGCAGCGGTGAGGGCAAGCCATGCGGCGGGGGCGAGCAGACGGGCGAGCAGCGGCGACGGGCACAGGCAGAGCATGAGAGCGCCGGCTATCTTGCCCCCGTTTTGTCGGAACGGGCCCCGGGGCTCAGGCCCACGCCCGTGAAACGGCAGGTTTTGCCGGGTTTCTGACTTCCGGCCAGCCTCCCAGGAGACCCACGTTGGGGGCGCCCTCACAAGCCGCGCCGAAATCGCCAAGGGTTATGATAGTTCGGTAACCGGTTTGTTCGCGCCAAAGACCTCAGCCGCCGGCGCGCGCCGGTCAAAACCTTCGTTCCGGTTGCCAGTGAGCATGCTCGTCAGTCGGGCGTTGGGGTGTTTGCTCGCGGCGGTCGTGCTCGCTGTCCTGCTCGCGCCGCGCGCCGCTCGCGCGCAATGCGTGGACGAAGCGCTCAAGCAACAGCTGGTGGGCGAGCGCGCTTACCGCGGCGTGGTGCCGCGCAAGTTTCAGAAAGCGCTGCGTCACGAGCTCTCGCCGATGGGCGGCTGGTTCGCGGGTGACTTGTCTGACGGCGCGCCCATCTACGGTGGCGCTTACACCTTCCACTTCACCGAAGACCTCGGGCTCGAGGCTGGCTACATGCGCTCCCGCGAGCGCTTTGCCCTACTCAACGCCATCATCGCCCGTCAGCAGGGCTTGGTCGGCTTGGTGCGTGCCGAAGACAACCCGATTCAGTTCTTCACCGGCAACGTCATCTGGTCGTTGGCTTACGGCAAGGTGCGCTGGTTGGGCGGCGCGATCGGTCGCTACGATTTTTACCTATCGCTCGGTGGCGGCGCGACCGTCCAGCCCGGGGATATCGGCCTGACTGGCTCGGGTGGCTTCGGCATGAAGTTTTACCTGACGCAGTGGCTCGCCCTGCGCCTGGACGTGCGCGATTTCGTGCACGAGCAGAAGCGCGTCGCCCTGGGCGTGGAAAAGATCGTGAACGACATCACCGCTACCGGCGGGTTCAGTGTCTTCATTCCTTTCACGAACTAGCGCTTCGCTCCTTGCCTGGCTGAGTCTGGGCTGCTCCGTCGCGTTCGTGAGTCCTCCGCCCTCGGCCCCGGCGCCCGGCGTTGCGCGCCCGCACGTCGACTGCACCACGAGCTACCTCTGGCCAATCGTCGACAGCGCGTTCACGGCGTACCAGCTGGCTGGCGTCGCCTACGTTTCGACGCTCGACGAGTCCCGCTTCGACCGCTACCCGATCACCAAGCAGCAAGACATGGCGGTCGGTGGGGTGTTCGCGGCGGCCTACGCTGGTTCGGCCATCTACGGTTACGTTTCGGCGGCGCGTTGCCGGCGTATCAAGCGCGGCCCACCCACGCAGGACTACATCCCGGGCGTGTCCGGCGGACCCGCGGGGCTGCGCTCGGCGCGGCGCGTGTCGCCCGATATTCCCCAATAGCGGCTTGCTTTTGGGCCGCGGTGGAAGTGGAATGCCACACCGGCCTGACCCCAAGGGCGCGGTTTGGAAGAGACAACTGAATCATGAAGAAACTCGTCCTCCTTCGTCACGGCCTCAGCCAGTGGAATAGCGAAAATCGCTTCACCGGTTGGGTCGACGTGCCCCTCAGTGAGCAAGGTGTCGCGGAGGCGCACGCCGCCGGTAAGCTGCTACGCGCCGAGGGCTTCGTGTTCGATCGCGCGTACACTTCGGTGCTCAAGCGCGCCATCAAGACGCTGTTCATCGCGCTAGAAGAGCTCGATCAAATGTACATTCCGATCACGCAGACCTGGCGCGTGAACGAGCGTATGTACGGCGCGCTGCAAGGCTTGGACAAGGCCGAGACGGTGGCCAAGCACGGCGACAAGCAGGTGCTCGTCTGGCGTCGCAGCTACGACACGCCGCCGCCTGCGCTCGACGAGACGCACGAGTTCTGGCCAGGTAAAGACCCGCGCTACGCCAACCTGAAGCCGAGCGAGATCCCGAAGACCGAGTGCCTCAAGGACACCGTCGCGCGGTTCTTGCCCTTCTGGGAGTCGGACATTGCGCCGGCCATCAAACGCGGTGAGCGCGTCATCATCGCCGCGCACGGCAACAGCTTGCGCGCGCTCGTGAAGCACCTCGACAACGTGAGCGACGACGACATCGTCGAGCTGAACATCCCCACGGGTATTCCGCTGGTTTACGAGCTGGACGACAACCTGAAGCCGCTCAAGCCCCGCTACTACCTGGGCGACGCGGCTGCGGCCGAAGCAGCAGCCAAGGCCGTCGCCAATCAGACCAAGGCTAAATAATGCGAAAACGGCTGGCCCTCCTCTGTCTCGTCGCCTGTGCATCCCTCGTCAGCGCTGCCCCCGCGCAGCCCGGCAAGAAGGCTCCGGCGCCGAAAGAGGAGGCCAAGCCGGACGCGGGCAAGGCGGGCAAGGCCGAGGCCGATAAGGCTGCCGCTGACGCCGCCGCGCCCGCCGCGGGCACGGACGATCTGGGGGCGCCGCCGCCCAAGGACGTGGCCGAGCAGAAGCCGGAGCAAAAGCCGTCGCCGCTCACACCCAAGCCCGAAGAGTTCCCGAGCGGCGTGGCCAAGCCGCCGCCGTTCGAATACGACAAGCTGCTCGGTGACATCGCCGCGCTGCGCAGCCGCGTGGCGGCGCTCACGACCACGTTGTTCGCCAGCAAGCTGCGCGTGGTGGTGGAAACGAAGGGCGACGATGCGCGCCTGGCGTCGTTCAACATCACACTCGACGACGGCGTGGTGTTCGCCGCCCCTGATCGCTTTTCGGCCGAGGACGAGCGCGTCGTCTACGAGCACGCCGTGGCGCCTGGGCATCACGTCGTGGGCGTCGAGATCGAGCGCTACGACGCGCGCAACAAAGAATTTCGCACCTGGCAGAGCTCGCGCTTCAGCGTCGTCATTCCAGAGAGCAAGCTGGTCGATGCGCACCTCAAAGTGATCGACGACTCGGACATGGCCGACGACTTTCCGTCCGACGCCGACGGCGAGTACGACCTGCGAGTGAAGCTGCGCGCGCGGGTGGTCGAATAGTGCGGTTCTGCTCGCTGTTTTCGCTGGCCGCGCTGCTCACCACCGCGCCCGTTTTGGCGCAGACGGTCCCCGCAGCCCCCGCGGCGTCGGCCTCGGCTCCCGCCGCTGGCGCCACTGCCGCTGCCGAAGCCGACGTTACCCCGCCGCCCGACGCTTCCGCCGTCGCGACCGCTTACGACGACACGGCCGACACGCGGGGCGAAGCCATGCGCGCCTACCAAAAGGCGCTCGATTCGAAGAAGCTGGCCGCTTCGGCGCCGCTCAGTATTCAACGTTTGCGCGAAGACCTGCCCGGCATCGAAGAAAAGCTGGGCGTCGGTCGTCGCGACGAAGCCATCGGAGACTTGGTCTACCTGATCGAGTCGCCGCGCTTCGAGCCGTTCGCCAGCTCCGAGGAGGGCAAGGCCGCGCTGTTCTTGCTGGGCGACGCGCTGGCCGGCGCTGGTGCGCTGCAGCCCGCGCGCGGCTACCTGACGCGTCTGCTGAAGGGCGATCCGGGCGACACGTCCTACCGCCGCGCCGTGCACAGCTTGGTCGACGCAGGTTTGGCGAGTGATCGCCCCGAGGTGATCTTGAAGGACCTCGACGCCGTTCCGCCCAGCGCGCCCGAGGAGCTGACTGGCGACATCAACTACCTGCGCGGCCGCTCCGCCGAGCTGGCGAAGAAGTCGGACCAGGCTTTGGCCGCGTACGCCAAAGTCGGGATAAAGTCGCGTTTTTGGGCCCAGGCAACGTACCTGTCCGGTGTCTTGGAGGTCGAGAAGAAGAACTTCAAGGCCGGCGAGCAGCTGTTCTGCAAGGTGGCCGACAAGAAGCTCACGCCCAAGCGCGCGGCGCTGTTCGGCGGCTCGGACTTCTTCCGCGTGCGTGACCTGGCGCGCCTCGGACTCGGCCGCGTGGCGCACGAGCAGTACCGCTTCGACGACGCGCGCTACTACTACTACCTGGTACCGAACGACTCGGAGAACATCACCGAGGCGCTCTACGAAACTGCCACCACACGCTACGAAGCCAAAGACTACGACGGGGCTCGTCAGGCCCTGGACGACTTGAAACGCCTGAAGGTGAACCACGTCTACGAAGACGAGGCGTACATTTTGGACTCGTACGTCGACTTGGCGACTTGCCACTTTCCGCAAGCCGACAAGAAGCTGGACGCCTTCATCAAGCGCTACGAGCCGGTGCGCGATGCCGCGCGCCGCATCGTCAAAGACGGCGCCGCCATGAAGTCGCTGGTCGACGCCGTGCGCGGCGGCGCTGATCCTGCCAGCGCGGGCCTGGGAGTGCCCGACGACACCGCGCGTGCGCTGGGCTCGCTGCTCCGCGTCGATTCCGGCTACGGCCGCGCCGCGCGGCGCCTCTCGTTGCTCGATCACCAGCTGAGCGGCTTGCGCCGCTCGATGACCGAGCTCGACGACGTCTCCAGCAAGCTCTCGGCCCAAAAGGGCACGCAAGCGCAGTCGGACGCCGGCCTGAGTGCGTCCCCGGCCGACAAGGTTGCGCGCATCGAATCGCAGATCCGCGAGTTGAAGCGCCTGCTGCGTGAGGCCGAGCGCACCGGAAAAAAGAACACCGACGTCGAGGTGCTCGGCAAAGAGCTAGCAGGCCTCGAGGTGCAGGCGCGCGCTGCTCGGGCTTCTTTGGCCGAAGCCTCCGCGACGCCTGCCGCCAAGGGAGCTGACCTGCCGGGGCTGATAGCGACCGATCGGGCGCTCGCGACCGAGCTGTACCAGAAGTCTGCGGCGCTGCGGCTGGAAGCGGAGAAGCAGCAGCTGGACCTCGCGCAAGATTCGCTGCAACGCCTGGACCTGCGCTTGTCGCGTTTGCTACGCCGCGCTCGCCTCGGCCGCATCGAGACCGTGCTCGGGAAGAAGCGCTCGCTCGAGGTCGAAATCGAGGCGCTGTCGCAGGGCCTGTTGCCGCAAACCATCGTCGACTCTTTGGACGCTCAGCGCTTCTTGCAAGACGACGAAGAGTTTTGGCCCTTCGAGGGCGAAGACTGGGAAGACGAGTACGTGGGCGGCGAGGGGCTTCGGTGAGAGAGTTGGCAGTTGGCAGTTGGCAATCGGCAGCCGCGGTATCCGTAGCCTGAGGCGTTGAGATGAGTTTGATTGGGCATGTTTACCTGCTGTCGCCTGAGCGCGTGCAGGCGCTGCTAGCGGAGCCCTCTGTGGTGCTGGCCACGATTGACGGCGCTTACAACGATCCGGCGCAAGGCTTCGTCGATTTGGACAAGGCCTGGAACGCGCTGCATTACTTGCTCACCGGCAGCGCCCGCGACGGCGAGGGCCCGCTGGCGTTCTTGCTCAAGGGCGGCACGCCCGTCGGCGAGGACTTGGGGCACGGTCCGGCCCGCGTCTTTCAGCCGGCCGAGGTGTCGGCCATCGCCGACGCGCTGGCCGACGTGTCGCAGTACAAGCTCCTGCCGCGCTTCGACCTCAAGAAGTTCGAGAAGCTCGAGATTTATCCCGGCCGCTGGCTCGAGGTGAACCTGCGCTCGGACTACGACCTGGGCTACTACTTCGGCCCGCTCGAGCAGCTCAAGAGCGTCACCCGACGCGCCAAGAACGAGCGCCTAGGCATGATCGTCTGGATCTCTTGAGCTTTGCGGCGCGGCTGAATTACAGCAAGAAATTGATGCCAGCCGTGACCATCGGGTAGCCGATGCGCACCGTGGCGCCAATGTTCTCGGTGAACATGAAGCGACCGCCGGCGGACATGATGAACTCGAGATCGTTCGTGGTGTAGCGCTGCTCGCAGTACGCGCCGGCGTTGCCGTTGCAGTACCAGTTGTAGCTCCAGCGACGATGCGCCAGCGCAAAGCCGGGCTCACCGAACACGCTGATGACCTTCGTCAGGTAAAAGTTCCACTGCATGGCTACGGGTAGCCACAGCTCGGTGACGCTGCAGCCTTCGCCGTTGAGCCACAGGTTGCGATCGTAGCGGCCGTAGCACCAGCCGGGACCACCGTCGCCGAACGTGAGGTCCAGGCCGAAGGTGATGCCCATGTTGTTGTTGATGGTGCTGATCGGCCCGTTGTGCATGAACGGGATGTTGAAGCGCGCGCCCGCCCCTAAGCCGTCGTTCGCGCCGAGGCGGCCAGCCCACTGAAAGGCCAGGTGCGGCTCGATTTCGACCGTGTACTGGGCGTGGTTGCCCGGCTGTTTCACGATGTTTTGGGCGTTGGCGACGCCAGAGAAAGCGAGCGGCAGCAGCGCCGCGAGCACAGGGGCAATCTTGAGGGCAGCTCGTGAAGTCATGGATGTTCGCATTGCCTCCTTAATGGGGGCGCAAGTCTCGAATTTCTGATGTCCGGCAGCGCGTCAGAACAGCTTGCCGATCAGACCTTTGGCTTGATCGACCGCGTTTTCTACGTTTTGGCCAGTGAGAGCGCCTTCGACGGGACCGCGAAGGGCTTCGGGCAGTTTGCTCGAAAGGAAACCGCGCACGACCTCAGCCACTTTCGCGGCCTGAGCTTCGTTCAGATCTGCCTTGGCGACCAGCTGCGAGATCAGCTCTCTCATGCGGCGACGCTAACCCCAAGATTGTCTCGGCAGCAACGTGCTTGTCGCCGTCAGCGTCAGCGCTTGGGTTCGGCGCTCGTCGGGCGGCTTCGAGGCGCTGTCGCGTTTGGCGCGATTTGCCGCGGCGCTTTGGCTGAATTTTTCGGTTCTGGGGCGTTGGGATCACAGTCTTCGCGCGGCGCTCCCGCGTCCACCCAGTCTAAAATGATCTTCTTTTCTTCATCGGTCAGCGGCTGAACTGGCGGGTTGGCTTCGATGCGGTATGGCATGAAGTTGGTGCGCACCGCGCGCCCAATCACGTTGAAGAGCGGCTGCCCCAAGCGGTCGTGCTGGGTGTCGTCCCACGTCAAGAACACGAAGGGCGCAGCGTGTCGCGTGGGAATGGTGTGGCAGCGCCGACACTTCCTCGCGAAGACGTCGTCGACTTTGCAAGGCAGCCCGGAGTTTGGCACGCGCAAGACCTCGACCGGCGGCTCTTCGGGCATGGGCTCGGCGGCGCGGCGCGCGGCCTCGGCGGCGCGTGCGCGTGATTTCGCTTCTTCTTCGATGGCTTCGCGCTCACGAGCGCGTTGCCTGCGTTCGCATCCACCCGCGAGGGTGATGAACGCCGCCGCCGCGAGCCCCAACCTCCAAAACGAGTGAGCCATCGCCACTCAGCCGCGGGCGCGCCTCAGCTCTTGTACGTCGCGGTGGCAGTGTAGCGCAGCACACGCTGGCACGCGCCGTCACCGACGTAGCCCGTGCACTGATGCTCGCCTTCGAACTGCGTCTCGCCGTTCTTCAGCGAGCGCGTGATGGCGTTCGTCACGTCGTGACCACCGTCTTTGCAGGCTGGGTCACGGCAAGGCATGTCGAACAGCAGCGGCGCGTGGGCGACCACGACGTGACGGATGTGGCCAGTCTCGGCCACTGACACGTCGCCTTTGGCTTCTTGCAGGTGCAGCTTCAAGCTGAGCAAGTTCGGGACCGTCGCGATCAGGCGCGGGGCTTCGTCCTCACGGCGCCGGCGCTCTGCGTGACGCTCGGAGGCCTCGTTGTTGCGACGCATCATCACCACCCACCCTAGCCCGAAAGTTGGCTCAGCGCCCCTAGCCCCTGCGCGTCTGCGCAGGCCGGGTGGCCGATGCCCCGATTTTTGCCGGGCTTCCGTTTTCGGGCCTGGCGGGCCGTTTTTCAGCCGCGCCGACGAAAAGTGAGGTGCGGGCAGCGGTCGCCCAGCTCGTAGCTCGGACGCCAGGTTTCCATGAGCTCGAAGTCCAGCGCCAGGCAGTCTTCGACCTCGCGTTCGGTGGAATACGAGTAGCGCTCGTCGACGTCGCGGTAGCCCTCGATGCTGCCGATGACCGCCTCTGGCCAGCCAGTGCGAGAGGCGAGCACGCGCGCCCCGCCCGTGCGCTCTACGAACGTGCGGTAGACGTCGGCTAGGCGCACACCGCGCGTGGCGTTGCCTTGCAGAGCCATGGCCAGTCGCCATTTGAAGACGTTGAAATTGCCGATGTTGCCGGCGAAGGCGTCGCTCATCACTCGTTCGAGCGGCTCGCTCGGCTCGACTCGGCAGAACAGCCGTAGCGACAGCAACCCTCCGGGCCTGACCAAGGCGCCCAGCGCTTGCGCGAGCCGCGCGTAGTCGTGCGGAAATCCGAGCAGGGTGAAGACGCCGTCCCCCACCACGACGTCGAACGGAGCCTCGGGCAGGTCGAGCGCGAGCCAATCAGCGATGACGGCGCGACGGTGTGCGGTGTCGCCCGGCCAAACCGCCCGCACCATGCCCTCGGACTTGTCGACGGCGACCAGCCGACAGCCGGAGTACCAGGACATTTCTGCGATTTCGGGCGTTACGCCTAGTAGCAACGCGGTCTTGGGCGCGGGGCTGAAGCGACGCACGCTGTCCGCCAAATACTCGATGTCCGTCGCTGCCGGTCGGAGTGGCGGGCCGATCAGCTGCCAGCGCGCCGCGTAGGCGTCCCAGTGTCGGTGGCGGCTTTCTGCGGCCATGCTCTGGCCATTATCACGGATCGCTGACTACGCTGCCCGGCCTTGGTCGCTCCGTTGGTTTTTGCGTTCACGAGCCTCGTTGCCGGCGAGACCTGTCCGGCGCCAGTCGACGTCGAAGCGCGCGTGCGTGCCATCTTGCATTTGGCGGCCGAGCAGCAGCTCAGTGAAGGCTTCGTGGTCGAGCGTCACGAGTCGGGACTTTACGTCGAGCTGCGCAGCGCCGACTCGACGTTGATTGGGCAGCGCACGTTGCCTGCGGAAGGTAGCTGCGACGAGCTGGCACAAGCCGCCGCCGTCGTGCTTAGCGCGTGGCTCAACGACGCGCACCCCGACTTCGCGGGCGCGCTCCCGCCCGCAGCCCCGTCGGAGCCCGAACCCGAGGCAGCGCCGGCTCTTCCGCCCGAGCCTTCGGTCGCGCCCAAGCCTGCGCCGCCTGCGCCTGCGCCTGCGCCTGCGCCTGGGCCTGCGCCGCGCGCCGCAGCTTCGCGACGCTTGCAGGTAGGAGTAGGGTTTGGCGCCGAGCTCTCCGGTGAGAGCTTCGTTCCGTCGGCGGTCGTAACTTTGGGGTTGGTGGCTGTGGAGGGCGGTTTCGGTGTCAGCGGTGTGCTCGCCGCTTCGTCGTCACGGCAGCTGCCGCTCGGACCCGGACAAGTGGCTTGGCGGCGCTGGCCGTTCGGTGTTGGTCCGAGCTTTCGCGCGGTGACGTCGAGTATTGGCTTCGAGATCAACGCCGGTCCGGCGCTCGCTTGGCTCCACCTCGACGGCTCGAACTTCGCGCGCAGCTCGGCCCAAGACGGCGTCGAGCCGGGCGGCTTCGTGTAGCTGCGCGCCGAGAGCAGGGGCTCACGCTGGGGCGTGTTCGGGCAAGCGAATGCCCAATATTACCCCTTGGACTCAGGCGCCTCCGCCAGCTCGCCCGACGACAAATGGTTTGCCCCGGTCCCGCGTTTCAGCGTGGGACTCGCGGTCGGCGCGTGGCTGCTGCCCTGACGCAGAAAATCCGTCGGCTGTCTGAAAGGTTTGGGCGGGCCATTGCACGTAAGTCATAGAAACCATGGCGATGCGACATTCCTTGGGGCTCCTGGCGCTGTCGACGGCCTTTTTGGCCTGCTCCGGTCACTACTACGAAGTGGGCGACATGGACGGCGCTGCGGGCGCGAGCGTCAACGGCGGCAGCGGGGCCACGGGCACGGACGAGCCGGGCAACGCGGTGGCTGGCACCCATGCTGTCGGAGCGACCGGTAGCGGCGGCACGATGAGCGCCGGCGAGGGCATGCCGGTGGGGGAGTTTGGGCCGCAGTGCGTGCCAAGCGGCGCGCCATCTCAGCTCGCCGGACAGTTCGCCGAGCCCGCGGTCATTTGGAATCGTGTGGCGATGTTGACTTGGGGCGCGCCAGTGGCGCCGCAGTTCGGCTTGCCTGACGCCACCACCTACGCCTGGGCAGGCGACGTCGCGCGGGCCGCGCTGCTGAACGTGCAAGACACGCTCGGCAAGGTGCCCGGCGTCGAGACTGCCTTGCGTCAGTGGTTGGCGCTCCCTGCCACGGAGAGCTTTCAGCACCCTTGGAGTGAGACCGTCGCGACGAGCAACCCGGTCTTGAGCGAGCTCTTGCTACAGCCGCTCGCCGAGCAAGGGCGTGTGGGTATCTTCACCGAGCCCAGCTGGCTGGCGGCGCACTCGCTGATCTCGACGCGCGGCGTGGAAATCGAGCGCGCACTGTTCAATCTGTCGGTGCCGCCACTGCCCCCAGGGCTCGACGACACCCCGCCCGACCTCGAGCTCACCGATCGCCAGTGGCTGGAGGCCGCGACGGCCCAGCCGCCGTGCGCGGCCTGCCATCAGCTGTTCGACCCCACGGGGTTCGCGCTCGGGCACTTCGATGGAGATGGCAAGTATCGTGAGCTCGACCACGGCAAACCGGTCGACGCCACGGGCACACGCGCGCGTGGCATGCCGCAGATTGAGCGAGAATTCGACGGCATCGAGGAGTTTGGTCGGCAGTTTGCTGGCAGCTGCGAGGCAACCCTCGGCTTCGCCGACCAGTTCCTGCTCGCGGCCATGACGATCAACGGCGTGCCCGACGCCCAGCGGGACGCGCTGTTCGATGCCAGCCGTGCGCGCGTCGAGCGAGCCTTCGTGAACGGTGGTCGAACCTACGAGGCCATGATCAAGGCATACATTCAAAGCCCGGCCGGCTTACGGCCGTAAAGGAGACGACGCGAAACACCGCATGGAGCAGCTCGGGGCGACGGTCTCGCTGGAAGCAGAGCTCGACGGCAAACCCGTCTTGGAGCTCGAGGCGATTTACCGTGAGCACTCCGCCGTGGTGTCGAAGTGGGTGCGGCGCTTGTGGGGTCCTGGGGCAATGGGGGGAACGGTAGACGCGGAAGACCTGCTGCAAGAGGTCTTCCTGGTGGTGCAGCGTCGCCTCGGTAGCTTTCGTTCCGAGGCGACGCTCACCACCTGGCTTTATGGGATCACGGTATTGGTCGTGAACGCTCGTCGTAAGAAGGAACGCTGGCGTCGGTTTCTGTGGCTGCGCGCCGAGCCCGAGCTGCAGCTCAAGCAAGGCGCGGTAGCGGCCGCGCAAGAGGACTTCGAGCGCGCCGAAGCCTCGCAGCTCGTGTACTCGATCTTGAACGAGCTCAGCGAGCGCGATCGCACGCTACTGATTTCGTTCGAGCTCGAGCGCCTGCCAGGCGCTGAAATTGCCCTGGCGCTCGGGGTTTCCGAGCCAAATTTGTGGGTCGCGCTCTCTCGCGCGCGCGCCAGATTCAAGAAAGCTTTCGAGCGTCGCTACGGCGACCTCGCACTCGGAGAAGGAGCAAACCATGGCCTCGGTTGACCCGCTTTTGCCGTGGGCAGAAGCTGCGGCAGACGACACGCCGCTCGAGCGGCAGATGTCACGGCTATTCGTCGGCGTGCCGAGCCCGCAGCCGCTAGGTGACGGCGCGCGGCAGCGCGTGGCGCTGCGGTTGCGCACGGGCGCGCCGCGGAGCACACGGCTCATGCTGGTGCGGCTGGTGGCCGCGGGCGTGGTCATCGGTGTAGCGGGCGCCGCCGCCGCGCAGTGGGCGGCCGTGCATTGGTTGGGGATGCAGCACGAGCTTGCGACTCCGCACGAGCGCTCGGTCGTGGCAGCGCCGCCCGCGCCGCAGGCCTTCAAGCCCGCCGTTCCGCTGGCTGCGCCCGAGCCCGCTCCTTTGCCGGAGCCCGTGAGCGAGCCGGCGTCGAGCGCGGCGTTCCCGACACTGGCGCCGCCCGCGCTGCCCGCATCCTCGACCGCCTCACGCTTGGGCCAAGAGGCGGCCTCGCTGGAAGCCGCGCTCTCGGCCTTGAAGGCCGGCGGGAAGGGCAACGCCGCGCGTGCTCTCCTGGAGCTCGATCAGCATTTGCAGCGCTTCCCTGGCGGAACGCTGGAGCTCGAAGCGCGGGTGGCGCGCGTCGACGCTCTCTTGGTGCTCGGCCGCCGCCAAGAGGCGCGGCGCGAGCTGTCGAGCCTGCCCATCGAGCGCGTTGGTCGCAAGAACGAGCTGCGCCTGATCCGGGCCGAGCTGCGCGCCGACGACGACTGTCGCGCGGCGCTGAGTGACTTTCAGGTGCTGGTCGATCAGTCGCTGCCCAGCGCTTGGACCGAGCGCGCGTTGTTCGGTCGTGGCGCGTGCCTGCTCAAGCTCGGCGACCAAGCCGCCGCGTACCGCGATTTCGACCGCTACCTCGAGCGCTTTCCCAGCGGGCGCTTTGCCGAGCAGATTCGCGCGCAAAGGCGGTGAACGCCGGCTGCTAGCGCGCTTCCAAATCTTCGATGCCGCGCAGGGCGGCGTGGGTGTCGGCCCGCACGCGAAACAGGCTGCGGCCGTCGTCCACGGTTTCGAGCAGCGCGCCGTCGTCCCCTGCGAAATAGGCTCGATCTTCGTGGGGGCCGATCAAGGTGGCGTGCAGCCTCGTCGGTTCGGCCATCGGAATGCTACGCCACACGCCTTCGCTCGAGCGCAGCAGCGCGAGCCCTGCGCCGGCGGCAGATCCCAGCTGTCCGCTACGGCCGAGCGCGACTCCTTCGAGTCCGGACGTCGCGGTGTACTCGCGCTCGAAGGTCTGGGCCTGATCGCGGCTCACCCAGACGTTGCCCGCCGCGTCGACGGCCAGCGCCAATCCGCCGCTTTCGTCCAGCGCGATGTCGGAGAGATCGGCGGCGCCCGGGATGTGCGAGACCTCGAACGCCGCCCCGCGGCTCGTCGAGCGCGCCACCACGCCGCCGTCACCCACGGCCACGAGCAGACTTGCGCCTTCCGTGATGGCGGTACCGCGCAGCGTTGCGCTCGTGGCGTGCGCGAAAAACCAATGCTCGCCCCCGTCTTGCGTGGCGATCAGCGTGCCATCGTCACCTGCTGCGAGCCCGACCTGCGAGTCGTCGTCCGCGAACGCGAACGACACTGCGCGTAGCGTGGCGGTAACGCCCGAGGTCTGCGCGGGCCAGGACCAGCCGCCGTCTTCGGTGTGACCAACGAAGCCTTGCGCGCCCACGGCCCAGCCCACTTCGTTGTCGACGCAGCTGACCGCGAACAAATCGTGGTCCGTAATCCGACGCACCTCCCACGACGCGTCGTCGAAGGTCTCGAGCAGTGTGCCACCATCTCCTACCGCGGCCTTCCAGCCCTGCGGCGGTGGCTTCATGGTGCTGTAGGTGGGCGGCTTCTTTTCCTCGCTGTCGTCACCGCAGCCCAGCGCGGCAAACGCGAACGCCGCGCAAATCGCGCTGAACACGCACGTGTCGAGGATTGCCTTCATGCGCCGAGGATAGGCCCCTGCGCTATTGATGGCGAGGGGCGGGGGGTCTATCGTCCGTAGTAATGCGTCGAGTCGTATTTGCCGGAGCCGTAGGGCTCTGCCTGCTCGCTTCGGCCCCCACTCTAGCGCTGGCGGCAGATGGCGAGGTGGTCAAGCCCGCTGCTGCCAGTGAATCCGCGCACATCAAGCCGGCGGCGGAGCGGAAGCTGACAGGTGCCGAGCGGCCGACCATCAAGAAGAAGGCGGAGCAGAAGGCCAAGGCATCACGCGGCGCGCGCGTCAGCCTGCAGATCCCAGAGCGGCTGCGCAAGGCGCTCGCGGCCAAGATCGATCGACGCATCGAGCGCAACATCGCCCAGAGCAAGACGTTGCGGCTCGAGGCCATGGGCCTGCTCGACAAGTTCATCAACGAGTCGCCTGCTGACACACCGGAGATGCCCGAGGCGCTCCTGCGCATGGGCGAGCTGGAGTGGGAAGACGGCCGCGACAAGTTCCTCGAAGACTTCAAGCGGTGGGAGAAGCAACCGGCGGACGAGCGCAACGATCCGCCGACGCCCAACTACAGCAAGCCGCGCGCGCGCTTCTTACGCGTGCTCAAGAACTACAAGTCGTTCTCGCAGTACGACCTGGCGCTGTACGTGGACGGCTTCTTGGCCAACGAAGAGGGCAAGTTCGCCGACGCCCTCGGCCGCTTCAACAAGATCATCGAGTGGTTCCCGAAGAGCCGCTTCATTCCGGACGCCCACATGGTGCGGGCCGAGTACGAGTTCACGAAGGACGCGCCCAACTACGAGACCGCCTTCAACGAATACGAAGAGGTGCTGAAGTACAAGGACAACGACTTGTACGATCTGGCGCTGTTCAAGAGCGCGTGGACGCTGTGGCGCCTGGGCAAGAGCGAAGAAGCGGCGCAGCGGTTTCTGAAGGTCTTTCAAGCCACTGAAGACGGCGCGCGCACCAAAGGCAAGAGCCGGGCAGAGCTCGACGAGCTGCAGTCCGAGGCGCTCAAGAACTTGGTGGCGGTGTTCGTCGAAGACGAGAAGAACAGCGCCGAGGACATGTTCAAGTTCCTCGTCAAAGCCGGCGGCGACAAGTTCGCCGGGCGCATCGTGCGCGCGCTGGCCGAGGCATTCTACGAGCAGTCGCACTACGAGCGCGGTATCGAGGCCTACCGGCTGCTGATCAAGCTCGAGCCCACGAACCCCGACTGCAACGAGTTCGCTCTGCGCATCGCGCAGGGCCACTCCACGCTGGAGTCGTGGAAGGAGCTCGAGAACGACTACAAGCTGGTCGTCAAAGAGTACGTCGGCCCGCCGCCACAACAGGTCGCCGGCAAGCCCAAGGTCGCCGGCTCGGGCTGGGCACAGGTGCAGACGCCCGCCACGCTGGCCGCCGCCGAAAAGGCCACCGAAAAGCAGATCCGCGAGGACGCGGTCGGGCTCCACGCCAAGGCCCAGGCGGACAAGACGAGCAAGGGTGAGTACGTGGCCGCTGCAGCCCTGTACAAGGTTTACCTGTCGCGCTTTGGCCAGCGCCCCGAGGCGTACGACGTCAACTACAACCTGGGCGAGATCAACTTTTACCACCTGAATAACGCCGCGGGGTCGGCCGAAGCCTACTTGGCGGCGGTGCGCATGAACCCGAAGGGGCCGCTCTCGCGTACGGCGCTCTACAACGCCCTGGCCGCGCTCGAGGTAGCGCGCGCCGCCGAGTTCGAGGCCGCCAAGACCGCCGGCAAAAAGCAGGAAGAGAGCCCCACCGATCGTACCTTGACCGAGGCGATGGAGCTCTACATCAAGACCTACCCGACCGATAAGCAGATCCCCGAGCTTTTGTTTCGGCAGGGCAAGCTCTACTACGACTACCAGGTGTACGACCCGGCCGTACGCCAGTGGGGCCTCTTGCTCGAGAAGTACCCGAACGACAAGTACGCGGCGGGCGCCGGCGAGCTCATCCTAGACTCGTTCAACAAGAGCCAGGACTACGCCAACATCGAGACTTGGGCGCGCCGCTTGAAGAGCGCGCCTTCCTTTCAGTCAGCCGAGCAGCAGTCGCGCTTGAACAACCTGATCGTGGGCGCCGTGTTCAAGCAGGGCGAGTTCTTGGCCAACAAGGGTGAGCACGGCAAGGCTGCCGAGGCTTATTTGCGCGCCGCCAAGGAGTTTCCCAAGGAGCAGCGCGCGGCTCAAGCAGCCGTCAACGCCGAGGTCGAGGCGCGTCGTGCGGCTGATTTGGCCACGCTGTCGGCCGCCGCCAAGATCTTGATCGACAACCACCGGGGGCGTGACGAGGCCGCAGAAGGCGTGTGGATCGCCGCCACCACGTACCAAGAAGTCGGCCTGTTCAGCGAAGCCGCCGCCTACCACGCGGTCATCACCGACAGCTGGCCCAAGAGCTCGCACCACAAGGACGCCGCCTACAACGCGGTGCTGCTGCGCACCACGGTGGGCGAGCACGACAAGGCCATCGACAGCGGCCAAAAGTTCAAGAAGTACTACCCGCGCGACGAGAGCGCCGACGAGGTCACGTTCTTGATGGGCAAGGCCCACGAGAAGGCGGACAAGAAGGCCGAAGCCGCTGCTCTGTACGACGCTTATTCGCGCAGCGCCCGCAGCGTCGGCAGCCAGATCGAGGCGCTGGTGCGCCTCGCGACCGTCAAGTCGGGCGACGACCGCGCCGCGAGCGCAGCTCTCGATCGCGCGATTCAATTGTACAAGGCCCGCAAAAACACGGTCGACGATCGCGGCAAGTACTACGCAGCCAAGGCTCGCTACATGCAGGGCGAGTCCATCCTGAAAAAGTTTCAGGAGGTGAAGATCGAAGGCGACGTCAAGCAGCTGAAGACTCGCCTCAAGAGCAAGACGGAGCTCCTGAAAAAGGCCGCTGAAACCTTCCTTTCGACCGCTGAAATCGGCGCTGCCGAGTGGACGACGGCGGCGCTCTATCAGATTGGCGTGACCTACGAGTCGTTCTCCAAGGCCCTGCTCAACTCACCGCCGCCCGCGAACTTGAACGCCGAAGAGAAGGACATGTACCAGCAGTCCATCGACGAGTTCGTGGTGCCGATCGAAGAGCGCGCCTTGGAAGCCTACGAGAGCGGCTGGCGTAAGGCCATCGAGCTTGGCATCTTCAACTCGTGGACGGCCAAGATGCGCGAGGCGCTGGGGCGCTTGAACTCGGAGCTGTACCCGCCTCTCAAAGAGCAAGGCTTCGAGATCCGTTCGCAGGGCCCGGCGCCGCTGCCTCCCTTGATTGACGCTACTCGCCGCAACAACGGCGGCCGCAGCGAGAAGTTCCTGCTGCCCTCCGCGGGCGACAAGGCCGACGCGAAGGGCAAGGACAAGCCCGAAGCCGGCAAGGGCAAGGAGGACAAGAAATGAAACGCCTCGCTCCCTCGTTGTGCGTGCTGCTGTTGCTCAGCGCCTGCGGCAAGTCGCAGCAAAAAGTCGAAGCGCCCACGCTGGCGCCCGCCAACCCTGTCGCGCTCGGCAAGATGGTGCAGGGCGTTCAAGCCGCCAAAGATGCGTCCGGAAAAGAGCGCGCCATCGGCCTGCTGGAGGAGGCCGTCAAAGCCGACGCGGGTCTTTGGGAAGCGCACTACAACCTGGGCATTTTACTGGCCGACAAGGGCGATCTGGGCACCGCAGAGCGGCACCTGGCCACCGCGCAGCAGCTGGCGCCCAACGCCGAAGACGTCGCGGTCGCGCTCTCGGAGGTGCGGCGTCGGCGCGGTGATCCGCAGGGCGCGGTCGACGCGCTCTCGCCGTTCGTCAAGGAAAACCCTGGCGCAAGCTACGCGCCGGTCGCGCTGATTGGAGCGCTGCGCGAGAGCAAGAAAATCGACGAAGCCATCGCGCAGGCGCAGCAAGTACTCGTTCGCCACTCCAAAGATCCGCGCGCGCTGGCCGAGCTGGCGCTCTCGTACCTCGACAAGGGCGAGCTCGACACGGCGCAGCTGCTCGGTGAAGAAGCGCTCAAGGCGGACACCAAGAGCGCCATCGCCGAGCGCACCGTCGGCTTGATCAAGCTGAGCCAGGGCGACGACGCCGTGGCCTTCCGCCATTTCGCACGCGCTAGCGAGCTCGATCCCAAAGACACGACCGCGCGCCTGAACGTCGCCACCGTGCTCTTGGCCGCTGGCATCTACGACAAGGCCGTCGAGCAGTTCCGCGTGGCGCTCGAGACCGAGCCCGACAACACCTCCGCGGCGCTCGGCTTGGCAGCAGCGCGGCGCGCGCAAGGTAAGCGTGAAGAGACGGCGCCCTTTCAAGAGGCCGAGAAGCTGATCAAGGGCGTGCTCGAGCGTGAGCCGCAGAACCTGGCTGCCACCTACAACCTGGCCGTGCTCTACGGAGATTTCATGAAGCGCCCCGCAGACGCGCTGCCGCTCTACCAGCGCTTCCTCGATTCATCGCCCAAGAACCACCCGGCTCGCCCCGAAGCCGAAAAGGCCGTGGCCGCGCTGAAGAACCAAAAATAGTGTGGTGGGGCTGCCCACCCGCAGCCCTCTTGCAGAAGCTTCTGTAGCGTCCCTCGGCCGCATTCAACGGCACGCTTCGGGCTACTGCCGTTCTGATAGGTCCTCGCGAGTACCTTCGAGATTCACAGGGAGGCGGGGAGGCGGGGAGGTCCGCGAGTTTCTTGTGGTTCGAGCCGCGATGCTACGCGGGAAAACTGCGCAGTCTCATCGCGGCATTCTCGCGGCTCGAAACCCCAAAAATCTCGCCTCGCGGACCTCCTCGCCTCCCCGCCTCCC
>DATAKF010000333.1:0-38673 GCA_036261775.1 Polyangiaceae bacterium | reverse complement strand
TTCGATGGGACCACCGGCCTTGGTCTCGAGGTCGAGCTGCCACAGTCGCCAGTTCGGGGTGTTCGCGAGCTCTTGCGGATCGGTCTGGGCGTCGATCGTGACGCGCTCGTCGTGGAACACGTCGAGCAGCGCCTTGCCGTTGCCGAGGTAGCGCAAGACACCGGCTTCTCGACCTTCCGTGACGTCCGCGGCGAAGTTCAGCTGCCACTCGGGATCGAAGGCGTCTTCGCCGTCTTTGATGCGGAGCGCGCAGCTCGGCGGGTAGTCGCCGGTCAGAGTGAGGCCCGGAGTCCACACCCAACCGCTGAAGTAGACGTCGCCTTTTTCGTCGACGAAAGGCCGGTTGTACAGCTGAGGGCAGCGGTTTTCTTCGGTCACGCTGACAAGCTCGTTCTTCTCCAGGTCGTAGACGGCCAAGTACTGGTGGTCGGGCAGAAACTCCCAGGTGTCGTAGTTCAGGAACGTGAAGATGCGGTACATGCGCTGGCCGCGCACCACCGCGATGCTCTCGAAGTTGTAGCCCTCTTGCACGAGCCCCGGACCGTCGATGGTACCGGTGATTTCCATGGTGCTCGGGTTCCAGGCGACGTGGCTGCCATCGGTGCCGTTGAACACGTAGGCCTTCTGGGCGTCCACCAGCACACCGCCCCAGGCGTCGATGGTGAAGTACTCGGGCACGCCGTAGTTCGAGAAGTTGAGGCTAGCAGCCGCCTTCAGCGAGCCGTCGGCCTGGAGCGAGAAGCGGTTCACCACGGGCGCCGACGAGCTGGCGATGAAGAAATAGTCGCCGAGCTTGGCCACGGTGCCGCGGCCGTCCACCTCGCGAGCGCCGTCGAGCGAGATGCGCGACACGTCGAGCGACGGCACGATCGAGACGTAACTGGTGGAAGTGGCGAAATCGGCGCCGTAAACCTGCGTCGGCACGGCAAATAGCGGAGAAGGCTTGGCTGGTTCGCCCGCGCCGCCGCCCTCGCCGGGGCTGCCAGCGTTGGTGCCGCCAGCCGTGCTGCTGCTGCCGCCCCGGTTGTCGTTGTCGTCGTCACCGTTGTCGCTGCAGGCCGTCATCGGTACCAGCGTCGCCAATAACAGCGCTGCCGAAACCCAGCCGAATCGTCGAGTGATTGGTGTCATGTGATCGTTCCTTGTTTTCGTCAAAGCGAAGCTGTCGCCTTGAAAAAGATCGCGCGGCCGGGCCGTGGAACGCCGAAGACGTCGAACGCAGCAGCGTTGGTCACGTTCTGCGCCTCTCCGGTGAAGCTCAGCTCCGTCGGCTGGCCGCGCACCAGGTACGTGAGCGCAACGCCGTGGACCAACTGCGCCGGCACCGTGAGCTTGTGGGTGCCTAGGCCCTCCCAGCCGCGAAAGAACTCGTGCACGTAGCGGCTGGTCCAGGTCAGCGACAGCTCGTCGTTGGCCGTGGAGAGCTCGCGCTTTTGGAGACGCACCGAGCCAGTGCCGAACAAATAGGGGCGATTGGGGATGCGATCCCCCTGATTGGCGGCAAAAGCGCCCTCGGACGAGGTGTTGCGAAAGTCGACCCAGGTCACGTTGCCATCGAGCGCCAAGTACTGGCCCGGCGAGGTCCAGCCCGCTGCCAGCTCGACGCCGCGCGAACGAGCGCTGTACACGTTTCGATACGTGGCGGCTTCGTCGTCGCCTACCAGCACGATCAGTCGCTCGGCGTTGCGCAAGAAGCCGTTCACGTCGGCGCGTAGCTGGCCAATGGAGGCGACCTCACCGCTCAGCGTGACGCCAAGGTTCAGGTTGTGACTCAGCTCCGGTTCGAGCTGGAGGTTGGGCTTGACCGGAAAGGCGTTGCCGAAGAGCTCGTCGGGTGTCGGCAGGCGCGTCGCCCACTCGTACGAGGCCTTGGCGTAAATCCAGTTCGCGAAGGTGTAACGCAGCGAATCGCCGACGCCGAAGCGGTGAGTGGTGTGATCGCGCCGCCGAAATAGGCCGCTCGCGAGCGGATCCTCGGCGCGCAAAACCTGCAGGTATTCTTTGCCAAACAGCGCGTTCTCCAGGCGATCCTGCAACAGCTCGACCGTGTACTCGACACCCGAAACCAGGGTGGTGAGGCGCCGCTCGGCCGAGAGCGCGTCGCGTGCCTGCGGATTGGCCTGTCGCCGTTCATCACCCGAACGGGTGATAATGCTGAGCGCGCTCGAAACCGTCAAAGTGTGCCCGGGCCACACTCGCCAGTCGGCGCTCAGGCGCGCAAACCCTGCATGCTCCCAATAGAGTTGGTCTTCGGCGCGCCCGCGACGCTCGCCCGCTTGCGGCCTTTGCCGCAAGCACTGCCCGAACCAGTCGTACACACACTCGCCAAGATCTCGATAGACCTGCGCCGTATGAGCGTAGCCGCCGACGGCCTTCACGATCACGCGCCGCGCGAACGTGTTCTCGTAGCGCAGCGAGGCTCCTGCTGCTGACTCGGCCAGCGTGACGTCCCCGTACGGGTTGAACGTCATCATCAGGTTGTGCTGAACCTCTTTGTCGTAGCGCGTGACAAAGCCCCGCAAAAGCAGGCGCCGCGCCCACGGCTCGTTCACGATGCCGGTCTCGACGTTGGCGCCCTCCGCGGCGTAGGCGTCGTGAAAGCGATACACGCGCGCCGGTACCTCGTGGCCGCGTGCGTCCGGCACCTGGATGTCCATGGGGTAGTCGTTGGCCGCGCGATCGACGAAGGCGTTGACGCGCGTGAACCATCCGCTCGGCTCATCCAGGTGCCGCGCGCTCAGGGTCGTGCGGTGGATGCCGAACGAGCCGGCCTGAAACGACAGCGAGCCGTGCGTACCTCCGATGTCGCGATCGCTCACCAGGTTCACGGCGCCTCCCAGCGCGTCGGCGCCGAAACGAACCGGCACGACCCCCCGGTAGATCTCCACGCGCTCCACCAGGTTGACGGGCACGTTGGCGACGCCGAACGGATAGCCGGCAAAGTCGAGCGGCACGCCGTCCAAGAAGAAGCGCACTTGGTCGTCGGTCAGACCATTGAGCGAAAATCGCGTATCGGAGCCGAGCCCGCCCGAACGCTGCACCCCGACGCCCTGAGCGCGGGCCAAAACCTCGCCCAAATCAGCGGTTTGGCGCTTGGCCTGCTGCGTTTCGACCACGTGCACCGCCTCGGCGGAGCGCCGCGCTCGCTCTGCCTCGGCTTGGCCTAGCACGGTGATCTCGAGCGGGACGCGAGCGGTCGGAGAGGTCGACGGAGCGGGCGAGGGCGCTGCCGTCGTGGGCGCGCTCGGATGCGCATCCGCGGGTGAACGCGGCGGAGGCGGGGCGGCTGCCGGGGGCGGCTCGGTAGGCGCAGCAGATGTAGCAGCGTCTGGCAGGCGAAACACGACGTTGATCAGAATGCGCGCTGCGACGGCCACGTCTCCGCGCCGTGCTGGCTCGAACCGGTAGCCAAGAGCAGCGAGCGTAGCGGCTTCGTCAAAACCAGAGCCGGCTGGCTGAGTCACCTCAGCGGTCGTGACCGCGCCTTCCGCGTCGATGGTGAGACGCAGCACCACCTCGGCCCCGGTGAGCCCAGCCGCGCGCGCCTGCTCCGGAAACTCGGGCTCGGGCGCTTCGAGCAGCTTCGGCGGCAACACCGCGTGCTGTTCGCCAGCACCGGGAGCCTCCGACTGCGCCTCGGGGCGCTCCGTTCGAGCGACTGCCGAACCGCCGACTAGGCCCTGCGCCACGAGCAGCAGCCCGCCCACCACCGCGCCGCGGCGACCAAAAAAGCAAGGAAAAGGCGTTGCGGGGAGCATCGGGCGAGGTGGATGCTCGTCGTCTTATTGCGAATGAATATCATTTTCAACAAGAATCGGTTCGGCTGGTTGCGCACTCCTTGGCTCAGCGAGCTGCTTCACCGCGCCGGGACCCTTTGCGTGCCGGACGAGACGCCTTAGGCTGCGCGCCATGACGATTTGGTTCGGTGACGTTTCCTTGGACCTGATCCGCGAGCGCAGCCGAAACACGATGGTTTCCCACCTGGGCATCGAGTTCGTGGAGCTTGGCGACGATTTTCTGAGTGCCAAACTGCCGGTGGACGCGCGCACGCACCAGCCGGCGGGCATGCTTCACGGTGGCGCGTCCGTAGCGCTGGCCGAGACGCTGGCGTCATGGGCGGCCACGCTCGTCGTCGATCGCGAGAAGCATCATTGCGTGGGGCTCGAGATCAACGCCAACCACGCTCGTGCGGTCGCGTCTGGTTGGGTGCTCGGTACCGCTCGCCCCCTGCACCTCGGCCGCTCCACGCAGATCTGGGACGTGCGCGTCACCGACGAGCAACAGCGCTTGGTCTGCGTGTCTCGCGTCACCATGGCGGTGTTGGCCATGGCCAACCGCTACTAGCGCGGCGCGGCGGGCGCCGCTCGCCGAGATGCCGAGCGATTCCGAGGGCTTGGGACGAAATTTCAGAATTCGGCTTTGGCCTGTCGAAATCGTCCTTCATGGTTCGTCGCCCTTTCGAAGCCATGATCGATTCGTCGCCATCTGCTGCCGCTCTTCCGGCTCCGCCCTCGTCTCCGTCTTCCTCAGCTGGCGCTCCCAGCGCCGGCATCTTTCAGCAATTGCTCGACGCCGTGCGCGGAGTCGAGACGGACCTGACGGAGGCGCCGTTGGGGCGGGCTCTGTTGATGCTGGCCGTGCCGATGATCTTGGAGATGGTCATGGAGTCCATCTTCGCTATGGTCGACGTGTTTTGGGTGGCGCATCTGGGCGCGCGGGCGGTCGCCACCGTGGGCCTGACCGAGTCGATGATGATGATCGTCTACTCGCTGGCCATGGGCGTCTCGATCGGCGCGATGGCGTTGGTGGCGCGGCGTATCGGCGAAAAGGATGCAGACGCGGCGGCGCGCACGACCGTGCAAGGCATCTGGCTAGGTCTGGTGCTGGCCGTGGTGATTGGCGCGCTGGGCGCGCTGTACGCTCCGCAGCTTTTGAGCCTGATGGGCGCCGACGCCGAAGTCGTGCGCACCGGCAGCAGCTTCACGCGTGTGATGCTCGGCGGCAACGCGACGGTGTTCTTGCTGTTCTTGATCAACTCGGTGTTTCGCGGAGCCGGTAACGCCTCGCAGGCGATGCGGGTGCTGTGGCTCGGAAACGCCCTGAATATCGTGCTGGGGCCGCTCTTCATCTTCGGCATTGGGCCGTTCCCGAAGCTGGGGGTGACGGGCGCGGCTGTCGCGACCACGCTGGGGCGCGGCATTGCAGTCGTCTATCAGCTTTGGGTCTTGCGGCGTGGCACCAACAGGTTGCAGGTGACGCGCGCCCACCTGCGCGTCGACCCGAAGCTGATGGCGACGGTGCTCAAGCTTTCGCTCTCGGCCACCGGTCAGATGTTGATCTCGATGACCAGCTACATCGCGGTCATGCGCATCCTGGCGGGCTTCGGCAGCGCGCCGCTCGCGGGCTACACCATCGGCTTTCGAATCTTCATGTTCGCGATTTTGCCGGCTTTTGGTCTAGCCAACGCGGCGGCCACGCTCGTTGGACAGAACCTGGGTGCCAAGCGGCCGGAGCGCGCCGAAACGTCGGTTTGGCGTGCCAGCAACATCAGCGCGGGTTTTCTGTGCACCATCGGGCTTGGGTTTCTGGTGGGGGCGCCCTGGCTGGTCAGCCTGTTTACCAGCGAGGCAGACGTGGCGCGTTACGCGGTGAGTTACCTGCGCATCGTGAGCCTGGGCTTTCCGTTCTATGCCTACGGCATGGTGGTGAGCCAGTCGTTCAACGGCGCTGGCGACACCCGCACTCCGACGATCATCAACTTGTTCGTGTTCTGGGTCCTGCAGATCCCGCTGGCCTGGGGGCTCGCGCGCCACACTAGCTTTGGCGCCGAAAGCGTGTTCGCGGCGCTCGGCTTCTCGTTCTCGGTCTTCGCGGTGGTGTCGGTGCTGGCGTTCCGTCGCGGCAACTGGAAGCGCGTCAAGGTCTGAGGCGCACGGCGTGCCCCGCCTCGGGCTCAGTGCCAACTGCTTCGCACGAGTGTCTTTTGGTCGACGCCGAAGAAGTAGACGTAGTCTTGGTCAACGACGACGGGGGCTGTCACGACGTGTTGAGGCAGCAAGGTGAAAACGGGCTCGGTCGTGCCGGTTGCCAAGTCACCCACCCAGAGCTGATAGTTGGTGGTAGACGAGTTTCCGATCACCTTGTTGCCGAGGACTTGCAGATCTCTGAAGCGGAAGTCGAGCAGCTTCTTCTGCGTGCCGTCGGGTTTGAGGCTCAGCAGGCCGGAGTTGGTGCCGACCAGCACGTCGTTGGTGCGGCAGGCTAAGGCATCGACCAAGCCCATGAGCGTCTCGACGCCGCCGGGGGTCGCGCGGTAAAGTGTGCCGTAAGTGTCGGTGAAGTAGAGCAGCTCGGCGTTGCCGCAAAAGCGCGAAACCGAGGCGAACGACAGCGCGCCCGGGATGGTAGCGACGACCTGGCCGGCATCGGCGTCGAGTGCTGCGAAGGCTAGAGTCGTCGAAGGCTCGGGCTCGATCTTCGTCTCGAACCAAAAGACACCATCGCTCGTTGGTAGAGGGGGCGGAGGCACCATTGGACTGTCGCCGAAAAGGAGCGGTACTGAGACGACGGGGGTGCCGTCACTAACGCGGTACATCTCTACTCTGAGCTCAGGTGTGATGGTGGCCACGAGGCCACCTGAGAGAGTCGCTCCAGCCAAGTTCCTCACAGGCGTGACTAGGCTTGCGGTCGAACCCGGAGTTGGAGCAATCGTGTAAAGGTTGGCGGAATCGCTCACGCTGCTGCCCAACCAATACAGTTGCCCATCGAACAGGCTGAAGTTGGTACCCTCGATGGGCGCGTCGTCGACCTCTGCGAGCTGCTCCAGACAGCGGCCGCCAGGCAACGTGCATGCATCGGCGCCGCAATTGGAAATCTCCTTCCAGCCGGCTGCGCCTGCTTCGCATTTCTGATAGCTGGACCCTTCGCAGCGCTCGGAGGTGGTGTCTCCGCACATGGCAAGGGCCGCGTCGGTCAGGGTTTGCCAGCCTGGGTCGTTCTTCGTGACACAGGCGCCCAAGATGCACTCGTGCTCGTTGCGCGGGCAGTCGTTCGCCGTTTGACAAGGTGTTCGACACACGCCGTCGAGGCTGCAGCTGAGCCCCGGGCTTTCACACGGCTGCGCCGAGGAACAGCTGAGCTCGCTCGGCAGCGAACAGCCGAATGGCGCCTGGTCGCCCACGCAAATGGCGCCCTTCTGACACTCGAGGTCCGTGGCGCAGCCATGGCGGCAGAAGCCCAGCGCGCACACGGCGCCAGAACCGCACGCGTCGTCTTCGCGTTCATCGCACTGCTCACCCGCCGCCAATGTCTTGTTCTGACTGACGTTGTTCGTCTTGGAACAAGCGGCCGCCCCGAACACGGTAATGACTCCCACCAAACCCCACGACCAGAAAGCTGAAGGCATTCCTTCAAACGTACACGAGGCCGCTTGCCACTCACAAGAGTGATGTCAGGCGGGCCGCTTTTGGCCTGCGCTGGCCGAGGCGCCACAATCTAGTGGCTACCGGTAGGCTCCGGCGCGACTGCTGGCGCCTTTTCGCGTCCGTCCAACAGGCAGGCCACGGTCATGTCGCCCAGCACGTTGATCATCGTGCGGCAGCGATCGAGAAACCAATCGACCGTGAGCAAGAGCGCGATGTACTCGACGGGCAAGTGCACGGCGCCGAACACCAGAGTCATGGTGACGAGGCCTGCTTCCGGGATGCCGGCGGCGCCGACCGAGGCCACGATAGAGGTCAGGATGACCAAGATTTGCTGTGAAAACGTCAGATCGATGCCGATGAGCTGCGCGATGAACAGCGCGGCCATCGCTTCATACAGGGCGGTGCCGTCGTTGTTGAAGTTGGAGCCGACCAGGGAGCCCAGGCTGGCGGACTGCTCGCGGAGGCCAACGCGCGACTTTAGCCGCTCGTAGGTCACCGGCATGGTGATGGTCGAGCTGCCGGTGGAAAAGGCCATGACCAGCGCGTCGCGCGTTCCGCGCAGCAGCGAGAGAGGCCGCACCCACGAGCCTACGCGAATGCGCGCCAAGTAGTAGGCACTTTGCAGCAGCAGCGCGAGCAGCACCGCCAGGACGAACTTGCCCAGCGCTACGAACGGGTGGAAGCCATGACTGCCGATGATGCTCGCCACCTTGCCGAAGACGGCTAGCGGCACCAGCGCAATCACCCAGGACAGAATTTCCAGGATGGCGCTGAAGCCCAGCGAAACCAGCTCTCCGGCGAGCCTTTGCTGAGGCTTGGGTAGGCGCCGACAAGCAATTGCGAACGCCAGGGCAATGAGCACCACGCCCAGCACGCGGTTCTCGACGAACGGCTTCAGCAGGCTGTCCGGAACGTTCTCCAAAATCTGCGCGAAGATGTTGGTTTTGACGGGGGGAGCGTGCTCCGGCCGCGGCAAATGTGCGCCCGTACCAGGTCGCAACACGTTCGCAACGCCCAAGCCGATCAAGATCGCGACCAGCGTATTGACGAGCAGCAGCCCGACGATACGCAGCGCCAGCCGGCCGCGGATCTCCGCCGTCATGATCGCCTGAATCACCGCGACCATGACCAAGACAGGCGCCAGAGCACCGAGCACCCGCAACACCAACTGCGCGATCACGTCGAGCGGCTTGGTGGCTGGGCCAAAAACCAACCCCGCCACGACGCCCAAGGTCATGCCGAACAAAATGCGCGCGTACAGCGGCAGCCGGCTCCACCAGGAGGCATCGAGAGGGGCGGCGGGCGGAGAGCTCATCGCTCTGCAGCTCACCACGAAATCGCCAGCGCAGGGTAGGGCGCCCTCGCGCTAGCGGTCGTCGAGATCGCAACGAGCTTTGATGCAGACAGCTTTCGTCGACGTTTCCGCTGTGCAATCGAACGGCGGCGCCGCACGGGCCTGGCAATGGACCGAAGCCTCTTCGCGCAAGCGCGAGGCGACCGAGCCCAGTCGCTCCCGGCTCTAGGCCAGCGGACCGCGCTTCGCCGAGGCTGATAGTTTTTAGCTATCGCTGTCATTCGTACGATGTATTGGCTGTGCGGAGGCTGTCCTGGCACTCCTAGGGGACGAGGCGCGTTTGCCCCGTCACCAGAATGGAGAAAGCCATGTCGAGCTCAGGCAAGTGTCCCTTTCATTCCGCGGCAGGCGGCTCGCCGCCGACCAAAGCGGGCGGTGCCGCGACGTCGAACCGCGACTTCTGGCCAAACCAGCTGAACCTTGGGCTGCTGCGGCAGCACTCGTCGCTGTCCGATCCGATGGGCGCGGGGTTCGACTACGCCAAGGAGCTCGAAGGTCTCGACTTCACGGCTTTGAAGGCGGACCTCGCCGCGTTGATGACCGATTCGCAAGACTTTTGGCCCGCGGACTTTGGGCACTACGGTCCGCTGTTCGTGCGCATGGCCTGGCACAGCGCGGGCACTTACCGCACCGGCGATGGGCGCGGCGGCGCCGGCCGCGGCAGCCAGCGCTTTTCGCCGCAGAATAGCTGGCCAGACAACGGCAACCTCGACAAGGCGCGCCGGCTGCTGTGGCCGGTGAAGCAAAAGTACGGGCGCAAGATCTCCTGGGCGGACTTGATGATCTTGGCCGGAAACGTGGCGCTCGAGTCGATGGGCTTTCGAACGCTCGGCTTTGGAGCCGGCCGCGTCGATGTCTGGGAACCCGAGCAAGACATCTATTGGGGCCGCGAGAAGACGTGGCTGGCTGACGAGCGCCACTCCGGCGAGCGCCGCCTGGAAGCGCCGCTGGCGGCGGTGCAGATGGGCCTGATTTACGTGAACCCGGAGGGCCCCAACGGTAACCCCGATCCCGTGCTGGCTGCGAAGGACATTCGCGAGACCTTCGCGCGCATGGCCATGGACGACGAAGAGACCGTCGCCTTGATCGCGGGCGGCCACAGCTTTGGCAAGACGCACGGCGCCGGCCCCACGAGCCACGTCGGGCGAGAGCCAGAAGCGGCCAGCGTCGAGGAGCAGGGCTTCGGCTGGAAGAGCGCGTACCGGTCGGGCAAAGGCGCCGACGCGATCACTAGCGGCCTCGAGGTGACGTGGACGAAAACCCCGGCCAAGTTCAGCCACGACTTTTTCGAGCACTTGTTCGGCTACGAATGGGAGCTCGGCGAGAGCCCCGCCGGGGCCAAGCAGTGGGTCGCGAAGGGGGCCGAGGCTGTCATTCCAGACGCGTACGATTCGACTCAAAAGCGGCTGCCGACGATGCTGACGACCGATCTCGCGCTGCGCTTCGACCCGGCGTACGAGCAGATCTCGCGGCGCTTCTTGGCGCACCCGCAAGAGTTCGAGATCGCCTTCGCCCGCGCCTGGTTCAAGCTGACGCACCGCGATCTGGGGCCGCGCGTGCGCTACCTCGGACCCGAGGTGCCGCAGGAAGACTTCATTTGGCAGGACCCGGTGCCCACGGTTCACGACGAGCTGGCCGCAAGCGACGTCGAGGAGCTGAAAAAACGCATCGCGGCCTCAGGGCTTTCGGTGGTCGAGCTGGTGAGCACGGCGTGGGCGTCGGCGTCGACGTTTCGCGGCTCGGACCGCCGTGGCGGCGCCAATGGTGCGCGCATCGCGCTAGCCCCACAGCGCGACTGGGAGGTGAACCAACCCGAGCAGCTCGCGAGCGTTTTGGAAGCCCTGCGCGGCATTCAAAAGGCCTTCAACACCGCCCAAACAGGCAGCAAGTCCGTTTCGCTGGCCGACTTGATCGTGCTAGGCGGAGCTGTGGGCCTAGAGCGGGCTGCAAGGGCGGCCGGGCACGATGTGCAGGTGCCGTTCACGCCAGGTCGAGGCGACGCGAGCGCCGAGCAAACCGACGCCGCGAGCTTCGCGGTGCTGGAGCCGATTGCCGATGGCTTTCGCAACTACGTCAAGGGTCGCTTCGACGTCTCCGAAGAAGCTTTGCTCGTCGACAAAGCGCAGCTACTCAGCCTGACCGCGCCGGAAATGACCGTTTTGGTCGGCGGTTTGCGGGTGCTGGGGATAACCTCCGCCGGCTCGCAGCACGGAGTCTTCACGCAGCGCCCCGGACAATTGACGAACGACTTCTTCGTCAACCTGCTCGACATGGGCACGGCGTGGCAACCGAGCGCCAGCGACCCGCGCGTCTTCGAAGGTCGCGACCGTAAAACCGGGAGCGCCAAATGGACGGCGACCCGAGTCGACCTGGTGTTCGGCTCGAATTCGGAGCTGCGAGCGTTGGCCGAGGTGTACGCGAGCGCCGACGGTGCTGGGCAACTGGTCCGGGACTTCGTGACGGCGTGGGCCCGTGTCATGGACCTCGACCGCTTCGATCTGGCGCGCGCCGCCGTCTCGTATCGGTAGCGGGTAAGGGTGCACGGAGGCGTCCGTTCGTCGAAGCGGTGTAAGCTCGGCCGATGCGGAACTGGGCGCCTCCTGCACTCACGCTCCGCCAGCTGCAGTACGCGCTGGCGGTAGCGGAAACCAAGAATTTTCGGAAAGCGGCGCTGGTGTGCGCTGTCGCGCAGCCGTCGCTGTCCGCGCAAATCATGGACCTGGAGGAGGCGCTCGGCGTACGTCTGTTCGAGCGCTTGCCGCGAGGCGTCGTGGTCACGGAAGCGGGCGCAGCGCTGCTCGTGCACGCGCGACAGATGCTGCGCGACGCCGCCGACCTCGCGGCGACGGCGGAGCGGCTGCGGGACCCGCTCTCGGCAACGCTGCGCGTCGGTATCATCCCGACGGTCGCGCCCTACCTGTTGCCAGAGGTCGCCAAGCCTCTGCGCTCGGCGTACCCGCGGCTGCAGCTGTTGTGGGACGAGGAGCGCACCGACGCGCTGCTGCAAAAGCTTGCAGACGGTGAGCTGGATGCCGCGCTGCTCGCGCTCGGCAGCGAAGGGTTCGAAGATCTACGCTACGAAGTGCTCGGCAAAGAGCCGTTCTACCTGGTGACCGCGCTCGGTCACCCACTCGCCAGGCGAGCCAAACGGTCGCTTCGGCTCGACGCGCTCGATGGGGAAACGGTGCTGCTGCTCGACGACGGGCATTGCTTTCGAGACCAAGCCTTGTCGGTGTGCCGGCGCGCGGGCGCTGAGGAAGCTAGCGTGCGCGCGACCAGCATCTCGACGCTCGCCCAAATGGTCGCCGGTGGCGTCGGCATCACCCTGCTGCCAGGCATCGCCCTCCGCAGCGAAAACCGCGCGCGAAGCCTGGTGGCCCTCTCGTTCGGGGCACGCGCGCCCACCCGCACGCTGGTCTTGGCTTGGCGCAAGACGAATCCGCGAGATGCAGCCTTGCGGTTACTGGCTGGCAAGGTTGCCGAGCAGCTCGGCGTGCTCATTGCGGCGTTGCCGTCCGCGTGAGTGCGGAGGGTCTAGTACCACCTGCAAATAGTTCGGGTTCTGCGGGGCACTTTGCCAACGCACTGCGGCCTACTCACCCTCGAGCGTGCGCTCACCCCAGCGCGCCAGCAGCAAATCCCAAACGACGCGCACGCGCGGCGCCTTGTGCAGCGCCCGGTGCGTTACCATGTACAGATCGTCTTTGGGCCACTCCTCGGCCGCGCTGCGCAAGTGGCGCGCCACGGGCAGTCTCGCCAGCCCGTAGTGTCGCACGCTCGGCTCCGGCACTAGCGCCACGCCGACGCCGCTTTTGACCGCCGCCAGCTGCACCGTCAGGCTGTCGGAACGCACGACTGGGTCCGCGCTCTTGGCGTGCTTTTGCAGCCACCGCGCCGCACCGATGCTAGCCAAGCGCTCGCCCCAGCCGACCCACGGTAGCTGCGCAAAATCGCGTATGGTGCCCAGCCGGCGCGCGAGCTTGGGCGCTGCAACCAGCACCCAACGCGCGGTCGTGAGCCGTGTCATCACTAGATCACCGCTCGTCGGACGCACGATGCGCAGCGCCAAATCCGCTTCGCGCCGCGTCAGGTCGCGCACGGCCTCGCCCGGGTCGAGCGCAATGCGTAGCTTGGGATGCGCCGCTATCAGGTCACGCAGCAGCGGCGCCAACACGACCTCGGCTACGTCCGGCGGGCAAGTGATGCGCACTAGGCCTTCGGCTTCGCGCTCGAGGCCCTGAGCCAAGTTGCCGAAGCGGGCCATGCCCAGCTCGACCTCTTCGGCCACGGGCAAGAGCGCCTCGGCGGCCTCGGTCGGCGCGATACCGTCGCGGCCGCGATCGAACAGCGAGGTCGCGAGCGCTTGCTCGAGCGCGACGAGCCTGCGCGATACCGTCGACGCATCCACCCGCAGCGCCCGCGCCGCGCCGCCCACGGTCCGGCTGCGACACAGAGCCAAGAACAGCTTCACGTCGTCCCAGGCCAGCTCTCCTGCGCCGATTTGGGATTGCATTTTTGCAATCATAGCCTGATTTTTTGGGCGTGGCGATGCAGCAGTGCACGGACGCATCATCCAGGCATGTTCGTTCGCACTATCTCAATCACTACATTTCTGGCCGTCTTGGGCTGCGGTGTGATCGGCGGAGTCTTCTTCGCCTTTAGCAGCTTCGTGCTCCCCGCCTTGGCGCGTCTGCCGGGGCGAGCCGGGATCGCGGCCATGCAAAGTATCAACGTCGTCGTGCTCAATCGCTCGTTCTTGGGCGTGTTTCTGGGCACCGCGGTGTTGTGCGCAGCGCTCGCGGTCGACGCTCTGATGCACTGGTCCACGCCCCAGTCAGGCCTCCGCCTAGCCGGGGCGCTCTCCTACCTGATCGGCAGCGTCTGGATCACCATGGCGCTCAACGTGCCTTGGAACCACGCGCTGGACGGCATCGATCCGCGCGGCGCCGACGCTCCAGCTCGCTGGCTCGACTACGTGACCGGCTGGAGCCTTTGGAACCACGTTCGAAGTGTGGCAGCCGTCTTGGCCATGGGCTTACTCACGTTGGCCCTCAGCGGCTGCAGCCGCTACTGGGAATGCGCGCCGCCCGACGCGTCGCGGCAGCGCCAACTGCCCGAGCGCCTCTCGCAAACCGGGCTGTATCGAGCGGACGCTCCCGAGCAACTGTCCGCCGGCCTACGAGAGTTCACGCCGCAGTTCGAGCTCTGGAGCGACGGCGCCAGCAAACGGCGCTGGCTGAGCCTGCCGCCTGGCGCGAGCGTCGATAGAACCGACCCGGACAACTGGCAGTTTCCAGTCGGCGCTCAGCTGTGGAAGGAATTCAGCGTCGCTGGCGTGCGAGTCGAGACCCGCACGCTCCTTAAGGTCGGACCTGGCCGTGAGGAATGGGCAGCGCAAGCGTACGTATGGTTGCCTGACGGCTCCGACGCGGTGGCGGCACCGCAAGGAGCGACCAACGCGCTCGGCACCGTTCACGACGTTCCGGCAGCCGGGGAATGCTTCGCTTGCCACGGCGGCCGCAAGAGCTTCGTGCTCGGCTATTCGGCGGTGCAGCTCGGCCACGCGACGCTGCCTGGCAACGACACCGATCGGCGCGCGCTCGGCTACCTGCACGCCAACTGTGGCCACTGCCACAATCAAGATCGACCCGCGGCCGCCAGCTCGCGTTGTTACGATCCGGACAACGAGCTCGACTTCTGGCTACGCAGCGACCGCCTGCGCTTCGTCGCCGACACACCGACGTATCGTTCCGGGCGAGGGGTTGCGTTCGAGCCCGGCGCGCCCGACGACAGCCGTATGATCGAGCTGATGTCGAACCGCGGTTTTCTGCGCCAAATGCCGCCTTTGGGTACCGAAAGCGTCGACGACCAGGGCCTAACCGCGGTCCGCGCGTGGCTAGCGGGCCTGCATTGAGCTCCGAGGGACAAATAAGTAGAAGGTTTCGAGTGCCCACCGGCATCTCTCAAGCGATGCGTATTTGGCTCACTTGGACTTCGATCGGCGTCGCTCTGACGCTAGGAGCTTGCTCGGAGACAGACCCGTCTCCTTCCGAAGGCGCTGCAGCGGGTTCTGCCACGAGCGGGAATTCCGGCGTTGCGGGCACAGCCGGTAGCGGCGGTTCTGCCGCAGGCTCTGGCGCCGGGGGTGTGGCGGGGCAAGCTCCGGTGAGCGGTGCAGGCGGTTCGGCGGCTGGCGCAAGCGGCGCTGCAGGTAACGGCGGTGCCGCGGGTAGCGGCGGCGCTGCTAGCGGCGGAGTGGGTGGCGGTGGCGGCGTGGGCGGCGGTGGCGCGGGCGGCATGGCGGGCTCGGGTGGCGGCGCGGGGTTCGTGCTCACGTCACCGGCGTTCGAGCACGTCGAAACTTGCAGCAACGACAACAAGGCGCCCTGCAAGCTCTTCCCGTCGACCAACGTGATGACGAGCATTGGCGGCATGAATCAGTCGCCCGAGTTGAATTGGGGCGCCGGGCCCGCGGGCACGATGAGCTACGTGCTGTGTCTTCACGATACGACGAACGGCAACACGCACTGGTGCTTGTGGAACATTCCCGCCGCGACGCGGCAACTGCCAGCCAACCTCGCTCGACAAAAGATGCCGGCCACGCCTGCTGGCTCGAGCCAAGACAGCTTCAGCACGACTGATGACGGCTACCAGGGGCCGGGCGCCCGCGGCAACGTGTACCAATTCCGGCTTTTTGCGCTCAGCGCAGCAACGTACACGCCGCCCAACGCGGAAAATCGCGAAACGGTTTACGACCAGCTGGATGCCGATCCCAACGACGTCGTCCTCGGCAGCGCCTTGCTGCGTGGTCGCTCCAACCCGAACTAAAGCCTCACGCCGTCGAGCCGGTGCCCGCCGTGGTCGTTCCAAGTCGACCAATAGCCAGCACGCGCCCCGCCAGGAACGCCACCCACACGACCCAGGCCAGCACCGCCGCCCGGTTTTGCCAACCGACGGCAAAGTCGGCGCCGCTCGCGTGGTTGACCATGGCGCTGCTCATTGAGTGGCCGAAAACCAGCAGCGGTGTCCACACCAAGGCTGCAGAGCCAGCCAGCAGAGCCCGCGCGCTGCGCCAGCTGGGCAGGCGCCAGAGCGCTGCAACGAGCAGCGTGACCGCGAGCAAGACGCCCGGAACACCGAGCAGGAAGGCGAACCCGTGCAGCACGCCGGTAGTCGAAACGTGCTCGGGAGCGGTGCCTGGCGGATCGGTGTTGAACAGGCCACCCATCGTCGCACCGAGCGCGGCGAGCGCGAGGCAGCAGCGACCCGCCGTACCGACCGGGCCTGGGGCGTGGTCGCGTAGTGCTAGCGCTAGACTGGCGAACGCAGCTGCAAGGGCGAGAAAAGCCAGCCGCATGAGAAAGCCCCAGGGGCCCACGGAGTACTCACTGAGCATGTGCCAGCTGGGGGCGAGCTCGGGGCGCAGGAGGTGCAGGACCGCGACCAAGCCTCCGAAGAGCCCGGAGGCGGCCAGGGCCACGACTGAGGCAAAGCGCGCGCTGGTTCTCATTTGTGGCGACTTTCGTGCTTGAAAATTAACTGTAGTTAACTGTATTTAAATGGTCAAGTGACACGACGCGAGAAACGAGCGATCGACGCTGCGTGACGAGCGCCAGCAGCAAGCCGAAGCGAGCCAAGCGGCCGTACGACTCGAGCGCCCGCCAAGCGGGCTCCGAGCTGACCCAGCAGCGCGTGCTCGATGCCGCGCGCGTGCTGTTCGCGCGCTCGGGCATCGACGCGGTTAAGATTGTGGACATTGCCGAGCGCGCCGAGGTGTCGAGCTCGAGCGTGTACGGGTTGTTCGGCTCGAAGGCGGGCATCTTGCGAGCCTTGATGGAGCGAGCCATCTTCAATCTGGACTACACGCGTGTGTCCGAAAAGCTTCGCGCGACGACCGATCCGATCGAGGTTCTGCGCCTAACCGCGGCGGTGGCGCGCTCCATCTACGAGGGCGAGGAGAGGGAGATGGCCTTGCTGCGCGGCGCCGCTTCCTTTTCTCCCGAGCTCACGCAGCTCGAAGGTGAATTCGAAGCACGCCGTTACGAGCTGCAGTTGCAACGCCTGCAGCTGCTGTTCGCGAAGCAGCGGCAGCGCTCAGGGCTGTCGCTGGAGCGCGCGCGTGACGTGATGTGGATGCTCACGAGTCGCGATCCCTACCGCATGCTCGTCGTCGAGAAGAAGTGGCGGGCGGACGAGTACGAGAGCTGGCTCGCCGCCGTGCTGATACGCGAGCTTTCCGACGGGGAAGGCTGAGGCGCCGCGACGCTCGATTGAGGGCGCCGCGACGCTCGTGCGCGCTTACTTCTTCGCGTCGTCGGCAGATTTCTCGGCCTTGTCGGCGCTCTTGTCCGACGCCGCCGCGCTGTCTTCGGCTTTGTCTGCGGCCTTGTCGGCGCGCTCCGTATTGGCCTCGGTCGCATCATTCGCCTTCTCGGCGCGCTCCTCGGCGACGGCCGCCGCGGGCTCCTCGGCGGGCGGGGTGCTGCCACCGCAAGCCGCGAAGGTCGCGGCGAGAGCAAGCAAGGAGATTGTGACCACGCAAGTCTTGTTGTTCATGTGTTTACCTGTTTCCAAAGTTCACCGGTTCATCGATGAACGACGCGTCCATTTCGAATGCGCTCCGCCCAAGTAGCCCGAACACCGCAAGAACGCTCGAACCAACTGCGGGTGGGCTAATGCGCACAGCGTAGCGAATTGGCAGAACCGCTCCTTATCGAGCCATTAGTGCATGCAGCGAGACGAATAGTCCCACGCGGGATTCGCTCAGTCGGCTTCTACGGAATGCGACGTAGAGTGACCCATGAGCACTATCGTTCTCTTGATCATCGTCCTCGTGATCCTCGCGCTCGCGCTGTACCTCGTCGACCTGCTGCCGATCCCGAACAGCGTCATCAAGCGCATCATTCAGGCGCTTTGCGTGCTGGCCGCACTCATCTTCATCTTGGATCGCACGGGCCTGTACCGCACTGGCTTCATGCACTGAGCAACACGCCTCGCCTTGCAACACGGGCAGAGTCGACGCCGGACCGCGCGGGCTCTTCAATCACCGTGGGGGGCGAGAAGCTAGGAGGCCTGTGTTGCGTGCGCTCAGGCCTCCCACCAGAAGGCGCTACTTGCCCTTCTTGGAAGCAGCGTTGATCGCGCCCGCTTTGTTGGAGGCGTTGGTCTTCTTCTGGTCCTTGGCCGCCGTGTCTTGCTTCTTGTTCTTGTCTTTGGCCTTCGGAGATTTGTCGCCCATGTGCTTTGCCGCCTGTGTTCGGGTTGCGAGAGCGAGCAACGTATTCGAAAGCCCCGCGGCAAGCTAGGGGCCCAGGGTTGGACGCTGCGCGCGTCGCGGACCCGGTGGTCTCTGCGGCGTCAGCTGGGCGCGCTCAGGTCATCACTGCTCGCGACTCGCGACGCTCGAGCACGCTGCCCTTCCTGGCGCGGTGCAGCCGATAGTGGCTGTCGCACCGCCTTGGCTACAAGGTGCGAGCGCGCCTTGGCTACAAGGTGCGAGACTGTCTGCTTGTGGCGTGACCACCGAGGCAACTCTACAATAGGGGTTTGTCTTACGCGGGGTCCTTCAGGCTTCCTGGTGCGCTCGTCGCGCTGCTCACGACGGTGGCTCCGTGGTGGGCTGGGTGCTCGTTTCCTGAATACCGCGCTTTGGATGACTCGTTGGCCAGAGCGCACTGCGAGAATCGGCAGAAGGACGCAGACGAGGCCGACTACGATTGTGGCGGCGTCTGCGCTGCGTGTGGGACCGGCCAGGCCTGCTTGACGCCAGCCGATTGCGCCTCGGGCGTCTGCCTAGCGGGCACGTGTGCAGCGCCGAGCTGCTCGGATGGCGTCAAGAATGGGCGCGAGTCCGACGTAGACTGCGGAGAAGCTTGCTCTCCCGGGCGCTGCGCCAGCGGTAATCAGTGCAGCTTCGACGAGGACTGCAACAGCTTTCGCTGTCAGAACGGAGCCTGTGCGGCCGCCTCTTGCAGCGACGGGCTCCGCAACGGAGCGGAGTCGGACTTGGACTGCGGCGGTGCTAGCTGTCAGCCGTGTGCGATTGGGTCCAGCTGCAGTGCGGATCCGGATTGCTCTACCCGAGTCTGCTCGGCGGCGCGTTGCGCGCCTGAGTCTTGCCGCAACGAGCAACTCGATCCCGGGGAGACGGACATCGACTGCGGTGGCGGCACGTGTGGTTCATGCCGCGGCGGCGCCGCGTGCAGCGTGCCTGCCGACTGCTCGAGTGGTCGCTGCGCGGGCGGCGTTTGCGATGCCGCCAGCTGCAGCGACGGGCTGACCAATCAGGCGGAGACCGACGTCGATTGTGGCGACTCGGGGTGTGCCCCATGCGCGGTCGACTCCGCGTGCCGCGTGGGCAGCAATTGCGAGAGCGGCGTCTGCATGCAGCAGGCTTGTGTGGACCCCACCTGCGGTGATTTCGTCCAAAACGGCGATGAAACGGCTGTCGATTGTGGCGGTAGCTGTCCGGCATGCCCCAGCGGACCGGAATGCACGGTGGGGGCGGACTGCGCCAGCGGCGTTTGCAACGACGAAGCTTGTGCGCCGGCTCGCTGCGACGATGGCGTGAAGAACGGCAGCGAAAGCGACGTCGACTGCGGCAAGGGCTGCAAGCCGTGTGGGCTCGACCAAGCCTGCGTCGATGGCGACGACTGTGCTACCGGAGCATGCAATGCTCGTTGCGTCAGCACAATCCGTGTCGAGCTGCAGGCCGGCAATCGCGACGCGATGCCGATTTGCATTCAACCGTGTTTCAACTTCGTGAACGAGGGAAAGAACGTCGTCCCGCTGAAGGACCTCTCGATTCGGTACTACTACACGAAGGGGGCAGGGCAGGGGGCTGAGAGCTACGGCTGTTACTGGGTGAACAGCGGCGATTGCAATCAGGTAGCCCCCGCACTCTTCGCGAACCTGAGCCCGCAGCGAGCTGGCGCCAACCGCTACGTCGAGCTCCGCTTCAACGAAGCTGCAAAGCCGCTGGAGGCCGGACAATCCTTCGTCCTTCAGGGAGGCTTTTGCCTGCCGGACGGCAAGACCTTCACGCAAGCCGACGACTACTCCTACAACGCTTCAGCTACCTACCAAACGAGCTCCAAGGTCGTGCTCTTCAGAGGTGGCGTGCGCATCTGGGGCACCGAGCCGCCATGAGCTGGTCGAGCGTGCGCCGCTGTGGTCGTGAATCGCTTTAATCGCTCCGACGAAAAGCCCGAACGGCGGGATTTCGCTTGGACGCGACTGAACGTGACTGTGCGTCGACATGCGACAACGCTTGTCCCACTGCGCATGCGACGCTTTCGCGAAAGCTGTCGAGCTGCTAACTTTGCGAGTTCCGCTTTCGCCAACCAGGGAGTCGCAGGCCACATGCAAAGAATCGCCCATAGTGTCTTCTCGGACGAACCCGAATCTCGGGACGCTGGTCAATCCGCGGCACAGGCGCTGGTTGGCGAGCTTGGGGGAGTCGCGCCAAAAGCCGTCATTGCTTACGCAACGATGAATCACGATCAGCAAGCGATTTTGGAGGGTGTCCGCGCTGGTATTGGTGAAGGTCCGCTGCTCATCGGTTGCTCGGTCCAAGGCGTGGTCTCCAACGACAGCCTGACCGAGGATGGCTTCGCGCTCGGGCTGATGGGCTTCGGTGGCGCCGAGCTTCAATGCGCGGTGGCGCTCGAACGCGAGGTTCAGGCAGGCCCCAAAGAGAAGGGCCGTCGACTCGCTCAAAGCCTCAAACGAGACCTCGAAGGCGAGCCGAAGGCCATCCTGGTCTTCTACGATCCGCTGGTGGGGATCGACGTGGAGGCGGTGCTCGAAGGCATGAGGCTGGAGGTCGACTGCCCGATCGTGGGCGGCGCAGCCGGGCAGCCGTGGGGCCCACCGAAGCAGACATTTCAGTATTGGGATCGCGAGGTGCTGTCCCACGGTGTCGTCGCTTTGGCGCTCAGCGGTCCGTTCGCCGTCGAAGTTGGCATCTCTCATGGCACGTCGCCGACCGGCATCGCTAGCGTCGTCACGAAGGCGGCGGGCAATCACATCATCGAGATCGATGGCCGACCCGCCGTCGAGGTTTGGCGCGAGACCACCGGTTGCCAACCCGAAGACTTGGTCCATCAAAGTCATCTGGCTGCGTGGGCCGTTGGCGTAGAGGTCAAGGGCGTGGGTGGCCAAGTCGAGCGCCTGATTCGCGGCGCGTTCGGCTTTGCACCCGATACGGGCGCGATCATCCTGCAGGCCGCTGTGCCGGAGGGAACGCGCGTGATGCTCTATCACCGCACGATTGACAACGTGCTAAGCGGAACCCAGGCAATGGCGCGCGATTTGACTCAACGCTTGTCTGGTCGAAAGCCCTGGGCCGTGCTTGGTTTCGAGTGTGCGGCGCGCACGTATCCCTTTCTGGGTGAAGCGAACACCAACAAGGAACACCAGGGCTTGCGCGCGGCGGTCGCGCCGGATTCGCCCTGGCTGGGCATGATGGCGTGGGGCGAGATTGGCCCATGCGCAGGGCGGCCCGCGTTTCACAACTATACCTATCCGCTGCTGCTGCTGGTCGACTAGGTTCGTGCCTGCTCCCGATTGATCTGCGCGGGTGAGATCTTGGACGACCAGCAGCACCTGAGAGAAAAAGCGCGGCTGCTGCTGCAGCGTGAGCGTGAACACTTCGAGCTGTTACAGAAGTACGAGCGGCTCGCGGTCTGGCTCGGCCTCGGGCAGGCACTTCCCGAGCTCTTTCTCGACCGCAAGAGCACGCCGCAGCAACGCTGGGATCGCGTGCGCAAGATGCTCATCTCGCGGTTGCGCGTGCAACGCTTGCTCGTCTTCGAGGTGGCTGGGGGGGAGCTACGGCCCGTGGTTCCCACCGGCGTGGCGCAGCCGCTGCCGGCCGATGTCAGGGATCTGCTGGATGCCCACTCGTCCGGCTTTTGCAACGACCCGGACCACGAGGACGAGCGCCCGAGCCAGGCGCTGGCAGGCGCCTTGGGCCTCCACCGCTTCATGTGGAGCCGCATCGCCCATGGAGCCGCTGCGAACCTGCTGCTGGCGGCCGGCTTCGACCGTACCAAGGCGTCGTTCCAGTCACCTTTCGTCGAGCAAGACGCGGCCTTCTTTCGCAACGCGACGCAGCACATCGAGTCCTTGCTTGCCAACGCCGCGCTCGTGGCCGAGCTCGAGAGCGAGAAGGCACAGCTTCAGGACGCCAACACGACGCTCGAGCAGCGAGACCAAGCGCTGCGCGAAGCCGCGCGAGAACTGCAAGAAGCCAACGAGTCGCTGGAAAGGCGCGTGCAAGAGCGCACCCGAGAATTGGCGCACAAGAATCGGGAGCTTCGGTTGGTTCTCGACAACGTGGACCAAGCGTTGGTCACCGTCGACATCGAGGGGCGCTTGGCCGTGGAGCGCTCGAGCGTCGTGGAGCGCTGGTTCGGCGTTTCTGGCGCGCCGCGCTTCCGCGACTATGTGGCCGCAGATCAGCGATTCTCGGCGTTGTTCGACCTGGGGCTGAGCGCGCTGCGGGACGACATCTTGCCTCGCGAAGTCTGCCTCGATCAGCTGCCCCGACGACTCGTGCTCCGCGAGCGTTACTTCGAGTGCCGCTATTTGCCGATCGAAGAAGCTGGCCAGCTCAGCGCGCTGTTGCTCGTGATCGACGATGTGACCGAGCGTCGCGCGCGTGAACGAGCGGACGCCGAGCAACGGGAGGTGCTGGCGGCCTTCACCGCGCTCATGCGGGACCGAACCGGCTTCGTCTCTTTCGTGGAGCAAACCGAGCGGGCACTGGAGCAACTCGCTGAGCCTGGCTACCCAGCGTCGATGCAGGGCCAACTGCTGCACACCCTGAAGGGCAACGCGGCTACCCTTGGGCTGCGGGTCGTCGCTGACCTGTGCCATAGCGCGGAGTCCGAGCTCGTCGAGCGCGGTGCGCTGCGGGGTGATCTATTCGATGCGCTCAGGGCTCGATGGCTCGCCGTTACGCGCGCCGTGAGCACGGTCGCTCCCACGGGCCTAGGCCGAGTCGTGGAGGTCGGTGAAGAGCAGCTGGCTCGCCTCGGCCAACTCGCGGAGCAGGGGGCATCGGCACGGGAAATCGTCGAAGAGCTTCGGCTGCAGGGGCGAGAACCCGTTCTACGGTGTTTGGAGCGCCTCGCGACGCACGCTCGAGCGTTGGCTGAACGGCTGGAGCGGCCGGCTCTGTTGATTGACGTTCGGGCCGACGATATACGCCTCGAGCCGGCGACGTGGGCGCGCCTGTGGTCTGCCTTGGTGCACGCGGTGCGAAACGCCATCGATCATGGCGTGGAGCCACCCGAGCAGCGGGCCGCTCTGGGCAAGCCTGTTGGTGGGCAGCTGCACTTCTCTGCTCACCGTTCCGGCGGGGGCTACCGTCTACAAGTTCGCGACGACGGCCGTGGCATCGACTGGGACACGGTCCGGCGGATTTGTCGCGCACGAGGGTGGCCTGACAGCTCGCGTGCAGAGCTCGTCGCCGCCCTGCTGGCGCCCGGGTTTTCCACCCGCGAAGAGGTTACGGAGACTTCGGGCCGAGGCGTCGGGCTGTCGGCTTTGGCCGAGGTGGTGCGCGAGTTGGGCGGTGTGCTGCAGATCGAGAGTGAATCAGGTCGAGGTACTTGCTTGTCGTTGTCGCTCCCGGAGGAGCCCCACGGCTGAGCCAAGCGCCTCTACGGCGTCTGCGCCGAGCGGGGAATCAGCGCAGCGCGAGCAATCCCAGGGCGAAGAAGATGTCCGAGCTCTCGATCACGCCGTTGGCGACGGCCTGGCTCGGTCGAACCTTGGTTACCATGAGCCAGACGATGGCCGGATAGCCAAGCGCTGCGGAGCTCAGAAACAAGAGGTGTCGTGCGTCGAGCACGCCACGCCCGAAGGCGACGGCCAGCACCGTGGTCCAGGCCGCCATGAGCACGAACGTGCCGCGAAAGCAGCGCTTGGCCCCGTACTTGACCGGCAGCGTCTGAACACCACCGGCTCGATCGCCGGGTTCGTCGCGCACGTCGCAAAACAGCGAATTTACCCCAATCATCAGCCCGTAGCCGACACCGAGGAGGGCTACACGTCCCGGCGAGTCAGGCGGCGCGCCGAGATCCAGTACCGGCCCGAGAAATGCCGCCCCAGCCCAAGCGACGCCGATGGAGACGTTCTTCGCCAGCGGAAGGTCTTTGAGTCTTACCGGTGCCCGTCCGCCGCCACGCGGATGCGGGATGACGCGAAACGAATAGATGATGCCGACGAGCAACACCAAGCCGTAGATGGCGTGGAGCTTTCCGTCCGCAGCGAGCAGGAGGCTCGAGGCCGCGAGGCCAGAGCCGGAAAGCGCGAGCGTCCAGACCGCCGAGCTTCGCAGCGCGGCAGCCCTGATGAAGTCATTTGCGGCATCTTCGGCGCCGTCGCTGAGCCCGTTGGCTGCGTAGATGAAGAGCGCGAGCGACGCGACCATCATCACCGTGGAGTAGTTGAACCCCCCGCCGAGGTACGATTGCACAGCCAGCACCACGCTGGCGGCAACGGCAGGCATCATCAGCAACAGAAGCACCGCGCCTGCCGCCGACGTCGCGGTTCTTCCTGTGTCGACGTCCGTGGACTGCATCGACGACAACAACCCGCCAGCGCGCGGCTTTGCGCAATTCGAAGTCGCTCCAGACGCGCCCCTATCGGGAGCTCGCGCAGCCGCAGGGCTACTGGCGCGGCGGAGACCCTGCAGGCTCGAGCCCATCCCTCGAGTCGAACTTCGGGCCCTCCTCCAGCTTCTGACTCGGCGCGACCCCGTCTGCCCCGACTACGCGTCCGTCGCTAGTCGTGCTGTTCGGGCGCTGAGCCTCGTTGCCGGGTGATCGAGGCGGATTGGCGGAGCCGCCGCAACCCACGAGCAAGGCCGCAAACGTCACGATGAGCGAGAGGTGGGGGCGCATGCCCGTACACGAAGCAATGCTCGTGCCACACGAAGGCGCCCGCCGGCGAGCGCCTCGTCGTTTTCTGTCACGCGGCCCCAAGCGCCCCGACGCCGCCGACGTGCGCGCAACCCTTGCGCTGGGCGCAGCGTTTGCTGCGCGAAGACTCTGCCGCCGCTGGGCCGGCCGGGTGCGAGGCGAGACGCTGCACGGCGATCTCGATGCGCGCCGCCAGCCGGATCGGAGCCACCGGGATGTGCGTCTCGAGGTATCTAGCGTCCACACTTGGCTACCAATCGTGCGAAAAACATCGCACGTCGGCGGATGCGGTTGTTGCAAGCGCCGTAGCATGGGGACGATGACCAGATTCAGCTTTGGTGCGCTGGGGCTCTGCCTCGCGGTGGTCGCCAACGGCGTCGCCTTCGGTTGCTCCTCGAGCAGCAGTAACGGCAACTTTGCGGGGGGCGCTGGCGGTGAAGCCGGGGAGGCGGGCGCATTGGGCGGCTCGAAGGCGTTTGGGGGCAAGAGCAGCCTGGGCGGGCGCCCAGCAATTCCGCCAGCGACCTACGAGGGCTGCGGCGATCTCGGCTTCGAGTACGACGGCGCTGCGTGCACGAAGGCGTGTAGCCCGGTCGTTTGCAAATGTGATCCGTTCAGTTCGAGCTACACCGGCTGCCACCCTGAGCGTGGCTGCCTGACAGCCGTCGACTGCAACGCGGCCTGCGAGCTCGACTTGGGCGACGTCGTGAGTTGCATTGGCGACTACGCGCCGTGCGACGGCGATCAAGATTGCGACACGGGACGGTGCGTCGGTGACGACACGGCAAAACCCGGTGACTGTCAGCCGGGCAACTCCGGCTCTCCTTGTCTCGACGCGGGGGACTGTGTCGACGGGCGCTGCGTGGCCATCGACACCAGCGGCGCCTACCGCTGTCAAACCGGCGAAAGCGGCGCTTCGTGCAACGTCGACGCGCACTGCGGCTCGGGTCTCGATTGCATCTTGCCTGCCACGTCCTTCGTCGGCACGTGTAGCGACGGCGAGAGTGGCGCGGCTTGTCTCGACGAGTCGGATTGCGCGAGCGGCATCTGCATCGGGGCCTCGGAGGCGGGAGCGCTCGGCCAATGCAGTGACGGGTCGCTCGGCGCCAGCTGCCTCTCGAACCAGCAATGCCAGAGCGGCTTTTGCGGCAAAGGCAGCGCGGGCTCGAGCCAGGGCACCTGCAGCACAGGCGGAGCCGCCAGCCCCTGCTCGTCCGCCGACCAATGTGACAGCGGCTTCCGCTGCGTCATGAAAAGCTCTGGTGGCGCCTGCAGCTCGGGCGCCATCGGGCAAGCTTGCCTCACCAGCGCCGACTGCACCCTCGGCGATTGCGTCGAGGTCGACGCCTTTCAGCGACGCGTGTGCACCGCGGGCAAGCTCGGTGAGCCGTGTGGTGAGAGCGAACACTGCGACAGCGGCCATTGTCTCAACGGGGGCGGCACCGGTGAGGGCACCTGCAGCGCGGGCGCCGTCGGGACGCCTTGCGATCGCGACGACGACGCCGATTGCGAGGACGGCCGCTGCGCCAAGGATTCGGCGGGCGCCGGTTGGACCTGCAGCGCCGGTGCAGTCGGCGACCGCTGCAGCAAAAAGGCCCATTGCGTAGCCGGCACCTGCAGCCTCGCCAGCGCCACCGACACCGATGGTTGGTGCACCGACGGCACCGACCAGGCTTCCTGCAAGCTCGATGAGCATTGCCAATCGAACCGCTGCGCGGTTCGGACCGGCGGCAGCGGTACGTGCACGACTGGCGCGGTCGACGCGGTCTGCACGGTGGATGAGGACTGCCTAGCCACCTACCTCTGCGCCTTCGAGAGCGGCAGCGGCTACGGGAAATGCACGAAGGGCTTGCTCAAGAGCGCCTGTACCGAGGCCAACGACTGCGTTGAAGGCACCTGCGCGTACTCGACCGGCCTCGGCCGCGGCGAATGCACCGACGGCTCGCTCGGCGCCTTCTGCGTGGCGGCGCAGCACTGCACGTCGAAGCATTGCTACACCGGCGGCAACAGCGCCGGCATCTGCACCGCCGGGGCAACCGGCGACCAATGCCAGAGAGCGCAGGACTGCGAGTCCGGCGTCTGCACCAGCACCAAGTGTCAGTGAGGCCTGGTACTTTTTCGCCCCAAGCGTAGCAAGCCGGGAGCTGTAGCTGCTCGCGGTTGGGCTCGGCGCACCGAGGCCTTGCCCGCCGGCGAGGGCGGTATCATGAGCCTCTGATGCTGCGCTTGGCGGAAATCGTGGCGGCCTCGGCGGACGTCGCCGCGACGCGCTCACGCAAGAAGAAGACCGAACGGCTCGCGGAGCTGCTGCGCCAACTCGATGCGAACGAGGTGCGCAGTGGTGTAGGCTTTCTGTGTGGCGAGCTACGCCAAGGCAAGCTCGGAGTCGGCTATCGAGCCTTGCGACAACTGACGAGCGGCCCCGCAAGCGCGGAGGAGGGCGTGACCTTGCTCGAGCTGGATGCGCTCTTCGACGAGCTGTCGCAGCTCAGCGGCAAAGGCTCGTCCAAGCGCCGCGACCAGCTGCTGCGAGACCTGTTCGCGCGGCTGAGCGAGCGCGAGCGCGACTTCGTTACTCGATTGATGTTGGGTGAGTTGCGGCAAGGCGCCTTGGAAGCGCTCGTGGTCGACTCATTGGGGCAAGCCACCAATATTTCTGCGCCAGCCCTGCGTCGGGCCATGCTGCTTGCAGGCGACGCAACGGAGGTGGCGGCGCGGGCGTTGACGGGTGGTGAGGCAGCGCTAGCGGAGCTGAGCGTTCAATTGTTCCGCCCTTTGCGCCCGATGTTGGCGCAAAGCGCGAGCGACGTGGCCGACGCCATTGACCGGCTTTCGCCCTGTGTTTTCGAGCAAAAGCTCGACGGCGCTCGCATTCAAGTGCACCGCGCGGGCGACCAAGTCGCCGTCTATTCGCGGCACGGCAACGCGCTGACCGAAGCGCTGCCCGAGGTCGTCGAGCTGGCGCGCTCGTTCGACGGGCACAGCTTCGTGCTCGACGGAGAAGCTATCGCCCTGCAGCCTGATGGTCGCCCGCGCCCGTTTCAGGTGACCATGCGGCGCTTTGGGCGCAAAGCGGCCGTGAGCGAGCTGCAAGCGAGCCTACCGCTTCGCGCTTTTTTCTTCGACTGCCTGTACCTCGACGGTGAAGTGCTGGTCGAGCTCGGCAACGAGCAGCGCTGGGCAGCGCTGTGCCGCGCCGTGCCGGAAGCGTCGCGCGTGTCGCGTGTGGCGGTGGGTAGCGTCCAAGCTGGCGAAAGCGTGATGCGCGCAGAGCTACAAAGAGGTCACGAAGGCGTGGTCGCAAAAAGCCTTGCGTCGAGCTACGAAGCCGGGCGTCGGGGCGCCGGTTGGCTGAAGCTGAAACCCGCCCCGACCCTGGATTTGGTCGTGTTGGCTGCCGAGTGGGGCAGTGGGCGGCGCAAGGGCTGGCTCAGCAACCTGCATTTGGGTGCGCGCGATCCCGAGACAGGCAAGTTCGTGATGTTGGGCAAGACCTTCAAGGGCCTCACCGACGAAACCTTGGCCTGGCAGACGCAGAAGCTGCGCGACCTTGCCACGAACGAAACCGAGTGGGTCGTGCACGTGCGGCCCGAGCTGGTGGTGGAGATCGCCTTCGATGGCTTGCAACAGAGCCCCGTGTACCCGGGCGGTTTGGCCTTGCGCTTTGCGCGCGTACGTCGCTACCGCGAAGACAAGCTGGCCGGAGAGGCCGACACGATCGGCTTCGTGCGCTCGCTGTACGAAAAGAAGCTGAGCGGCGAGCGCGACGACGCCTAGAGCGCGGCTCACGGCGGCTCACGGTTCGGGGTGAAGAAGGCAACGATGCTTCGTTCGGGCGACTGTCGCTGCTCGGTCGCGTCCAGCGTTTCAGGCCGGCATCGTCTGCTTGCCGGTGTTCACCAGTCCGGGGTGCGCCGTTGCGCAAGCCGGTCTCGTCACGCGCATGCCGCCCATGTAGAGGGCGTCGAGCTGAGAATGGATGAGAAAACGCAGGGCGTCAGCAGGCGTTTCGACGATGGGTTCACCGGGACCGTTGAAGGACGTGTTCAGCACGACCGGCACGCCGGTCGCGGCGAAGAAGCATTGAATGACGCGGAAGAACTGCCCGCAGGTGGCGTCTACGGTTTGAACTCTCGCGGAACCGTCCGAGTGGGTGATGGCCGGTAGAGCGTGAGAGCGGACCGTCCCCGTGAACAGCATGTAAGGAGACTGCCGTGGTAGGCCTTGAAACCAGGTTTCAGCCTCTGACTCCAACACGGCGGGGGCGAAGGGTCTCCACCGTTCGCGGCCCTTGAGCAGATTGACGCGCTCCCAGTTCGCACCCCGACGCGGATCGGCAAGGATGGAGCGATGACCGAGCGCTCTCGGTCCAATCTCGCTCCGTCCTTCGAACCAGCCGATGACTTTGTCGGCGGCGAGGTCCTCGGCGGCAGACTGTGCAGCGTCGGTGCAGATCGTGAATTGCACTTCGTCTCCCGCCGCATGAAGTGCCGCTTCGATACTGCCAGCGTCGTTCTTAGCGGTGACGCCCAAGTAAGGATTGGCGTGCGATTCGAGGTCCCGCGCCGGCAGCGGCTGGTCGAGGACATTGTGGTACAGCCAGCTCGCGGCGCCGATGGCTAGCCCGCTGTCGTCGCACCCTGGCTCCACGAAGACGTTTCGGAACCGGCTCTCCCGGAAAATCCGGCTGTTCGAGGGACAATTGAGCGCGCAGCCGCCCGTGAGGGACAAGTTGTTCGTTCGTGACCCGAGCTTCTCGATGACCTTCGCGAGCGCGTCGACGGCGACGAGATAGGTTTCCTCGAAGAGCTTCTGCGTGCTTGCGGCAATGTCTACGTTGATCGGAGCGAGGACCTGGTCCGATTTTCCGAACGGTTGGAGATCGTAGCCCATCTCACCGGCAACCTTCAGGCAGTGCTTCAACCAAATCTCGGTATCTAGCCGCGCCTGTGGCCAGTTGTATTGATTGCCGATGAAGCGCCGGTCGAAGAACCTTGGCCGACCATAGGCCGCCAGCCCCATGAGTTTTCCGGGTGGCCCCACGTCTCCCATACCCAGGCGAATCCCCACGTTCTCGTATAGAGCACCAATGACGAGATGGTGCGGGGTGAGGGGACGGATGCGATGACCCTCGCCCCACATGAACATGCCGCTGAGGTAGCCCCTACCGTCGGCGTACCCGTCGTGCGTCAGGATCGCGGCTTCGTGGAAGCCAGATTGATAGAAGTTCGAAGCCGCGTGGGCCGCGTGGTGCGCGATGAAGTATCCCGGCAAATGGTGCCCCGCGACGCGCACGCTGACTGGGTAGTGAAAGCCATGCCGGATCGATTCGTTCTTGAGAGTTGCCGAGTAGTCGGTTCCCGCTATCTGGTCCAGCGTCGCGCCAGCCCAGTCCGGAGAGCCGATGAACTGATCCATCGTTCCGAGCGGCGAAAAGCTCTCTCGTGAACGCGTGCGATGCTCGGGAAAGGCATGCCCGTAGTGACGATAGAGGTAGGAGTCTTTGTAGCGCGGGTCGTAGAATATCTTCAGTAAGCGGGAGACGACCATCGCGCCTGGGTCGAGTCCCTGCGCCCGTGTCAGCTCTGCCAGCGGGCAGGGGGCCTGGTGCCTTGGATGAGGCTCCAGATGGATGGAGAAACTGATGGGATCATCGATGATGAGCTCGATGTTCTGGGTGGAGGTTATCGCGCAGTAATCGAGTTGATCCCAACGCAAACCAGCCTCAGCCATGGCCATCTGGATGGTTTCGAGCTCCAGGGAGATGGCGTGCTTGATGCGTGCGTGCCGCTCCCGCATCACATACGCGGTGATTCTTCCGTCTTGCAGGACGCAGACCGCGGCATCATGACCGAAGTGAAGTCCGAGGATGTTCATGATCGGGGCCGATCGGGGCGGGGGAGAATGGCGTGCTCGGCTGGCGCGCCTCCGCCAAACCACAGCGTGATCAAGCGGCGTGGGCGGTTGGAGCGGTTGGGGCCGCTGCCGTGGGCCAAGCGGGGGTGAAAGAGCAGCGCGTCGCCCGGAGCCAAAGGGGCGAGCACGCGGCGGGATTCATCGAACAAGCCGGCGTTCGTCGCCGACGTGTCGTAGGCGGCATCGACGAGTGGCCCCTGGTGAGTGCGACCGAGCACCTCGAAGCCGCCGTTCTCGGCGTCCGCGGGATCGAGGGCAATCACGAGGTTCACTCCGCCAAACTGCTGCACGCGGCGTAGCGCTTCTCCGAACAAGAAGGTCTCGTCTTGGTGGTAGGGGAAACCGCTGCCGACGAGCGGCAGCTTCAGGTTCACTTGGTCTATCAGGCACTGCGGCGCGACCAAGCCACAGCTCTCGAGCGCAGCCAGCACCTGCGGATCCCGGCGCAGCCGATCGAACGCAGGTTGCCCGCTCGAAGGCGACGTAATCTTACGCAGCGCTCCCGGATAGATGGCCGGCTCGCCCTTCTTGCCGCTGGCCGACTGCATCTGGAAGAAGACGCGGCGCACGTGCGTGTCGCGCTCGAAGGACGCGGCGACGCGCTCAAGCTCACTCGTCGCCGCCAACAAAGCGTCGACCTTGGCCCGATCGAGCAAGCGCGGCACCAGCAGCCAGCCTTCACGCTGGAAGATGATGCGCGGCGCTTCGGTGGAGGTCGCGCTGGCAGCGGGGTTAGGCGGCATCATGGGGGGGCTCGGAAGCTTGTCCGAGGGCCAACTCGGCGATCACTTTCTTACCGCAAGCCCGAACGTGATTCACCCGAGACCCTCGCCGACCGGCGTGCCACCGATGGCTGGACCCGGCGGATTCTCGAGGAACCATTGCGCGATGCCGGGCGTGGAGATGCGACCCATCGGGTATGAACGCTCCGCGCCGGGCGCCAGGACGATCGCCTGACGCCTTCGTGACTTGGCCATCGCAAGAGAGCTTGTAACTAGTTGACTAATGTGTCAACTAGTTGCTCATGAAACCGACGCCTCCTGGTTGGCCGCGCATCTCGACCGGAATTTGGTACGACGATCCTGCCTCCGCCATCGATTGGTTGTGTCGCGCCTTCGGCTTCGAGGTGCAGCTCAAGGTCGAGGGTGAGGGCGGGCGCATCGAGCACTCCGAGCTCGTCTACGGCGGCGGGCTCATCATGGTGGGTGGCGAGAAACACGACAAATTTCCGCACGCCAAGCCGCCCTCGAAGGCCGGCGGGATGAACACCCAAAACATGATGGTCTTCGTCGACGATGTCGAGGCGCACTGCGCGCGCGCCAGGGCGGCCGGCGCGGTGATCACGAGCGAGCCCAAGACGAGCGACTACGGCGATGACTACTGGGTCGACCGCACCTACGAGTGCCGTGACATCGGCGGCCATCACTGGTGGTTCACGCAGCGGTTGCGCACCAAGGGGCAGGACGTCTGAGCCAAGAACACTTGAACCGCGCCTTCGCGGCGCTGGCCGATCCGACGCGCCGTGCCGCTGTCGAGCTCTTGCGGCGCGGGCCGCGGCGAGCCGGCGAGCTGGCTGAGGAGCTCGGCTCGACGCCGGCGGGGTTGAGCCGCCACTTGCGGGTGCTCCGCGAAAGCGGCCTGATCGGCGAGGAAGTGACCGAAGCGGACGGCCGGGTGAGGCTGCTCTACCTCGAGCGCGCGCCGTTCCAGGCGCTGAGGGGGTGGGTCGAAGACGTCGAGGAGTTCTGGACGAGCCAGCTGGCCTCCTTCAAGGTGCACGCCGAGCGGACCCGCGGCAAGCGAGGTCGTAAGTGAGCGCGACGGCGGGCGACTCGGCGGCTGCGAGCGTCTACGTGGCTGTTCCGCTACAGGACGCGTTCGAGGTGTTCACGGCCGAGATTGACGCCTGGTGGCGGCATGGCCGTCGCTTTCGGATCGCGGGCGCCAAGCCGGGGCGCATCTTCTTCGAGCAACGCCTCGGCGGGCGGCTGTTCGAGACCGTAGAGCTCCCCTCCGGTCCGAAAACGTTCGAGTCCGGCTCGGTCGTGGTGTGGGATCCGCCGCATCGCCTCGCGCTCGAATGGCGGGCAGTCAACTTCAAGCCGCACGAAAAGACCCTGGTCGAGGTCACGTTCACGGCCGCGGGGGACGGCACGATGGTGCGCGTCGAGCACCGCGGCTGGAGCACGCTGCCGGGCGACCATCCGGCGCGCCACGGGCTCGAAGGCGCAGCCTTTGCTCGGATGATCGGCATGTGGTGGGGCGATCTGCTCACGTCGCTGCGCGAGCACGTCGCCAAGTAGCGGCCGCAACGCTGGCGGGTGTCATGGCCACTGCATCAAGTGCAGGCGTGTCGTGCCGTCTTCCGGATCGACCACCGTGCGCACGTAACGAAAACCGGCTTTCGCGTAGGCACGAATCGCGGCGACGTTGCCTTCGTGTGGATCGATCACGCAGGTGGAGTAACGAGGATCTTGAAAGACTATCTCGCGCAAGAAGCGCTGCACCAGCGGGGCGCCGAGGCCACGACGTACGTAAGCGGGCTCACCGACGAGCACGTCGATGTTCACGTAGTCGGGGTCGGTGACCTCGTAGCCCGCCATCTGTTCGGGAAAATCCCCGAAGCGCTCCCAGTTGATGAGACCGATGTCCACGCCTTCGTACGTGATGACATAGGCAAAAATCGCTACCTCGCCGCGAACGGCTTGGCCGTACTCGTCGTCGATATTTCCCGCGCGGTCGGCGAACCACGGCGCCGCGTGAGGTGCCGCGTACCAACGATGCAGCTTCGGCAAGTCGGCCAGGCTCAAAGGACGGAACGCGAGCTGAGCGGGATCCAGGGCGGCTACGGCCATGCTGACGGCTATAGCTCAATAGTTGGCAAAACGTCGTTTGCTAGTTCGTCTGCGTCGACTCGGCGCTGCAGCGCCCTCCTGTTCGGAGCTGTCGATTGGCAAGACCTGCTCCGAGTCGGGGATGGCATCGGAGGCCACCCACGGCGCGGTAGGAGTCGTCTCCGTGCTCGGAACCTACCGCCTGCGCGTCAGGTAGTAGGCCACCTCGGTCGTGGCTCCAGCCAGCGAAACCGGAGCGTTGCTGCCGCTGCTATCACCGGCAAAGCTCGAGATTGGCCTCACGTTCACCAGCTCCCAACCCTCGGCGCCCAGACCCGAACATGCCTTTGGTAACCGTGTGGAAACGCGGTCAAAGGTGAAGCACGTCTTCGCTCCGGGGCGCGATCACAGGATGGCTCGCCGTTCGTCAGGGCAACGGAGTGCAGTCACTCGAACGAACGCAACCGCTGTAGCAGCCGTTTTCAAAGGAGTTCACGTACGCTGGGCTGTCGCAGAAGGGCATGACCATGGCGCAGGTGACCGGCTCGGGGAACGTGCAGGAGGCCGTCGCTCCATTGGCGCAGTGCGAAAACCGCGCACAACAGCCGTTGAGCCCGCAGCCACACGTGTTCGGATCGACGAAGACCGGGTGACAATCGGCTTGGGCCGTGCAGTCGTCGAGCGTCGTCAAGTCGGAGCAGGGGGGGCAACCTTCGGGTAGCGCGCAGGAAGCGGCTCCCCCGGCGCCCCCGGCTCCCCCGGTTCCGGCGCCCCCCGACACTTCACCCGCCGCGCCGCCTCTTTCGGCAGGGCCGCCGGCGGCGCTGCCAGCAGTGCTGCCGCCCGCGCCTTGCGGGGCGCCACCGTTCGCAGTTTTGCCGCCGCTGGGCGCAGCACCAGCGTTCCCGCTGCTCGCCTGAGTGCCACCAAGTGCGGCGCCTGCAGCGCCACCTTCGAGCAGCGTGTCGCGCGACGAGCACGCGCCCACCAAGGAGCCAACCAGAGCCAGTGCGAGTAAGCGGGGCAGAGTCACCATGCTCAAGTAGTGGGTGGGCAACGAAAAGTGGTCCACCTCAGAAGACGATTCCCCAATTCAGGGACAGGGCTGGCCATCCCCCGGCAAGCCTCAAAGAGGCCACGTCTTGGGCCAAGCCCTCGACGCTGAGTAGCGCCACGCCGCCCTCGCTGCGGGCAGCAACCTCGATTCGTCCCACGCTGGCGCTGGCCTGTGCAAGGACGACAGGGCCTGCCCATGGGCGGAGCACCTCGTGCCCGCGCACGCCCGCAGCACCGGGCTCGCCGCGCAGCTGAGCCAGACCGGCGCGCGCTCCCGCCGCCACGGCTGCGGACCAGCCGCTGGTGTTGGTGCCGATCCCGAGCCAGGCGCCGCTCGACGCCATAGCGGCGCTGAGCCGCCCACCAGTCACGCTTTGCTTCGCGACGGCTGCCTCGACGTCGAAGCCAATTTGCCAGGGACCCCGGGCGTGCCACGAAAGCTCCACGCGGCCGCCCCACGCGGCCGCTCCTTGAGCAACTAGAAAGCGACGATGGAGTGCGCCCAAGCGCAGGTGGAGGCCACGAGTTAGGGTGACCCGAGATCGTGGTGCCCTCGTGGGCGAGGCCGGTGTTGCAGCCGCGTCCACGGCTGACGGAGGCTCCGCGGGCACGGCTCGTGGCCGCGCCCGCAACCGCTCGGACAACGTGGGGTTGACCGCGCTCAGCGCTTCCACCCCGGCGAGCGCTACCGCGCGCGGCGCCGCGTCCCCTGGGAACTCGTCCAACAGCAAAGCTCGCTCGACGACTCTGTCGGGATTGGATGCTTCCGCGCGCACGCGCGCCCGCGCTCGCTCGCACGCGACTTCGAGCACGTTCAGCTCGGCGCGGGGCGGCTCGGAAGAGTCGAGCAAGAGCTCGCCCAGCTCGATACCGAGAATGTCACGCAGTTCTTCCTCGAATAGCGCAGGACAACCGCGCACCAGCAAGGTCACGCTAGCGCTGGCTTCGGCGCGGTCGGCCCGAGCCGGGCGCGGCAAGGCGATTCCAGCGAGCAGGAGCAGCCCGGTAAGAAGCGGGCAGCAGGTGCGTGAGCGCGGTCTCACTCGCTTTCCGCCAGGGCCCTCATGTGCCGCGCATGGCGGCCAGACGGATAGCGCTTCAGGTACGACGTCGCCAACTGTTGCGCCTTTGCGGCTTGGCCGGCGGCCTGCCAGGCCTCCGCCTGGTGCGCGAGCGCGTCGTCGGCGAACGGGCTACCGGGCGCGTGGAGCTCGACCTGAGCGAACGCCGCAGCCGCTTCTGCTGGCCGGTGCAGCTCGGTGAGCAGTAAACGCCCGAGCGTGAGCGCGGCGAGCGATGCGCGCGGATCTTTCGCGTGCTCGCGCAGCACCCGCCGCAGCAGCTGCGCTCCGAGCGCCGCGTCACCTCCGGCCCGCGCCGCGTCTGCTTGCTTCAAGAGCGATTGCGCGCTTTCCGGCGTGCTCGCTTCTATCGAGGAGGCGGCCGGCGCGGGTGGCCCCGGAGCCCGCGGCGGCGTGTCTCTTCTCTCGTCCACCACCAACGGGGGAAACCAGCCGCTCTGGCCCGCCGTGAGCTCCGCGGCTCCGAGCTTCCAATTGACGCGAACGCTGCCGCGTTCCACGTCGACGCCGACTCGGTCGGCGACGACCTCGACGTCGAACACGGTGCCAAGCACCGTGACCTCGACGCCGCCCGCCAGCACCGAAAAAACTCGCTCGGTTCCTGGCGCGACCTCGAAATGGCCGCGCCCGCGCGTGAGCTTGACGCGCACGTTCGTGGGCGAATCCTCGACGACCGAGAGCTCCGTGCCCGAATCGCGAGGTTGAACGCGGGAGCGATCCGAAAGCACGAGCGGTGACGGCAGACGGCCTGGTGGTGCCGGCGCCGAGACTGAGGAGACCGCCGCAGCGACCGCGGTGGGCGCGCCGGCCGCTACTGCCTCGACGTGCGTGCCACGAAGCCAGGCTTCTCTGGAGCCCGCGAAAAGCAGCGCAGCCGCCGCCATGACGACGGCAAAGCGCATAGGGGTGCCGAGCCTTGCCTTCGCCGAGCGGTCGCGAATCTGCCGTTGCAGACGCTCCAGGTCCTGAGCGCCGAGCCGAGGCTCGATGGTTCTGCCGAGCTCGAGCGCGCGCTCGAGCGCCTTGCTTGGTTCAGTCATCGGCCAGCAGCTCCTCGAGCGCCAAACGGGCGCGCAGAATGCGGCGTTTGGCCGTCGTGCCTGAACAGCCGCAAAGGGCGGCAACGGCGTCCAAAGTTTCCCCTTCGACGTGGTGCAGCACGTAGGCCACGCGATCGTCGACCGGCAACCGATCCAAAGCGCGGTACAGGCGAGCCAACAGAGCGCGATCGAACGGAGACGCTGCAGGATCGGCGAGGCTTTCGTACTCGCTAGTGCTTGGCGTGAGGCCAATGAGCCGTGCTAGCCGTCGGCGCCGCAGTGTTCGGCGAGCGACCCGCACTGCAATGGTGGCCAACCAGCCGCGGATCGCTTCCGGCTGGCGCACCTGGGCAATGCCAGCGGTCGCTTCCGCGAACACGTCTTGGATGCTGTCTTCCAGCTCGCCGCGCCGCCCGCCAATCCGGAGCAGGATGGCGGCCACGTACCGACAGTAGTCTTTATAAAGCTGATCGAGATCGCCGGGTGACGAATGCTCGTTCTTGACCACGAGCCGTAGGGCAGGTCGTATGGCGCGAGCGGCTCTCACCGTTCGTATCAGTGGCGGGGGGCCAGAAAGTGGACCACCGTTTCTTTTCTGAGGCCGTTTTCGCGCCCTTGCTCCGGTGTGCGAAGACTTCCAGATTTCCACCGGGACCATCTACGACTGTAAGGGCTACCGTTTGCCAACCGAACTCGAGTGGGAGTTCGCGGGCGCGGGCCGGCCCTCGCTCCGCGTTGCGACGCGCCCAAGGACGATGCGCTGACTGAAATGATGCGGTGGTAGCAGCATCGCAACTGGACCACCGATGTCGGGACGCCTCAGCCGCTCGCCCAGCATGCACCCATTACCGGGATTGCCTTCCGCGCGTGGCTCGTCGCGGTCCGAGCCTGGAAACACGACATGGTTCAATTTTACCCACGGCAGCCGCTCCCTCTCAGGACGCCCGCGTGCCGCTCGAACGCGCTGCGTGTCGCAGTCGCCGCCCTCGTCTGCAGCGCCGGCCTGGCCGGCTGCTCTTCCGGGGGGGCGAGCGGGCCTTCTTTGCCTGGGTCCGGGGGCTCGGCCGCGGCCTCTGGTGTGTCCAACCCGGGCGGCGGAGCTGGCGGGATCGGTTCGACCGATCCCAAGCAGGCGGAGATCATCACCAAGGCCATCCATCGGCTGAGCAACGTCGAATACGACAACACGCTGCGGGACTTGACCGGCACGCAGCTGCGGCCGGGAGAAGCCTTCACCAAAGAAGAGGCGGAGGGCTTCGACAATATCGCCGCTGCGTTGTCGATGAGCCCGCGGCAGGTCGAGGATTACTTTGCTGCCGCCGGTCAGGTGAGCGCTGACATTTTCGGGAACCCCGCGCTGCGAGACCGCATCCTGACGTGTCAGCCGGATGCAACGCCCGCCTGCGCTGAAAAGTTCATCGACCAGTTCGGCACCAAAGCCTTCCGCCGCCCCCTCTCGGCGGACGAACGCACCCTGCTGCTCACGAAGTACCAGGATGCCCTGGCGTTGGGCGTGGACGCCATGGGAGCGCTCCAGCAGGTGGCTCGGCTCGTGCTGGCGTCGCCGCAGTTCTTGTACCGGGTCGAGGTCGATCCGAATCTCTCGGATCCAACGCCCCACAAGCTCGACGGTTACGAGCTAGCCTCACGCCTCTCGTACGCGCTGTGGAGCAGCATGCCGGACGACGCGCTGTTCGCCCAGGCTGCGAGCGGCGCGCTCGCCAACACGGACACGCTGCAGGCCGAAGTCGATCGCATGCTCGCAGACGGCCGCGCGGACATGCTGGTCAAAAATTTTGCGGGGCGCTGGTTTGGCAGCAAGCGGTTGCACGAGCACGTGGCAAGCACCACGCAATTTCCGGAGTACACGCCGGCGCTCGCCGCTTCGATGGAGCGAGAGATGGAGCTGTTCTTCTCGGAGTTCCTCTTTCAAGACCGCCCTTACTCCGAGCTGCTCACCGCCGACATCAACTTCGTGGATGGCCCGCTCGCCGCGCTCTACGGGCTGCCGGCTCCAGCCCAAGCCGGGGAACGC
>DATAKF010000318.1:0-13872 GCA_036261775.1 Polyangiaceae bacterium | reverse complement strand
GCCCGCGTTACTGGTGAGTAGCGTCAAGTTCTCCGGCGTAACTGCTGGCTCGATCATCGAACTAGCGGTGCAGCCGCTGCCAGACCTCTATTTGGAGACCATCACGCTGATCAAGGGCGGGCCCGCCGCTGAGGCTGTGGGCACCCTGTCTAAGGGCACGCTCAAGAGGCTGGGCTCGGCCGAAGCTACCATCAGCTCGGAACTCTATGACTTCGTGCTGGCTCAGGCACGGGTCTCCAAGCTGTTGATCACGCTCGAGCACTCGGAGACAAGGGTTACGAACATACGCTTCGAGAACATTGAATCTGCGACGATTGCTCACGAGGCGACGAAGGTCTCGCCCCCCGCTTCATAGTCAGATCGACGAGTCACCGCGCGTCGTGTGTTGCGATCGGCTGCGAAGTTGTTAGCGTGCCGGCTACTGAGCGCGCGCGGGAGCGCACTCGGCTACATCAGGGAGAAAACAGATGGAGCGGAGGACGGTTTTTCTAGCGTCGGTGGGTGCTTTGTCGGCCGTGGCTTGCGGCGGCGAGCCGGAGGAGGCGTACGGCGAGCTACAGCAGGCGGCGATCACGCCGACGCTTCGGATCAAAAGCATCTCTTACACGGGCACCACGCCGGACTCGAGTTTGAAGCTTTCCGTAGTGGTGTTGGCGGAGCTCTATTTGGGAACCATCACCCTGATAAAGGGTGCACCCGGCGCGCCAACGGCGGGCAGGCTCACCAAGGGGGCGCCAAAGAAGCCCGGTTTGGCCGAGGGCAGAGTTAGCGCGGAACTCTGGGACAGGATTCTTGCTGACTCGGCTAGGTTTGCGCTCACGATTGACCTCAGATACACGATGACCTCCGCGACCGCGGGTACCTTCAACGAGATCTTCATCGGAATCGTGTAGCCACTCGACGCCACAAAACCGAGCAACACCGCTCCTTGGCTTCTCTCAACCCCGCATCAATCCCAAGGATTGACGATCTCACCGCCGCCAATACCCGGCTTCTTCTTCGGCTTCGTCTCCGGCTTCGCGTCGGGCGCCTTCTTTGGCACGGGCCGCGCGCCACCGGCAGCTGGGCGGCTCGGCAGGCGTTCGAGCTTGGCGGTTTCGCGGGGCTTGGTGCCGTCGATGTTGAGGATGAGCTCTTTGTAGCCGTCCATGCGGACGCTGAGGGAGAGGGCTTTGCCTTCTTCGACCTCGAGCAGGACGGGGCTGGTGCCGAGGTCCTTGTCGCCGGAGTAGACGTGCGCTTCTTGCGGCACCACGGCGAGCGCGACTTGGCGCGTGAGCGTGAGTGATTCTTGCGCGGTGGGCGCGGCTGCTGCGGTCGTGGGGGCGGCGGGCGTCGGGTTTGCTGGATCCGACTTGGCGCTGCTCTGGCTGCTCTTGGCGAAGATGGCGCCGACGATGGCGACGGCGGCGACGACGCCGGTCAGGCCGGCGATGAGCGGCCACTTGCTCTTTTGGCGTTGGCCGCTGGCGGGCGAAGCCGGCACCGGCTCGGGCATGTGCGGCTTGGCGAAGTAGTCGGCGGGGACGTTGAAGCCGCCGGAGCGCGACATCATTTCCGGCACGGCGTCGGGTACGCCGCCGGCCTTGAGCTTGTCGAGGTCGACAATCAGCTCATCCATCGACTGATAGCGATGCTCGGGCCGCTTGGAGAGGCACTTGAGCACGATGGCTTCGAGCCCGGGCGGCACCTCTTGCGGCTGCGGCATGAGCGCGCGGATGGGAACCGGCGCCTTGTACATGTGCTGCGTGAGGATGCCCATGAAGTTGTCGGCGTCGAACGGCACGCGGCCGCTCGCCATCTCGTACAAAATCACGCCGAACGAGTAGACGTCGCCGCGGTGGTCGACGGGTTGCCCAGCGGCTTGCTCCGGCGACATGTAGTGGGGCGTGCCGAACACCGCGCCAGCGCGGGTGAGCTTGGCGCCTTCGCCCGACGTGGACACCTTGGCGATGCCGAAATCGAGCACCTTGACGAAGTCTTTTTCTCCGCCGCGCTCGATGAGGAAGATGTTGTCCGGCTTCAAATCGCGGTGAACGATGTTGGCCGCGTGCGCCGCCGACAGGCCCTCAGCCAGTTGGCGCGCGATGTTGATGATGCGCGGCACCGGCACGGCTTGCCCGCCGTCGACGATCTTGGTCAGCGGTTGGCCAACCAAAAACTCCATCACGAAGTAGGTCGAGCCGTCTTGAAACTGGCCGAAGTCGCTGATGTCGATGATGTGCGCGTTGCCGATGGTCGAAGCCGACTTGGCTTCGTTCAAGAAGCGCTCGGTCACTTCGGCGTCGCGCGCGAGATCCGCGCGCAGCACCTTCATCGCGACCTTCTTGCCGATGATGGTGTGGACGCAGCGGTACACAACGCCCATGCCGCCCTCACCGAGCAGGGCTTCGACCTTGTAGCGGCCGTCGATGGTGGCGCCGAGATACGGGTCTTGCCGCATCTTCACCAGGCGCGACGCTGTTACTTCTTCGCTGTCGGGAAAAGAAATACTACCAGGCGAGATCGTGACGACCTTCAAGCCGTGGCCGTCCGGCGCGCTGGGCGGCGCGAGCTGCGTGTGCTGCTCCGCGGCGGACGAGGGAGGAGGTGTGAACTGCGTACCGGCAACGGGCGCGCTGGCTGGCCCGGTGCCGGAAGCGGGGCCGACGTTCGAGGGCCAATTGCCGCTGGAGCCGACGCTGCGCACGGGCCGCGGCGGAACTTTGGGCATCGGCTTGTTCTGGTCCGTCATCGACTCGCTCAGTGCTTCCTACGTCCGGAGTCCCCCGCCGCGCTATGGATAGCCCATTCTTCGGGGGTATTCCACCATGGCTACAATTGGCCTTGGTGGTTGTCAAAAACCTGCGCCCAGCATTGCAAGGTGTGGGCCCGAGCCCCTGATTTGAATAAATCGCGGATCCAACGCGATCCCTTGCCGCAGGGCGTGAACAGCGGTCCGCAACGGTTGCAGGGGAGTGACACGCCCGGCGACCGAAGCTGAGCGCCGGTGCAGTCGCGAAAGGTGGGTTTGGGGCCGCGCACGGCATTCCGCGACGCGAGCAAAAGCTGCTACAGCGGCGCTTGATGGGTTTCCCGCTCGACTTGGCGCTGCGCTACATGGGCTCGAAGAAGCGCGCCTTCATCTCGGTTGGAACGATGTTCGCGACCTTGGGTGTGGCGCTCGGTGTGGGCGCCTTGGCCACCGTAATGAGCGTGACGGGTGGCTTCCGTGCGCAGTTTCGCGAGAAGGTGCTGGGCGTCAACGCGCACGTGCTGGTGCTGAAGTACGCGACCGACTTTCGCGAGTACCGCCAGGTCATGGAAAAGATGAAGGCGGTGCCGGGTGTCACGGGCGTGGCGCCGTTCGTCATCAATCCGATGATGATCACGCACGGTGAGCGCACCGCGACCGGCGTGCTGCTCAAGGGCGTCGATCCCAGCAAGGTGAAGTCGGTGCTCGACTTGCCGCGACACATCGTCGAAGGCTCGCTGGACGGGCTGCGCTTGGCCGACGCCAAGCCGCCGGACCGTCGCCGCAAGGGCTTGCTCGACGACTCGCTCGAGCGCTCCGGAGATCCGTTGGCGCCATTGCCGAGCGCCTCGGCAGCCGCCAACGCGCCCGCACCGAGCGCGGCGCCGGCCAAGGTTTCGGTCATCAAGCAGATCGAAGACGTGGTGCGCGCCGAAGCTGCGGCGTCGCCCGACGTGGGCTCGCGCGCGAGCGGTTACGCCGGCTCGGGCAACGCCAAGAAGGGCGCCGACACAGGCGACGAGCCTGCCAACGAAGGTGACGACTTCAAGGTTCCAGAAGGCGGCCCCGTCGGAAACATCGTGCCGGACGGCGGTTATGCCGGAGAATTGCCGGAAGACGACGAGCTGCCGCCGGAAATGAACGTCGATCCGTGCCGCGACCCGGCGGCGATCAAGAAGCTACCCGGCATCGTGATCGGCGTTACGTTGAAGCGCAATTTGGAGGTCGCGATTGGCGACTGCCTGCAGGTGACGAGCCCGACGATCGGCTTCTCGTACTCGCACGGCAACATGCGCGCGCCGGTGGCCAAGCAGTTTCGGGTCACGGCGGTGTTCGACGCCGGCTTCGACCAGTACGACTCCAAGCTCGTTTACACCGACCTTTACGAGGCGCAGGCCTTCTACGACACCGGCGACAGCGTCACCGGCGTCGAGATGAAGGTGACCGACATCGAGAAGGCGCGCGAAGTAGCGCGCGACATCGACAAGCGGCTGGCCAACGGCGTGTATCACACGCTCGACTGGGAAGAGCTGAACCACGGCTTGTTCACGGCGCTGCGCATTCAGCAGCTGCTGATGAGCTTCGTGCTGGCGCTGATCATCGTGGTGGCTGCCTTCACCGTGATCGCGACCTTGATCATGGTGGTGCTCGACAAGAAGAAGGAAATCGCCGTCATCAAGGCCATGGGCGCCTCGAACAGCGCCGTGCTGCGCGCGTTCCTCTACCAGGGCGGCATCATCGGCGTGTTCGGCACGGCGTTTGGGCTCATCTTGGGCATCGTGGTGTGCAAGCTGCTCTTGGTTTACGCGCTGCCGCTCGATCCCAAGGTGTATTTCATCTCGCACTTGCCGGTGCAGGTGCGGCCGATCGAGTTCTTGCTGGTGGGCGTGTTCGCGATCTTGGTCTGCTTGGCGGCGACCATCTGGCCCGCCGTGCACGCCTCGCGCCTGCGGCCTGCTGAAGCGTTCCGCGAGCAGTAAGCCGCCCGAGCAGGCGCACAAAAGCCAAGGGCCCCGCGATTCGCAGGGCCCTTATCGAGCGGGATTGTAGGGGTCGTGGGCCTGGTCTGGCTGCCCAGCTGGGCAGCTGTAACTGGGCCTACCCCCTCCCCACCGGTCTTACAAACACACGCCGATGTTCGGGTCGTTGTCTTGAAGAGTGACGACGTTTTCGGTGCAGGTCTTGTCAGTCGGGCACGTGCTGGCGTCGCGCATGTCGCACAAGGCTACGCACTTAGCGTCCTCGAAGGGGCCGTCGTCGGGGATCGCGCAAGTGAGGCCTGCGTCGCATTGGCCGTCGCCGGTGCTGTCGCAGGCTTCGCCCAGTGCCCGTGGGTCCTTATTTGGCATGCAGGCGTAGAGGCCCTGCTGATTGAACGCCGAGTAGGTGGCGGTTTGATCGCACTTGAACCCGCTGGGGCAATCTTGCGCGAGCGGATCGCAGGCGTTGCTGCAGAGGCCGGTCACGACCCGATCGATGCCCGGGGGTGAATTCACTCCACCGGGGGCGGGCCAGCCGAAGCCCAAGCTGAAGACGCACTGACCAGCGCCGCCTAGCACCGAGTTGGAGCACGAAAGATCGGCGTCGGGGGTTTGCCCCTGTTCTGGCGTGTCGCAAAGCGGTGCGCAGAGGCCTGCGGGGTCGCCCGCGATGGTGTAGCAACCGAAGCCCTCGCCACACGGCGGATCGCACGTGCCGGAGGCCCAGGCGGCGCCGCCGTGGCCGTTTTCGTCCGAGCCGTTCGAGCCGGTGCCGCCCGCGTGAGTCGGGGCGCTGCCCGCGACGCCGGTCGCGTTGCCAGCGTGCGGCTGCGTCGAGCCGCTACCCGCGTGCTCGGTCGCGCTGCCGCCGCTGCCGGCTGCGGCGTCGCCGATTTCTTGCACGCTGCCGCCGCACGCCGCCAGCGTGAGCATCGAGAAAGTAGCACCACACCCGAGCATTCTCTTGATCATGTCGAATCTCCCAATCGGATCGTGTCGTCGACTTCGCGAATCGATCCCTTGGCGCATCAGGGCTTTGCCTTGGTGTCTTGGGCTTGCAGGCGCTTGGCGTGCGGGTCGCCCGGAAAATCGCGCAAGTACTGGTCGCTCAGCTTGCGCGCGCCGGCTTCGTCGCCCCCTTCTCGCAGCGCGCGAATGCGCAGCACGCGCGCCTCGCGATCGAGGACGCCCGTCGTCGCGATGCGTTGGTAAGCGTCCAGCTCGCTCAAGGCGAGCGACGTGTTGCCTACGGACAGCGCGCGGCGCGCGCGGTCGATGAGCTGTACTTCGCGGCCAAGTCGACTCGCGTTTGCGCTCGCGCTGGGAGGCGCCGAGGAGCCGTGCGCGGCGGTTGGCGGGCTGTTTAGGGGCTTTGGCTGGGCGCTCGCGGTGGGCGCGACTCTTGGTGTGACGAGCGGTGCCGGTGGGCGCGGCTCGGCCGCGTTGCCGAGGTCTACGTTGGCGCTGACGGCTTGCGGCGCTCGTTCGGGCTCGCGATCCGGCGAAAGCGCAAAGTCGGCTCCCGCCGCAAGAATTCCCCCCCCAAGCACGCCGACCGCCACCCATTTTGCGGCCACGAGCACGAGGCTCGGAGCCGCTCCGCTGCCAACGGCAGCGCCCACGTTGCCCACCGCAGCGCCAACGCCGCTCGTCGCAGAGCCCGCGCTCGTTGCGCTGGCGCCCGCCGCAAGCGACGCGGCTGCTGCGCTCGAAACCACCGAAGCTGCCAGCGCGGCGCCCACGCCTACCAGCAGCTTGTCCGAGAATCCGTCGGGTGACGTCTCGGCTTTGCCAGCGCGCAGCAGGGCGCGGGTGCGCGAGCTTTCGCTTTGATTCAGCAGGCGATCTAGCTCTGTCATGGTCGTGCTCCGGCTCGGCTGGCCACCCAGGCTTCGAAGCTGGCGCGTGCTCGGCGCAAGCGCGAGGTGGCGGTGCCGAGCGGTGTTGCCAGCGCTTCGGCGATTTCAGGCAACGTAAAGCCCTCGAGCTCGTACAGCACGAACACCGTGCGTTGCTCGAAGGGCAAAGTCATGAGTCCGCGGTCGAGCTCTTCGCGCAGCTGTTTCTCGCTCAGCAGGTGCTCGGGTGTGTGCTCGGCCGTGGCGGCGAGCAGCGGCTCGTCACCCAGCGCGTCTTCGCGCCGACGCTGCAGCTTGCGGCGGGCGTTGGCCGCGACCTTGACGGCGACGGTTGCCAAGTAGGCGGGCTCCTTGCCACCTTCGATTTCACTCGCGTGCTGAGCGAAGGTCAGAAAGACCTGCTGCGCGGCGTCCGGCACGTCTCGCTCCGGCACGCCAAAGCGACGCAGCGAGCGCCACACCAGGTCCGCGTGACGCGTAATGGCCGCGGCCAAGCGCCGCTGGCCCTGCGCTTGCTCGCCGCTGGGCGAGCGCGACAGGACCGCTTCGGCGGGGACTCCGCCGGGAGGGCCGAGCGGAGCGGCTTCGAGGTCGGAAACTAGCGCCACTGTCCCCATGCTAAGTGTCGCCCATCACGGCGATCGATCCCCGAACGGCCTCACGGCAATGCGGCGGAGACGCCCAAACCGGCTCCGAGCGACCAGTGCGGCACCTGGTATGCCGGCACGTTGGGGCTAAAGACGAACGAATCCGCCCGGGTAAGGCCCCGTAGCCCCAGCCAGCTCTCCAGCGACACGACGCGACCGAGCGCCAGCTGAGCTCGGGCGGTGCCCCCAAGGGCCAGCCAGGGCATCGAGGCGCGCCGCGGGTTGAGGGTTGCCCCGGCGCCCTCGGCGCGCAGCCAGCCGGCGTCAGCGGTCAGGCAGGGCACCAGCTGCAGACGCTCGCCGACCGTGAAGCGCAGCGGGCAGAGGTGCAGGCGCGCCGCCGTGAGCTGCAGCTCGACGTCGCCCTGGTCGGCCTGGACGTTTGCCGGCACGGTGGCCAGCACCTCGGCCTGGACCCGCGGCACCCAAACGCTGGGCCGAGCCGGCTCGAGCCAGCCGGTAATGCCAGCGCTGGCCCCGAAAGCGGCTCCTTCGGCGACTGCGCTCTCGACCAAGAGGCCCGCGGCCAGAGCGACGTGCAGGCGGGACGAATCGCTGAGCGGCGCGTCTTTATTCACTCCTAGGGGTGCTGGGTCGCTCAGGGCAGGAGCGGCGGGCGCGACGAGCGTTGGCTCGGAGACCGCGCTGGGCGGACCCGGTTGGGGCGGCGCCGACGCCGGGTCGACGCGCTCCATCACCGACTGCGCGGTGGCGGAGCGCTCGGAAACGTCGGCCTCGAGCACCATGGACGCGATGACGGCGATGGTCGTGATGGTGTCGGCGCAGTCGGCTTTGGGAAACTCGCGGCGCGAGGAGCCTTGGGGCAGCTGCAGCCACAGCGTGCTGGTGCCGTCGTCGCGCAGCTCGACCCGCAGCTGAACGGCCGCGCGATTGACGGGCGCTTGCTGCGCGCTGGGCGTGCGCGTCTCGATAGCCTGCGCGAGCACGGACGAGTCCGGACAACCCTTTGCGGCTTGGTACTCGAGCGAGTAGCCGCGCTCGGCCGCGTTGGGCGCGGGCCCGGCGGCTCCCGCGAGCCCCGCCCACCACATGATGATGCTCCAGATGGTGGTCCCGCTCGAAGGGTCCATCGCGCGGTCATAACACGACCACGCAGCTCGTCTTCTAGGTCGTCAGCCGCAGAGTTTGTGCTCGAGCAGGCCGACCAGGCGGGCGCGCAGCTCTTGAGCGCGGAAGGGCTTTTGCACGAAGTCGTCAGCGCCGGCAGCCAGAGCGGCGTGCGCGTCGGCGCAGGTTGGGTCTTGGCCGAGCAGCAGCACGGACGGACGCGCCCCGCTCTGCGTGCGCGACAAGGCTTGGCACAGGTCCGTGCAATCCAGACCCGGCAAGAGCGAGTCGAGCACGATCACGTCGACCGGGGTTTGGCGGAGAAAGTCGAGCGCGTCCTCGACGCTGCCGACGGTTTGCACGGTTGCGCCCCAACTTTGAATCAGCTGGCACACGATGTTGGCGACGGGCGCGCTGCCGCTGACCACGAGCGCGCTACTGCCGGGCAGCAGGCTCTTCTCGGCCACCGCGAGCATGGGCTGGGAAGGGCGGCCGTTGCCGTTGGCGAAGTGGCGCAGACGCAGCTGGTCGCGCTCCTCGAACGTCAGGCGCAGCGAGTCACCGCGATCGATCACGCGACCGGCGACCGAGGTGGTCTCTTCACCGACGCAGAAAGTGGCGAGCAGCCACTGTCCGTCTTTCACGCTCTGGTCGCTCAGCGCCAGATCGGTGTCTTCCGCGTCGAGGGCTTTTCCGAGGGCTTCGAAGTCTTCGAAGCGATAACTGACCTTGTGCAAGCCCGGCGAGCCTAGCTGTCGATGTGCATGAGCGCCAGCAATCAGCGCTCAACGTTGGTTGCGCAGCGTGCCCCAGAACAGAAAAGCAAAGCTCGTGCCGAGCAATGCCAACAAGGCGCCCGTTTGCGAGAGCTCCAGGACCGAAGCGCCCCCCAAGAGGTTCCGAACGTGGCCTTTTGGCCACGGAAACGCCAAAAACGAATCACCCGCGCCCAGTAAGAAATCGGCCGCCAGGAGCCAGGTGCGACCCTGGCCACGCCTGCCGAGCGCTGACGCCCCGGTGAACGCAGCCACGTAGGCGGCGCCGGAAAGCAGGCCAATCCAAATGCTCATGGCGGCGTCTGTCAGCAGCCGGGGATCGGCGAAGCCGCGCGTGAGCAGCACCACGAACAAGCTGGCAACGCCCCCGAAACCCATGGCCAAGAGCGCTGGCGCGAGCGCGAACCCGAACGTCAACGGGCGCCGATCGAGCCCGTGCCGGGTGAGCGGGAAGAGCGCTTCTCGCAAGCTGGAGCCCACGCAGGCGCGACCCACCAAGAAGTAGGCCACGAGCGGCAACGCCACGCCGAACGCGCCACCGGAAAGCGCTCGGTCTGCTGCACCTTCAGCACCTTGCGCGCGCTCGAGCAGCGCGACGCCCAGCGCGAACGTGAACGCCAACGCCAGACCGACGAGCGTGGTTCTGTTTCGGAGCCTTTCACGTCCGAGGTCGAATCCCTCACGAAGGCTCATCTGGCACCACCCTGCGACGCGAGGCGCGAAGCTTCGTAGGCGGCCCGCGCGAAGCCGGCGCGTGCAGCCATCAAGGCCTCCACGGGCGGCACGGCCGGTTCGATGCGAAAAAGCTCGATCTGGTGTTGGCGTGCGAGCGTGATCAGCTCGTGCACGGTGATGTCGAGCGCGGGGCCCATGACTTTCAGGGCGCCAGGTGAGGCGCCAAGCTCCGTGGTCAAGCCGTGCGGTGACAGTCGCAATGCTTGCGAAAGCGCCGCGGCGTCGTTGGTTTCGACCAGCACCTGTTGCCAGGGACCGGCGCCGAGCCGCGGCGTCGTCGCTCCCGGCAAGCTGCGCAGTCTGCCTAGCTCGACGCACAGCCATTGGCCGCCCAGGGCGGTGGCGTCGGCGGGGCTGGTGGTGGCGGTCAACACCAGCGCGCCGCGTGCGGTGTGCGCGTCGAGCCGCTCGAGCACGAACGCGGCGGGTACCAGCGTGGTCAGCGGCTCGTGCAAAGCGAAGAGCGCGGCGCCGTCGTGCGAGAGCGCCAGGGCTAGCGCGACGCTTCGGGTTTCGCGCGGGCCGAGCGCGCCGAGTGCGACGTCGGCCAGGTGCGAGATGTGCGCGTCGGCCAGCAAGCGCGCCGGTGCGTCGGCAGCGCCGCGAGCTGCCAGCGCCTTGCCCAGGCTGCTCAGCACGGTCTTGGCGGGCGGCAGCGCTTCGTCGGCGAACAACGCCGCGATTTTGCGCCGCACCCTGGCATCGCGGGCAGGCGCCGCGCCGTCGAGCAGCACGTGGCCGCTGCGCGGCGGCTCACGTCCAGCCAAGACCGCGATCAGGTTCCAGAGCGGCGGGCCTTCGTTGGCCAGCACCACGTAGCGGCCTGGCGCAAGGTCCAAATCCGCGCTGCGCAGCTGCCCCAGCGACGCTCCTCGCAGCTGGACGCGCATCAGCGCAGGCTCCTAGCGAGATGATCGAGCAGCCAGCCAAAGGCGCCCGGAAGGCTCGGCAGCGGCAGCTGCAAGCCCAAGCTGAGCAGCCACGGCCCCAGCACCAGAATCATGAGCAAGAGCCGCCCGCGCCCCGGAAGCCAGCCGCTACACGCCCGCGCCAGCAGCGCAAGCGAGCCGCCCAGCAGAGCTGCGTACGGCACCGTCAAGATCGCGAGCGCCAGCGACACCAGGGTGCCGTGCAAGGTGCGAAAGCACAGCAGCGACGCCAGCGCGAACATGAGGCCCGGCGTCGCCACCGTCGTGGTGAGGCGCAGCGCGCCCGCCACCGTGCGCGCGCGTTCGAGCTCGACCTCGGCGAAGCCGCGCAAGCGCGCCAGGCCCGTGAGGCCTTGCGTCGCGTCGCGCGCCGCAAGCTCCGTAGCCAGCGACAGCGCGCCCACGCCCGCGACCCACGAAGCCGTGGCCAACGCGCGCGCCCACAGCTTGGTCGCCGTGACGGGCGAGGGTGGCCCCAGGAACATCAGCACCGCGTAGGTCAAGCCGATGCCGAAACCGTACAGCCGCCCGAGGCGCAGCCCCCACAGCGTGCGCTGCGCCTGCTGGCACAGCCGGACGAGCGAGCGGTGCACCAGCGGGGCTTTCGGGGAGACGCTCTCGGTGGTCAGGCTCGTCAAGAGCGCGCAGCATAGAGCTTTCCCCGCGGTCGGGGCCAGTGCTGAAAGGGCGGCCGGCTGCGACTGGATTGCCAGAGCCATCCTGCAGTACGAACTCGGGCATGAGTCAGCTAGCCCGAGGCATCGCCGAGTCGGCTTGGTTTCACTACATCATCACCGCCGTCATCGTGCTTGCGGGTGCGCTCGTCGGTCTCGAAACCTCGCCGGCGCTGGTGGAGCGCTACGGCCCCACGCTGCACCTGCTCGATGGCGTCATTCTTGGCATCTTCGTGGTCGAGCTTGCCATCAAGCTGGTCGCCGAAGGCCGCGCGCCGTGGCGCTACTTCCGCGATCCCTTCAACTGCTTCGACTTTGCGATCGTGGCCGTTTCGTTGCTGCCGCTCGGCGCCCAGTACGTAACGGTGCTGCGCCTGTTGCGGCTGCTCCGTGTTTTGCGGCTGGTTCATGCGCTGCCCAGGCTGCAAATCTTGGTCAGCGCGCTGCTCAAGAGCATCCCTTCGATGGGCTACGTGGCGGCGTTCTTGGGGCTCTTGTTCTACGTCTACGGCGTGGCCGGCGTATTTTTGTTCGGTCAGAACGATCCGGCTCGCTTTGGTAGCTTGGGCCCGGCCATGCTCTCCTTGTTCACGGTGGTCACGCTCGAAGGCTGGGCCGAGCTGATGTACTTCCAAATGCACGGCTGTCAGGCGCTGGCCGAAGGCGCCGCGGCGGCCGCGCTGTGCAAGGCTTCGCAACCGCAACCGTTTGCCGCGCCATTTTACTTCATCACCTTCATTTTGTTCGGCACCATGATCGTGCTGAATCTGTTCATCGGTGTGATCATGAACAGCATGCAAGAAGCCGCGGTCGAAACGGCGCGCGCGGAGGACCTGAAAGCGCAAACCCGAGCCGGGAGCGCCCCGCCCAGCATCGAACAAGCCCTGGCAGAGCTGGCGCGTGAGGCTGAAGCGCTGGCCGAGCGCGCCAAGAAGCTGGGCCAGCAACGCGCAAGCTAACGGTTGCGCCCCGCTCATGGCGCGCGCCACGCTTTGCGGCGCGGCTCCCTGCCATTGAAGGCGCTGCATGGCGGGGGCGCGTCACAGAGCCTGCGCTTGGGGCGCTGCGCCCGGCCCCACGCCGCGCGCGAGGAGGCAATTTGTCCGCATCGCACCTTCGTAGGCAGCTCAACCTGGCACAGCATGCACATCGCATGCGCTCGGCTCCGTCCGAGCCGGAGCGGGTGCTCTGGGCAGCGCTTAGGGCGGGGCAGCTGGGCGTGCAGTTTCGGCGGCAGGTTGTGTTGCACGGCTACATCGCAGCTCGTCGTGGAGGTGGACGGGGCGCAGCATGTGCAGCGGTGTGGCGGTGACCGGCGGCGGGACCAGCAGTTGGCGGCGCTCGGACTGCGCGTGCTGCGGCTTGAGGCGCAGGTGGTGCTCAGCAACTTGGGTCAAGCCGTCGCGTGCATTCGCGCCGCGCTCGCGCGCTGAACGCGGGTCGTGCGGCGCTTGAGAATGCGGTAAGCGCGACCAGGTCCTTGGATTTGTGGCTCATTCTACTGCGGTTTGTGCCGCGAAAGGTCGGTGGACCACTTCACCATCTCGCGTGGCCTTACCAGCACGCGACCGCCCCGAACTCATCAGTCTCAGCGTTCGGAAGTCGGTTTGAGCAGTAGATCGAGCACGACCGTCGCGCAGACGCCCAGAACCAATACGTAAAACCAGAGGTGACCCGATGACACCGAATGCGTCAGCAGCGCCAACGCAGCTGCCAGGAGGAGCGCGCCACGCGCAATCCAACGCTTTGCCGTAAGAAACGCTGCACCTCCCAGCAGCAAGGAGACGATCAAGAACAGGAATGGGACATCGCGCTGAGTCAAGGGTCGATAGTACAAGCCCACCCACACAACGGTCCCCAACAAGCACGCCACCAGAACTGAGAGGCGCTGGCGCTTCGTCACGATTGCCGTACGCACCGAAAGAGCAGCCGCGCACCCAAGGGTGAATGCTGCCAGCAGCCAAGCTTGAAACAGCACGCAAGCGCCAACGATTGCCAGCACGGCTGCGAGCAATCTCGCGGGTGCAAGTACCCGTACAGAGAGCAGAAGTCCGCTCCCTATTCCAGCTCCGAGAGCGAGTCCGAGCCACTGAACTTCAGTCATGGGCTAACCGGGCAGGGAACGTGGGATGCATTCATTCGTTGCACAACGACCTGCATCGTCGCAGTTATCCGGTGGTCGCTTCGGGCCAAAGCGCCTCTCGTCTTCGCAAATGGGAGCGCATTTGTTGTCTAGAAGCGCGCCCACGGATGCCGCGCAGTATGCCCAACAGAGCACATTGCCTGGGGGCGACACTCCTGCGCAGGTAACGGCGCAACCGATTCCGTAGGCCGTAGCAATTCGATAGCATTCATCGCAAGTCACCTGTCCAGTTGGATCATTCTTGTTGGCCGGGTTGTTACCCACGTAGACATAGATGTTCGCCTGCCCGCCATCGAACCGAATCGGATCCTTGCTCACCCACCGCCCA
>DATAKF010000315.1:0-15276 GCA_036261775.1 Polyangiaceae bacterium | reverse complement strand
CTGGTGCTGCGTGAAGGCGTAGGCGATGGCGCGCCGAAGTCCTGGCTGCGAGCGCTCGAGGACGCAAAGAAAGAGCTGGATGCGCTCAAGCCGCGGCTGGCCTGGGTAACGGTGGTGCTCAAGGACCCGCCCGACGCCGAGGTCAGGATCGACGGCTTGGTGGTGCCGCCCGCAGCCATTGGCGTGAAGCGCGCGGCTGATCCCGGCTTCCCGGAGGTCACGGTGGCCGCGTTCGGCTACGAGCCGTTCAAGCAAACGGTGACGGTCGGGCCCGGCGAGGAGAAGTCGATCGAGGTCTCGCTCAAGAAGCTCCCTGAGGTAGCGGCGCCTCCGCCCTCCTCGAACGACGCGTATCGACCGCGTCAAAAGAGCAACGCGCGTCGCATTGGCAGCTACGTCGCCTTCGGGCTTGGCGGCGCTGGCTTGGTCGCGGGCGGCGTCACCGGCGGTCTTGCGCTGCGCGTGCGCTCGGATCTGAAGTCGGCGTGCCACGGGGAAATCTGCTCGTCGGCTTCGGACAAGAAGATCGGCAAATATCACATGTACGGCACCATTTCGGCGATCGGGTTGGGCGTGGGTGTGGCGGGGCTGGGCACGGGGCTCTTGCTGCTGTTGACCGAGCCGGAAGCTGAAGACCATGCCAGCGCGGGCCTCCGGGTGCGGCCGCTGCTTGGCCTGGGCGTGCTGGGCGCGGAGGGCACGTTTCAATGAAGCGCACGCAAATTTGGCTGGTTGGTGCCTTGCCGCTGCTGCTGGCAGCGGGTTGTCAAAAGGTGTTTGGCGACTTCCACGTCGACGACGATGCCTTCAACGCTGGCTCCGCGGGCAAGAGTTCGGTCCAGGCGCTGTGCGATCGCGCCACCTTCCGCTGCAACGACAAGGACGTACAGCAGTGTAGCGACAAGGGTGATACCTGGACAACGGTCGAGACGTGCATCAGCGCAGCTCATTGCGCCAACGGCAGCTGCATGGATGCCCCCTGCAAAACCGGCACCTATCAATGCAATGGCGCCGAGCTGCAGCGCTGTCAGGACGGCGAAGCGGGCTGGGGTCCCGCTGAAACCTGCGCGAGCGGCGCGCTGTGTGACGCCACGGCTGGCATATGCAAGGCCCCCGCCTGCGCAGCCGGAGCCTTCGACTGTGCGGGTGCCGCGCTGATGGTCTGCAACGCAGATCGCACGGGCTTCACCCAGATGGCCATCTGCGCGTCAGTCGCGCTGTGTGACAAAACCAAGGGAGAATGCACCACGCCTACCTGCGCGGGCGCCGAATTTCACTGTGAAGGAGCAGAGCTCGGCGTATGCAACGCCGAGCGCAACGGCTACGATCTGGTCGATAAGTGCGCCACGGCCGCGTACTGCAGCGCCACCAGCAAGAAGTGCAACGACGCGCCCTGCACCCCCGGCGATTGGGAGTGCAACGGCGCAGACCTGCAGGTGTGCAAGGACGATCAAAGCGGCTGGGACGTGGATCGCACCTGCCCCACGGCAGCGCTGTGCAACGCGCAGTCGAAGGACTGTACCCCCGCCTTCTGTCAGCCGAACACGTTTCACTGCAACGGCGCGGAGCTGCAAATCTGTAACCCGTCGCAGACGGGCTGGATGCACCAGGAAGATTGCGCCACCGCTGGTCTCTGTGATCCAGCCGGCGCCTGCCGCGAACCGGTGTGCGAGGTGGACGTCGACTTTGAGTGCGCGCTCAACGGCGACTTGAACGAATGCAAGGCAGACCGCACCGGCTACAAGAAGAGGGAGTCCTGCGCGACGCCCGCCCACTGCGACGCGGAGAACGGTGCCTGCAAGGACGCTCCCTGTAACGTCGGCGACTACCAGTGCAGCGACGTCAATCTGCAGAAGTGCAGAGACGACCGCATGGGCTGGATCAACCAAGGGCAGCCGTGCGAAACGCCCGCGCTCTGCGACAAGGCAGCCAAGAAGTGCAATCCCCCAGTATGCGCCGCGGGCGCCCACGATTGTGCGCAGGCCACGCTCCTGGTCTGCAACGAAGGTCGAACCGGCTTCGTGCCCAAAGCCACCTGCAATAGCCCCGCGCTGTGCGACAAGGCTCAGGGCCAATGCGACGTCTGCACGCCTTCCACCTTTTCTTGCGATGGGGCCACGCTGCACTCGTGCGATTCGACCGGGCAGATCGACACCACCCAAGACTGCGGCGACATGACGCTGTGCGACGCCACGAACGGCGTCTGCATTCCGCCTTGAGGCTATTCCTGCGGTGACCAGCGCAGGCGCGGCTTGCGGGCGGCGCGCGCTTCGTCCAGGCGGCCAAGGCGCGTCAGGTGCGGCGCGGTCTTGAGCAGCTCCGGGTTTTCGCGAGCCTCGCCCAAGATGGCCAGCAGCGAGTCGCAGAAGGCGTCGATGGTCTGCTTGGTCTCGGTCTCGGTCGGCTCGATCATCAAGGCGCCGCGCACGACCAGAGGGAAATACACGGTCGGTGGGTGAAAGCCGTAGTCGATCAGGCGCTTGGCAATGTCGAGCGTCTTGACCGTCGTTTCGGCTTCAATCGCGCGATCCGTAAACACGGCTTCGTGCAGCATGGGCGTCTCGTACGCCAGCGGCATGTGATCGCGCAGGCGAGCGGCCACGTAGTTGGCGTTGAGCACGGCCATGTCGCTCACCTCGCGCAGGCCGTCGGCGCCTAGCTCACGGATGTACGTGTAGGCCCGCACCATCATGCCAAAGTTGCCCAAGAACGAGCGCACGCTGCCGACGCTGTCCGGTCGATCGCGATCCACGATGTAAGCGTCGCCCTGGCGTCGCACCACCGGGAGCGGCTGGAACGGCTCCAAGATGCTGCGGAACGCCACCGGACCCGAGCCGGGTCCGCCACCGCCGTGCGGCGTGGTGAAGGTCTTGTGCAGGTTGTACTGCATCACGTCGACGCCCACGTCACCCGGGCGCGCGCGGCCCAAGACGGCGTTCATGTTGGCGCCGTCGCCGTAAACCAAGCCGCCGCGCTCGTGAATGAGCTGGCACAGCTTCGGCATCGCGCTCTCGTACAAGCCGAGCGTGTTGGGGTTGGTCATCATCAGACCCGCCACCTCGCCGCCAGCTGCCTCGATGGCCGCGACCAGTGTTTCTGGCTCCACCACGCCACGCGAGCCAGACGCGAACGGCACGGCCTCGAAGCCGTTGAGCGCGCAGCTGGCGGGGTTGGTGCCGTGAGCGCTGTCCGGAATGAACACCTTGCGCGGTGAGCGACCCTGCTTCTGAAAGTAGGCGCGCATCATCATCAAGCCGGTCAGCTCACCCTGAGCGCCGGCTGCGGGCTGCAGGCTCACGCCGTCCAACCCGACGATCTCGGCCAAGATGGCGGCGAGCCGTACCATCAGCTCCAGCGCGCCCTGCGCCAGGTGATCGGGCGTGAACGGATGCAGGTTGGCGAAGCCGTCCAGGCGCGCCGCCCACTCGTTCACCTTGGGGTTGTGCTTCATGGTGCACGAGCCCAGCGGGTAGAACTGCGTGTCGATGCTGAAGTTCCACTGGCTCAAGCGCACGAAGTGACGAATCGCTTCGGGCTCGCTCACCTCGGGCAACCCCGCCGGCACCTTGCGCGACAACGCGCCGAGCTCAGCGCTCAGGTCGACGTCGGGCACGTCGAGCTTGGCGATCGAGCTGCCGTGGCGGCCCGGTGTGCCGCGCTCGAAGATCGGCGGCTCTTTGAATTGGAGACCCTTGGCGGCTTCGGAGACGAGCTTCGCGGTCATGAACCCGCGATGCATGGCACGAAGGCGTCAGCGCGAAAAGCCCATCGGCGAGGCCGCGGACCTGCACAAGTTCCGAGGACGTGCGAGCCGCCGAAAAACCGGCCGGCTTACTTGGAGCTGTCGCCGGAATCCTTGGGCTTTTCTTCGCCCTCTTCGTCCCAGCCGCCCACGTTGGTGCGGCCTTCGATTTCGTCCGGCTTCACCGACTCGGGCTTCGGCTCCATGCGAATCTGCTTGACGGCGTCCCACGGATTTCCGGCGTCGCTGTCACCCAGACCCCACTCGCCGACGATCTTGTGCGGCTCGCCCGGGGTCGGAATCGTGTACTTGAAGTAGCCATGGCCCTTGCGGGTCGCGTCCGCGCCGATGGCGCCGATCTTGCGCTCGGTCCACTCGTACTTGAGCAGGTCACCCTCGCAAGTGCCCGACATCTCACCCCAGGCGTCGCCCGAGGCGGTGCGCCAGGCGCCGTTGGCCGACCTGTTGTCGGACACCAGGTGCAGGTAGCCAAAGCGGGTGCTGAAGTAGACGCCGTTCCACTCGCCACCTTCGGGTAGCGAGCCCGCCTTCACGTTGGCGTGTTTCACCTCGCCCGCGCCGGGACCACAGCCGCTGACAGCGCCTGCGAGCGAGACCACGAGCGACAAGGACAATGCGTTCAGAACCGGACGGCGACCCAACATGGCCGCGGACTTTATCACGACCTTACGCCCTGATTGGAAGGGGCTAGAGCAGCTGGGCGCCGAGCCTGCGACCGATTTCTGCGGCTGCCTCGGCGCTTTCAGGGAAAGGCAGCGTGGTTTCGACGCTGCGGGGACGCGAGCCGTCCGGCTCGGCCAGGAAGGCGCGGAGAAAGAGCGAGTCTCCTTGGCGCAGCCCAAAGGCGGCGACAGGCGTCGTGCAGTTGCCGTTGATGGCCAGCATCACCCCGCGCTCGGCCGTCACGAGAATTTTCGTGTCGGGGTGCGAGAGCGGCGCCAGGAGCTGGCTCACTTCTCGATCGTCGGCGCGCTGCTCGATACCGAGCGCGCCTTGGCCGACAGCCGGCAACATGACCTCGGGCGCGATGCTCTCGGTGGCGCGGGCGCTCCAGCCCAGGCGATTGAGCCCCGCACGGGCCAGCACCACCGCGTCCAGCTCGCCGCTCTCCGCTTTGCGCAGCCGCGTGTCCACGTTGCCGCGAATCGACACGACCTCGAGATCGCTCCGGAACGCCAACAGCTGAACGCGCCGTCGCAGCGAGCCGGTACCGACGCGGCTACCGGGCGGGAGCTGAGCGAGCGGTAAGCCGCTCTTGCTCACGAGCACGTCGCGCGGATCTTCACGCTCCGGAATGCAGTCGATGGCGAGCGACGGCAACAACTGCGGAGGTACGTCTTTGAGCGAGTGGATCGCGATGTCGGCGCGGCCGTCGAGCAAGGCTTCTTCGATCTCTTTGACGAACAGCCCCTTGCCGCCAATCTCCGACAGCGCGCGGTCCTGCACGACGTCTCCGGTCGTGGTGACGAGCAGCTCTTCGAACGTAACGTTCGGGTGCAGCGCCGCCAGCCGCGCAATGAAGGCGCGAGACTGAGCCAGCGCCAGCGCGCTCTTGCGGGTGGCGACGACGACGCGCGAGCGGCTCAAGGCGCCTCCGAGTGCGCGCGGCGCTTGACGGGGGCCGCGACGTCACTCGTGGCGGTGTCGTCAGCGCTGGGGCTGGCATCGGGGCTGCTGCTCAGCTGCTCTTCTTCGACTGGCATTTCGGCATCATCTGCCAGGGCGGGGCCTGACGAAAGGTCGAAAAGCTCGCCCAAAGCAGCGGCCAGCTGGTCGAGCGAGAGCGCTTCGGGAGAGCGCGCGGTCGCGCTTTGCGCGGCTTGGCGCAGCCGCAGCGTTGGGCCGTGCAACACCCGGTTGACCGAAGCGTCGATCATCTTGTTCAGGGCGACGCGGTCTTCTTCGCCCAGGTGCTTGAGCCGACCCTTGAGGCTGCGGCTCATTTCGATCTCGAGCGCGGCGCGCATGCGGGCGCGCAGGGCCACGACCGTGGGCGTGGCTTGCTCGGCGTCGGCCCAGCGCTCGTAGCCAATGGCCTCGCTGACCACGATGGCTTCGGCGCGCTCTGCCTCGCGCGAGCGCGCCGAGAGCGACTCCCGAACCTGCGCCGTCAAGTCGTCGACGTTGTACAGGTAGACGCCGTCCAGCTTTTCGACACGCGGATCGATGTCGCGCGGCACCGCCAGGTCGATCAAGAACTGGCTCTGACCGCGGCGCTTCTTGCGAGCGGCCGCCACCGTGTCGTAGTCGATGACGTAGCCTTTGGCGCTGGTGCTGGTGATGACGACGTCGGCTTCGGCCAGAGTAGCGCCGAGCTGTGTCCAGGGGCGCCCCTCGCCGTCCACGGCACGCGCGACCTCGTTGGCGCGCTCCAGATTACGGCCCACCACCACGACCTTGGCGCCGGCGCCGCGCAGCTGCTTGGCCGCGGTTTCGGCCATCTCGCCGGAGCCGACCAACATCACGAATCGGCCGGAAAACTCGCCGAAGATCTGCCGCGCCAGGTCGACCCCGACGCTGGGCACGCTCACCTGGCCCGAGCCGATGCTCGTCTCCGTGCGCACGCGCTTGGCGACGCGCAAGGCGCGCGGCACCGTGCGGTTCAAGATCGGACCGAGCGCCTGCTCCTCGCGGGCCACGTCGTAGGCCTGCTTCAGCTGACCCAGGATCTGCGGCTCACCCAACACGAGCGAGTCGAGCGACGCCGCCACGCGGAACAGGTGTTTGACGGCGGGGGCGCCCGAGTGCCGGTAAAGGTGCTCGCGGATCTGCGGCGCGCGCTGGCACAGCGCCCGAACACAGGCGTCGGCCACATTTGCAAGGTCAGCGTCGACCGACTTGCCCGCGGCGACTAGCTCGACGCGATTGCAGGTGGAGACGATCAACGCCTCGCCCACGCCGGGCGTTGCGCACAGCTCGCGCAGCAAGACCGGCACCGCTTCGGTAGGTAACGCGATGGCTTCGCGCACTCCAATCGGCGCGGTGTGATGTGAGAGACCCACGACGACTATCACGCAGCGCCTCCACGCACGGCGTACACCAACAGCACCAAGAGCACGCACGCCACGCCGGCCAACGTGCCGTAGGCCGCTCGCCGCCCGCGCAGACCGATGATTTGCCGCAGAAGCAGCACCGTCGCGAGCAGCCCCCACGTCGCGTAGCCCAGCGCCGTGCGCAGCCAGGCGGCGCTCCCGGCTTCTGTCACCTGCTGGGTGAACACCGCGCCCGTCACCACGCCGAACGTCAGCAGCGGAAATCCGAACAAAAGTAGGCGATGCGCGGCGCGGTCGAGCGCCTCGAGCGGCGGCAAGCGCGACGCCGTCGGCGACATGCCCAGCTTCTTTTGGCGAAGCCGGCGCTCCAGCAGCACGTACAGGCCCGAGGAGCCGCCCGCCACCAAGAACACCCCGAGCCCGATCAGGTTCGCGGCAATGTGCAGGGCCAAGAGCACGCGCGATACGTCGGCATCGGCGCGCGGCGCGGCCACGAACTGCGCGCCGATCAAGAACGTCAAGGCAAGCGGCGCCACCAGCGCGCCGACCGCGTGCAGGCGGAAGCGCTTACGCAGCAGCAAGTACGCCACGACGGCGCCCAGCGCGCTCAAGCTCAAGCCAAAGTGCAGCGACTCGACTGGGCACGCACGGCTGAGCAGGCTCGCCGCTACCACGTGTACGGCGTGAATCAGCGCGCCAACCAGCAAGATCCGCGGCCCAAAGGTGCCCGGCGCCTTGTCGGGCTCACGCCGCCACAGCTCCAGAAAAAACACCGTCGCAGCCGCCGTGTAGGCGATCACGCCGAGGTAAAACGCGATGGGTGCAAGCTCGGGCATTTATAGGTTCCGGGCGAGGAAAGACGCCAGCAGCTCTTCATCGCTGCCGTGAGCAAGCGTCGGCGGGCGCGAGACTCGCAGGTCTTCCCGCTCGGCGCGGTGCGCTTCCAACGTGCCGATGGGCGACCCCAGCCAGCCTGCGACCACACGGTAAGCGTTTTCGCCCAGCACCATCGAGTCACCGAGGAGCTCAGCACCCAGCTCGGTCAAGAACAGCATCGTTTTCACTTTGCCAACGAGCTCGTCCGGATCCGAATGACCGGCCTCTTCCGACAGCACGCGCACGGCCTCCACCAACCGATAGCGCCGACGCTCGGTCGGTATGGTCAGCTCGGAGCCAGCGATCTCGACCCGTCCTTCGGAAAGCCACCGGTCGAGCGCCTCCTGCGGGAAGAAGACGCGGTTTTTGCCCATGCCGTCGCTACTTTAGCCGCTTTGCCCTGCCTTGCCACGGCCCCGCCCGGATGCCCTCTGGCAGACTGAGTTATGACCCCATATTAGGTGATAATTGGGCGCTCTTCGGCGAGTACCTGGGGCGAGACCAGGTCAGGCCGCCCAGCTGGGCGGCAGCCGCACCAAACGCCCCCCGCCTGCGCCTGCCCAGCTCCGGCTGACAAGCGTGCCAGGCCGTTGCAGCAAACGGCCGGGACGCCGCACCGGCGTCGTCCTTGACGTCGTTGTTCACTCCACTCGCGTGACCGGCGTGCCACGCGGCTTGCCGCCGGTTGCCGCCTCTGGGTTTCCGGATGCGGCCGCCGCTACACCGAGGGGAAGCGGTCGCCTATAGTGGCGGCTCCGACAACCGTGTCATCGAGAGCACACATCCCCATGAGCACCCCGCGCCTGACTCTGGTGGACGGAGACCTGGAGCTGCTGACCGCGGCGGTCGACGGTGGCGGCGCGCTTGGGTCGCTGCTCGGCGTCTCCGTCGCAGACGATTGGGCTGGTTTTCCGGAGGCGCTTCCCATCTTGCTCGAGGCGTACGCCAAGAACCCGACTGGGCAGACGTGGGGATCGCTGTTCTTCGTCGAGCCTGAAGTACGGGCGCTGGTCGGTTTTGGCGGGTTCAAGGGACCGCCTTCGTCAGATGCGGTAGTCGAAATCGGATACGCGATCGCTCCAGCATTTCAGGGGCGCGGTTTGGCGACGGATGCAGTAACGCAAATGGTTCAACGTGCGTTCGCGGTTTCAGCCATCCGTGCGGTCGATGCGCACACGCTCGGGCACGCCAATCCTTCCACGCGCGTCCTCGAAAAATCCGGATTTCGGAAGATTGGCGAAGCCGACGACGCCGACGCCGGCGTGGTTTGGCACTGGCGGCGAGAGCGGGTAGCGGTCTGATGACCAAGACCGACCGAGCGAGGATTGTCCCGCTCCACGGCGCTTCGAGTGCTGAAAAGTCGACGCTGTCGCGCGCCATGCACGAGCTCGGTCCTTATGATTTCGAGCTCGGCACCACCAGCCGCGCTCCGGCGGAAGCGGCAGCGGCAGTCGTTCAACGTTGGCGCGAAAGGTCCGCGACCGTCCTCTGACAACGGAGCCGAAGCCTCGCGCTACTTGCCCTGCAGCGCTACCGCGATGTCACCCGGCTCGAGCTCGCGGCGAGATTCGATGACGATGGCGAGGGAGCTGTATTTCTCGGCGCGGATGATGCGCAGCTCGGCGACGACTTCGCTCGGGAACGGCTTGTCGTCTTCGACGACCGGGGTGCGCTCGACATCGGCGGACTTGCTCGACTCGATCTTCATCCGGTACTTGAGCATGTTGTTGCCGACGTTCAGCGTGCTCTTCCAGGTGTCGCCTTGGCGCAGCACGAACAGGCGCGTGCCGGCTTCGAGCCCGTCCTCGCTACCGTGGTCGAGGAACGTGAGCTGGTGCTGGCCCAGCAAGCGGTGCGGGTAGACGCTACTGAGCACGCGCACCTGCACGTTCTTGGCTGCTGCCTTGGGCGGCACCACGTCGAACTGGCGTCCCACCGGGCCAACGCGGTAGCCGCGCTCGATGACGTCGAGCGCCTCGACCACTTCGCCGCGCGCCACGCGCGTCTTCGGGTTGAACTGATCAATCTTGATCGTGCCCTTCACGCTGACGATTTCACCGGGAGGATGGCGCGCGCCCGGCACTTCTTCCGGTTTGCGGATCGGAGTGAAGATAGTGAGCGACTGACCGGGCTTCAGCTCCACGCCGGGCCGCATCATCAAATAGACGTGGTTGCCGTTGGACAGTAGCATCTGGTCTTCTGCTGCGCCCACGAGCTCGCCCCACACGTCGCGCTGTGGGTCGCCCAGAAAGCCGTGGTCGCGCAAGAACACCGTGCTGGGCGGCAGACCCTTGCGCAGTCCCTTGGACGACGAGCCCAGCGAGCCGGGCGTCGCGGCGGCGAGCAGCTCGCCCCGCTGAGCGCGCGGATCGTTGGCGTCGCGCAGGCGGATTTGATCGCCCGGGTAGATCCAGTGCGGATTGACGATCTGCGGGTTGTAGCTCCACACCTTGGGCCAGCCCCACGGGTTCGAGTAGTACGAGCCGCACAGGTCCCACAGGGTGTCGCCCTTGCGCACCACGTGAATCGCCGGTACTTCGATGGGGCGCTGCGGGCCAATGATGCCGGCCGCGCCCTTGCCGCCATACACCACGCTGGGGCCGCCCTTACTGCCGCCCAGATCGAAGCCGTCTGTTTCGTTGCCGGTGCGCGACTGCGAGCTCGACGACAAGCCCTTGTTCAAGTCGCCCAACGACGGGCCAAACGCGGGACCGTACGCCGTGCCGCCCGTGGGCGCGGTTTGAATGATCACGGTGCCGCCGCTACCGGTCGAGACAGATGTGCCTGCGCCTGGCGTGGCGCCCTCGCCAGGGTTGCCCCCGGGAGCCGGGCTTGGGCCTGCTTGCGCAAAGGCGGAGCTGCTGAGCCCCAAGCAGACGAGGATCGAAGCACCCAGTGATAGTCGGCGTAACATCAGCCTTCGCCTTCGCCTTTGCCCTTGCTCTTGCCTTCACCGCTACCGCGCAGCTTGATGACCGGCCTGGGCGACGGATCGTCGGCGGCCTCACCGGGCGCCTGCGTGCCAACCTGTGGCGACGGCATGCCCGACGTGTCCTCCGGCACCACCTTCACCACCTTCAGGTTGGGGCGCTCGGCAGGGTTCGAGGTGCCGCCCGTGGCAGGCGTTGCCGGCTTGGCGCTCTCGACCTTGGCTTGGCGAACCTCCATCGCGTCGATGCGCTCCACCAGACGGTCGTTTTGGCTTTGGACCTTCGAGATCTCGTCCTGCATGGCCGCCAGGCGCTTGTCCACGCCCTCCAGGCCACTGCTGCAGCCAGTCAAACAGGGACCCAGGCCAACGGCAGCGACACAGCAGCCGAACACCCAGGCTTTTGGATCGAGGTTCATCGCCACCGGATCGTAGATTCCGGCTCGTCCTTCGGCCAAACTTCAGACAGGGCGCGCCCACCGCGGCGCCCGCGGCAGCTCGAGACAGCCGGCAAAATGATCATTACTTACATGCACTTGCAAGCGGCGCCGGCCGCACCTAAAACCGGCCGCCCCGCGGGCTCGGAAACTAGACGAGGAGCCACTTTGCACGTAGCCTTCCCCAATCGTGGGGCTCCGTCGTCTACGCTCAAAGCACGCTCGTCCTAGGCCGCGTCTCGATCTGCACAAGACGCTGTTCGTCTTGCCGAACCTGATCACGCTCTGCGGCGTGTTCTGCGGCTTCAACGCCATCCGGCTCGTCGCCAAGGACATGCCGACGGCGGACGACGTTTACAAGGCAGCGCTGCTGCTCATCTTCGCGATGTTCTTCGACCTGATGGACGGTCGCGTCGCGCGCATGACCCGCACCCAAAGCGCTTTCGGACTGCAGCTCGACTCGCTGGCCGACATCGTCTCGTTCGGCGTCGCCCCCTCACTGCTGGTCTACAAGTGGGTGCTCTACCGGGCGCCCCTCCCTGGCATCTTTGCGGCGTTCATGTTCGTGGCCTGTGCCGCCGTGCGGCTCGCGCGCTTCAACGTGCTGAGCTCGAGCCCCACGGGTGGCCCGACCAAGCCGGGCAAGTACATCATCGGCCTCCCCACGCCTCCCTCGACCGGCATCTTGGTGTCGTTGGTCATCGCCAACCACGGCGCCGGCGGCGTGCTCGGCACCGAGCCGTACACGGTTCTGCTCTTCGCAGTCACCATCGGCCTGTCGTTCTTGATGGTCTCGAACGTGCGCTTCCGCTCTTTCAAGGAGCTGAAGCTCAACACCGGCACGGTGCTGTTCGTGCTCTTCACCATCACGTCCAGCGCCATCGTCTGGTCGCGCTTCAAGCCCCAGTTCGTGCTCATCTGGCTGCTCAGCGTGTACATCCTGATCGGCATCGTGGAGTCCGTCCGCGCCCTCCTGGTCAAGCTGACCACGCCCCAGCGCGACTCCGTTCCGCCGGTCGCCTAAATCCGGTCGCCTGCTGGGGTAGGCCTGTCTCCCCGCCCAGCTGGGCGGGGTCGCTACAACCGAAACCGGGCCTCCCCCCACCGGCCCTGAGCGACCTCGTGCGCCCGAGAGAAATGCAACAGGAAGGCGCGAAGACGCGAAGCGAGCGTTTTTTGGGTTCGCCGGGGCTAGCGCCCCGCAAGTGACCCAAGGCGCCGCTAGCGCTCTCTCGAACCCCCAAAATCTTCGCGTCTTCGCGCCTTCCTGTTGCATTCACTCGTGCTCCGGATCGTGCGTGGCCGTGAGGGTCGTGATAGGTGAGAGCGGTTTTGGCACTCCTCGAAGTTTCTGGTGTGACGTTTGGGTACACGGGTGACCCGCTGTTTCAAGACGTGGCGTTGAAGCTCGAGCCGGGGGAGCGCGCTGGGCTGGTGGCGCCGAACGGAGCGGGCAAGAGCACGTTGCTGCGCGTTTTGGCGGGTGATCTGGAAGCCGACAAGGGCTTCGTGGTGCCGAAGAAGGGCGCAACGCTCGGCTACTTTCGGCAGAGCCACGAGGTGAAGACCCAGGGCACGGTGATGGACGTGCTGCTTTCGGGGTTTGGGGAGTTGGTGCAGCTGCGTCATGCGCTGGCGGAGGCGCAAGTCGCGGCGGCGTCGGGCTCGGACGCGGCGCTGGCGCGGCTTTCGGAGCTGGACGACCAGTACCATCGCGCTGGCGCTGACACGATCGAGCGGCGCGTGGAAGTGATCGCCGAGAAGTTGGGCTTCAAGCTGCCCGATTTGGATCGCGACGTGGCGACGTTGTCGGGCGGTGAGCGCGGCCGGCTTTCCCTCGGCGTGGTGCTGGCGGGCGAGCCTGACATTTTGATGCTGGACGAGCCGACCAATCACCTCGACCTCGAGACGATTCGCTGGCTGGAGCAGCACTTGTGCGCGTGGCGCGGCGCGGTACTGGTGGTGTCCCACGATCGCGCGTTCTTGGACGCGGTATGCGGCATCACGATGGAGCTGGGACGGACGACGTTTCGCGTCTACCCGCTGCCGTATTCGCGTTACCACGAGGAGCGCGCCGAGGATCTGGAGCGCGAGCGACGCCAGGCCGAGGAGCAAGCGTCGTTCATCGAGAAGACCGAAGACTTCATCCGGCGCAACATGGCCGGGCAGAAGACCAAGCAGGCGCAGTCGCGGCAGAAAATGCTCGACAAGCTCGAGCGCGTGGGGCGCCCCGAGGACGTGTGGGCGCGCGCCGAGCGGGTGCGCTTTCGGTTCGCGGAAGCGCCGCGCAGCGGCGACATCGTACTGGAAGCGAAAGGCTTGGGCGCGGCGCGCGGCGGCAAGCAGCTGTTCCAAGGCGTCGATTTGCTGGTGCGACGCGGCGATCGCATCGGCATCGTGGGCCCGAACGGCAGCGGCAAGACGACGCTCATGAAGCTGCTGGCCGAGCGCGGCGCGGCCGAAGACACGGGCAGCGTGCGGCGCGGAACCAACCTGCGCGAAGGCTACTTCGATCAGCAGCTCGGCTCGTTGGACAAGACCCGCACGGGCGTCGAAGAGATCCGCAGCGTTCGCGGCGACTTGAACGTGGACGGCGCGCGGCAGTACCTGGCGCGCTTTCGCTTTTACGGCGATGACCCGCTGCGCAAGGTCGGCAGCCTATCGGGCGGCGAGAGCACGCGGCTGGCCCTGGCCAAGCTGCTGCTGGAACCACGCAACCTGCTGTTCTTGGATGAACCGACCAACCACCTCGACATTCCCGCGGCCGAGATCTTGGAAGAAGCGCTGGTCGGCTTCGAGGGCACCGTGATTCTGGTGTCGCACGATCGACGGTTTCTGGAGACCGTCACCACCCGCACGCTGAGCTTCACGCCCGACGGGGTGGACATGTACGAAGGCGGGTTCAAGGACTATGGGGATGCACTGGAGCGCAAGCGCAAGGCCGACGCCGAGGTCGACGCCCGGCAGCAGAAGGCGCGCACTTCCGCTCCCCCGAAGGCCGCCAAGGCTGCCCAAGCGCCCGCGCCTTCGGCCAAGCCGCCCGCGCGCGACGACCGGGACAGCCGAAAATCCGCCTCCCGTGACGTCGAAAAGAAGAAGAAGCGCGTGGGCGAGCTGGAAAAGCAGATCGCCGACCTGGAGGGCACGCTCGAATCCTTCCGGGAGGAGCTCAAAAGTACGGACGGCGGCAACTGGGAGCGCTTGCATGAGCTGGCCCACAAGGATCGCGAGTACAGTGAGCTGCTCGAGCGCGCCATGAAGGAGTGGGTGACTTTGTCGGACGAGGTAGCCAAGCTTTCAGGCTCCGAAACCGGAGCACGGCAGTGAAGAGTCCCTACGCTTTCGCGCTCATGTTCGCCGTCACGCTGAGCTCCGTCGCGTGCAAGCGCCCGACGACTGACGCGTCGAAAGACGACGCCAGCAAGCCGAAGGCGGCCGAGCTGCCGCCGCTCGAGGTGAAGGCCGACACACCGAACCTGCTGCTCACGTGGATCGACGACAAGGGCGACTTTCACGTCGTCATGAAGCCGGCCGACGTGCCCAGCGAAGGCCGCGCCAACGTGCGCGTCGTCGTGACCTCGCCGGAAGCGGGTACGGGAACGTTGGTCTACGTTGCCAATCTGAACGAGACGACGGCCACGGGCGCCTACCGACTCAAAACGATGTCGCGTGCAGAGTGGGAAGAGCTGGGAGCCAGCAAGCGCAAGGCTCGGCTCGAAGCGCTGGCGCCCAGCGCAGTGCCGAGCAACAGCGCCGCCCCTGGTGGCGCCCCCCTCGACGGTAACGGCAAGTCGCCGAGTGGCTCGACCGCCGCGAAAGCGCCCGCCACCGGCGTGGTCGCCATCATTTACGGCGCCGATTGGTGCAAGCCTTGTCACGACGCCGAGCGCTATTTGAAGCAGCGCGGCGCCACCGTGATCAAGAAAGACATCGACGAAAACGAGGTCGCGGCCGAGGAGATGAAGAAGAAGCTCGCCCGCGTGGGTCGCGGCGGCGCCTCCATTCCGGTCATCGACATCATGGGCCAAATCCAGGTCGGCTTCAGCCCCGCCGCCCTCGAACAAGCCCTAGCAGCAGCGCGCACGTCGAAGGGTCTGTAAGTCGCAAGGCGTCTCCCAGATTTTACAGGGAGGCGGCGAGGCGGGGAGGTCCGCGAGGGCGAGAACGCATTTTTGTCTTTGGAGGACCCTGAAGATCCCTCACATCTCGATCGACAGGTCCGGGCGAGCGTGATCTAAGCCTGGAAATGGACGGCGTCCTCGATCGCAAGACAGTATT
>DATAKF010000312.1:0-38615 GCA_036261775.1 Polyangiaceae bacterium | reverse complement strand
TCAAGCAGGACCTCGGCTCGGCCAACACCGTCATTCAGATTCAAGACGCCAACGGCCGAGTCGTGCGAACGCTCGACCTCGGCGAGCGCCCGGCGGGTATCTCCCGCATTACTTGGGATGGTCGCAGTGACGACGGCATCGTACAGCCCGCGGGCACGTACGCCGTCGCCATTCAGGCGAAGGATGAAGACGGCGGGACCGTCGTCGTCTCCCAAGAAACGAGCGGCACCATCACCGGTGTTGCTTTCGACAAAGGTTACCCCGTTCTACATCTGTCGAACGGCGTAAGTGCACCAGTATCCGACCTTCTCCGGGTCGAATCTCCACCCAAAACACCGTAACAAAAACAGCCTTTTTTAGGAGGGCTCCATGGTTCTGAGAGCAATGTATTCGGGCGTATCTGGCCTGCGCGCCGAGGGCGAGGCCCTAGGCGTGGTTGGCGACAACATCGCGAACGTGAACACGACGGGCTTCAAAGCCCAGCGTGCGCTGTTCGAGGACGTGCTTGGTCACTCGATCCTCGCAGGGACGTCGACGTCCATGCCGGGCTCGGGCGTCCGCGTGGGCGACATCCAGCAGATGTTCACCCAAGGCACCCTGCAGAACACGGGCGTGTCCACGGACGTCGCGCTGAACGGCGACGGCTTCTTCGTGGTCAAGGGCACCGTCGACGGCTTGTCGTCGAACTTCTACACGCGCGCCGGCACCTTCTCGATCAACGCCGACGGCAAGCTGGTGAACCCGGCTGGCCTCAAGGTCCAGGGTTACGCCGCCAACGGCGACGGCACCTTCGCGGCCTCCATCTCCGACGTTTCGGCGCCCACAGCTGCTCTGCCGGCCCGCGCGACCGAGAACATCGAGATCACCGCCAACCTGGACTCCGCGGACGTCGCCATCAACACGGCTGCGATCGTTGGTCCTCCCGCTGTCGCGGCCAACCCCTGGGATGCCCAGAACCCGGCCAACACCGCCAACTTCTCCACCACGATGACCGTGTACGACTCGCTCGGCAACGGTCACACGCTGGACGTGTACTTCCGCAAGTCGGACACCGTCGCGAACACCTGGGATTACCACGTGCTCACGGCTGGCGCTGACGTCGTCGGTGGTACCGCGGGTCAAAACTCCGAGATCGGTAGCGGCACGCTGGCGTTCACCACGAACGGCGCGCTGAACACCATCACCACCACCACGCCCATCGCCGTCGACTTCGTCGGCGCGACCGCTGGCCAAGCCATCACGCTCGACTTCGGCACGCCGATCGGCGGCTTGGGCGGCACGGGCCTGGACGGCGTGACGCAGTTTGCGGGCAGCTCGAACGTCTCGAGCCAGGCCCAGGACGGCTATGCGTCGGGTGACTTCTCGGGCGTCGCGATCGACGGCACCGGCGTCGTGCAGGGCTTGTACACGAACGGTCAGAAGATTGCGATGGCGCAGCTCGCGGTCGCCAAGTTCCGCTCCAACGATGGCCTCGGCCGCGCTGGTCAGAACCTGTGGATCGAGACGCGCGACTCTGGCACGGCCGCGATGGGCACGGCGGGCAGCGGCGGTCGCGGTGCGACCTCTGCCGGCGCGCTCGAAGGCTCCAACGTGGACCTGGCCGAGGAGTTCGTGGGCCTGATTCAACATCAGCGCTCGTTCTCTGCGAACTCCAAGACCATCACCACTGCAGACGAAATGCTGCAAGAGCTCATCAACATCAAGCGTTGATGAGCGCCGAGCGTAGTTCCCAGCTCTGAAAGTACGGAGATGTCGGAAGAAGCCTCGGAGCCCAAGCCGGTGGAGAAAAAGAAGGGCAAGGGAAAGCTCGTCGGTATACTTGTCGCCCTAGCACTCATCTTGGGTGCTGGGGCGGCAGGAGCCGTACTCGCTCCCAAGTACCTGGGCGGCGGCGACAAGGCCGCGCACAAACCCGCTGAAGGCGAAGAAGCGTCCGAGGAATCCCACGAGAAGGGCGAGGAAGGCGAGGCTGAAGAAGAGCACGCCGAAGAAGCCGACGAAAAGCCCAAGAAGGCAGCCGCCGGCGACGTCCACGAGATCCAAGGCTTGGAAGCCATCGTGGTGGACACGCGCTCAGCCGATGGAAACCTGCGTCACATCAAGGTTGGCCTCAGCATCGAGCTGATGGAAGGCACCAAAGAGGCGGAGTTCAAGGCCTACGTGCCCCGCGCTCGCGAAGCCGCGATTGGTTACTTTCGCACGCGCGACTTCGAGCAGCTGTCCGACCCCAAGAATTTTGTTCAAGTCGTCAAAGATCTCAACAAAGAGATCATCGCGGCAGTTGGCAAAAAACGAGCGAAGCGTATCGTAGTTACTGATTTCGTAGCCCAGTAGAGGGCACGCGGTACCAGATGCCAGCCTTCGCCGAAGCAGAAGATCACCTGAGGCGAGTCGACCTCACCGGACGTGAACGGCACCTGAAGGGCGCCATGTACGCGATGAGTCACGTAGCCCAGCGCTTCGCGCGCGGCGCACGTAAGACTCTGCCGTTTTTGGTCAAGCGACGAGCCAGGCTCGTGCCCGAGCCAGTCTGCATCGTCGACCTCGGCGCCGAGCGCGTCGTCGAGCGAGGACCGATCTTCGAGATTTTGCTGGAAGCCGAAGACGGCCCAGCCTGGGCGTGCCTGTCGCTCGGCCCCGAAGCGCTCAGCGTCATGCTGGAGGGCGCGCTCGGCGGCAGCGAAAAGAACGCTTCCAGCGGTATTGGTGCCGATTTGACGCTGGCGCAGGCCGCGCTGGTCGGCAAGTTGGCGCGCCGCCTGGCGCAAGACTTTGCCGACGCCGTGAAGAGCGAGGTCGGCATTTCCCTGCGCTCCACGTCCGCTCGCAGCATTCCGGCGGGTGACGAGCGAGACGCGAACTTCTCCGACGGCCTGCGCGCCGAGTGCGCCTTCGAGGGCATCGCGGGCGACGCCCGGATCTCGATCGCCATGGGCGCCGAAGCGCTCGAGAGCGCCTCCAAAGTTCAAGACGACGAAACCGAAGAATCGAGCGATCCGCGCATGGCGGAGGCGTTGAGTGAAGTGCCGGTGGAAGTCGTGGCCGAGCTCGGGCGCGTGCGGCTGGGTTTGCGTCGGGTGCTGTCGCTGGAAGTGGGGCAGGTCTTGCGCCTTGCCACCGCTGTCGACGACCCGGTCATCGTGCGCGTTGGTGGCGTGGAGAAGTTCCGAGGCGCTCCCGTGATTTCGCGCGGACAGGTCTCGGTCGAGATTCGCGGTCGGCACGAAGATTGAAATAAGCGTCCGGTATGAACGAACCGAACGCGCGCGGCCCCCGGGACCCGGGCCTGGACTCTCAACCCGATCCGCGTTCCGTGACGCCCCTTTCGGCGCCGCCCGCTGACCTCACGCCCAACCGCGGAGGCGGCGACACGCTGAGCTTCGTGATGGATGTACCGGTCGAGGTCACCATCGAATTGGGCAGAAAAACCGCCAAAATTGGCGAGGTTCTTCGGCTTGGACCGGGCTCGATTCTGGAGCTGTCGAAGGCCAACGGCGAGCCGCTGGACGTGTACGTGAACAACCGGCTCATCGCCCGCGGGGAAGCCGTGGTGGTGGGCGAGCGCTACGGAATTCGCCTGACCGAGGTCCTGGTGGGCGACGAGCGTGGCGCTCGGGGTTCAAAGGAATGACACCCCTGCGCCAAGCTTTCCACGCTGCCGTTCTGGTTGCGGGGATGTCGATCTCCGCGCCCACCTTGGCGCAGACGGCCCTACCCATGGGCCCGCCCACGGCGGACGAAGACGCCGCGGCGCGCGCCGCCGTCGCTGCAGCCGCACCAGCGCCCGCAGCGGTCGCCCCGGCTGCCAGCGCAGCGCCCGGCAAAGCGCCCTCTTGGCTCGCTCCCAAGCCAGCGCCGAAGGCGGCCGCTACCGGGCGCTCCGCCGTTCCATCGTTCGGCCGCATGCTTGGCGCCGTGCTGGTGCTGGGCACGCTGGGCATCGCCTCGCTGTACTTCAAGCGCCGCGGCAAGGGCGAGACCAAGCGCGTGCCGTCACCCAAGAAGCTGTCGGTCGTTTCTTCGACGCGGATTGGGCCCAAGGCTCACGCTGTCGTGATCTCGGTGGCGGGCCGGCAGATGCTGCTGGGCGTCACCGACTCTTCGGTCAAGCGCCTGGCCTTCATCGACGAGATCGAAGAGGAAGAGCGTGAGCTCGAGCGCGAGCGCGAGCCCGCGCGCCGCCCGGCTTCGCAGGCCGCGCTGCGCGGCGCCGCCATCGCGGTTCGTACCGTGACGGCCGAACCGGTCAAGCCTGGCTTCTCGGATCTGCTCAAGGCCGCGTTCGGCAAGCGCGAGCCCGCACCGGCAACCGACGCCGCCTCCATTCTAGCGGCTGAAACTCAAGACACCGTCGGCGGCAAGGCGGTCGCGCCCAGTCCCTCCAACGTGCGCATGCTCGACGTCGAGGGCCAGGCCCAGGGCCTGCTGCGCCGCCTCTCCGGGCCCCGTCAATGAACCCCGCTAGCCTTCCCGTCGGCAACGTTCCGGCCCTGCTCGAGCAGAGCACGCTGGCGCCGCCCCTGAAGGTGCTGCTCGTCCTGTCGCTGTTGGCGGTGCTGCCCGCCATCATCCTGACCACCACCTCGTTCGTGCGCACGGTGGTGGTGCTGTCGTTCGTGCGGCAAGGCGTGGGCGCTCCCTCGAGCCCGCCCAGCCAGGTGATCATCGGCCTATCGATGTTCTTGACGCTGTTCACGATGTCGCCGGTCGTCGACCAGATCAAGACCGTAGCCATCGACCCCTACATGGCCGGCAAGATGACCGACGTCCAGGCCTTCGAAGCGGGGACGGTGCCGCTCAAGCGCTTCATGCTGCGCCAGACGCGCGAAGCCGATTTGAAGTTGTTCTACGACGCTACCGCGACCCCGCTGCCGCAAGGCCCGGATGACGTGCCGCTGCGCTTTGCCATGCCGGCGTTCGTGATCTCCGAGCTTACGACGGCCTTTCAGATGGGCGTCATCATCTTGCTGCCTTTCCTGATCGTCGACTTGGCGGTGGCGTCGCTGCTCATGAGCATGGGCATGATGATGGTGCCACCCGCGACCATCTCTTTGGTCTTGAAGCTGATGCTGTTCGTGCTGGTCGACGGCTGGAACCTCGTCGCCGGCTCCATCCTACGGAGCTACTCATGACCCGAGCACGAGTTGGCAGGAAGGCGGGAAGGCGGGAAGGGCTCGAGAAAAGATCTTGGGGCCTGCGCTGCCGCCCGCGACGCGAGAGCCCGAACCTGACCGTTTCGCATGACCGCCTCTGTTCCCCCGCTCGAACAAAAACAACCTTTGCTCGCCATCTTCCCGCCTTCCCGCCTTCCTGCGGATTCGCCCCGGGAGGAGCCGCCCTATGACGACCGACGGCGCCGTGGAGCTTTTTCGGAATGCCATCATCGTGTGTTGCTTGATTTCGGGGCCGGCCTTGATGGCGGCGCTGATAGCAGGCCTCATCGTCGGCGTCCTGCAGGCGGCGACGCAGGTGAACGAAGCCTCCATTAGCTTCGTCGCCAAGCTTTTGGCCGTCGGCATCACCTTCGCCATCCTCGGCTCTTGGAGCATGAATCAGATGGTCGAGTACACTACGCGCGCGATTCAGAACATCTCGGACGTTACCCGTTGAGGGACTGAGCCATGAACGGGCTCGAGGTCATCCTGCGCAACGAGGCCGCCCTGGTGGTGCTGGAGGCCGTGCGCATCTCGGGCATGATCATCATCGCGCCTCTGGGCTTCACCCAAGCGCCGAACCGCGTGAAGGCGGCGCTGGTGGTGCTGCTGACTTTCGCAGCGCACGGCTTTGGCCAGAACCTGGCAGGTGACTTGGCGCCCGAAGCCCTGGCCGTTGCCGTAATGGGCGAGCTCGTGCTGGGCATCGCGATCGGTCTCGTGCCACGCTTCGTCATCGCGGCCGTCGAGGTGGCAGGCGAGAACATTGGCGCAAACATGGGCCTCGGCGCGGCCCAGATTTTCGACCCCACCTCGCACGCGAGTCAGAACGCGATTACCCAGATCTTGCGGGATTTGTCGGTGCTGCTCGGCGTCTTGGTCGGCTTGCACCGCGTGGTGATTGGCGCCGTCATCGGCAGCTTTCGCGTGGTGCCTGCCGGCTCGGTTCACCACGTCGAGAACCTGACCGAGATGATCCTGATGCTGAGCGGTGACGCCCTCACCACCGGCATCAAGCTGGCCATCCCGATCTTGGCGGTGCTGCTGGTGACGCAGGTGGCGTTGGCGTTCGTGTCGCGCGCGGCGCCGGCGATGCAAATCTTCTCGATCGGCTTCGCGGTTACCATCGGCGTGGGCGCGCTGCTGCTCATCTTGACCTTGCCGGACATTGGTTACGACGTTGCGGCGGAGATGTCGCGCGTGGGCGAGCGCATCGAAACCCTGGTGCTGGCGGTGAAGGACCCCTGAGCGATGTCGGACGAAGACGACAGCGAGAAAACAGAGGACCCATCCCCAGAACGACGCAAACAGGCGCGGGACGATGGGCAGTATGCCAAGGCTCGCGACGCTGGCGCCATCGCGGCAACGGTGGCGGTGCTGCTCGTCATCAACGGCACTTGGCCCGATCTGGTCAGCTCGCTCCGCGAATTCTGCTTGATGTGCTTCCACGACCCGCAGCTGTTGGTGCGCGGGGACATGACCGTGGTGCTGCAGCAGACGCTGAAGGTGCTCGTCTTTGCTTGCTTGCCGGTTTCGCTGTTTGCGTGCGCGGCGGGCGTCGCAGCCGGCTTTGCCCAGGCCGGGTTTCACCCGAACTTCGAGTCCTTGGAGCCCAAATTCGAGCGGATGGATCCCATCAGCACCCTGCCGAAGCTGTTCAGCCCCAAGGAAGGGCTCGTCAACATCGGGCTTGGTATCTTGCGCATCGGCGTGGTGGGGGGCGTCGCTTACTTGGTGCTCGAGTCCGAGTTTCCGCGGCTGGCGGTGGCGTCGCGAGGCACCCTGCTGATGGCCTGCATTCAGATCGCGGCCGTGACCTTCAAGGTTGCCATCTGGTGCACGTTCGCGCTCGGCGTGCTGGCCGTCATCGACTACGCGCAGTCGTGGTGGAAGCACGAGCAGTCGATCAAGATGTCTCGTCAAGAGCTGAAGGACGAGAGCAAGCAGCAAGAAGGTAGCCCGCAGATCAAGCAGCGCCAGCGCCAGCGCGGCCGTGAGATGGCGAAGCGCGGCATCCGCAAGGCGCTCAAGGAAGCGACCGTCATCGTCACCAACCCGACGCACGTTGCGGTCGCGCTGCGCTACCACCCGGCCGAAGGCGCGCCGGTCGTGGTGGCCAAGGGCTACGACGAGGTGGCGCAGCACATCAAGAAGCTCGGCAAGGAGCTGGGCGTGCCGATGGTCGAAAACGTGCCGCTGGCGCGCGGGCTGGCCGAGAAGGTGCGCGTCGGTCGCGTGATTCCCGCCGACTACTACGCGGCGGTCGCCGAGGTGCTGGCCTTCGTGTTTCGCCTGCGGAGCCGTGGTCGCGGCGTGCGCGCTTGACGAAATCGGGCGGCAATTGGTTTGCTGGGTCAACGAACTTCGCGACTCAGCGTCGTCAATTGGCGCCGCGTGGGGGGAGGCTCTGCAGAATTTACTTCGGCAGAGCCGGGCGGCGCGTGCCGCCCCCACCAGGCGGGAGAGCTTCGCCCCAGCGCTGGTCGACGAACGCGCTGGTGATTTGATAGATGCAGGTGTCGGCGCCGTCGCGGAAGCACCGCGTCTGCGTGACGTTGCAGGCGCAGCCCACGGTCAGCAAGGCTTCGGTCAAGATGCCTTGCTCCATGATGCAGTGGTGGGCGGTGTTCTTCTCGATCTCGCACAGACCGGGCTCGAACTTCAGCACCTGCCAGCCGCCGATGCCGCGGCCGCGGTTGGCGTGGTGGTACATGCCGTCAATGCCGTACAAGATGTCGTGGGCGCTCTTGGCCACCTGCACGACGCGTTCTTTGTGCGACATCTGAAACAGCTTGCGCCCCATCTGCATCAAGCCGTACGGGCCGACGTGCGCCTCCAAGATCTCCATCAAGCCCAGCAGCCACTCGATCGGGTACCAGCCGTCGGGCTGGATGGTCTTGAGCCGATCGGCTTCTTCTTTGCCCAGCACCTGCTCGGGCATCTTGAGGATCTTGAGCACCGCTAGGATGTCGGAGCCCAGCGTAGTGTGCTCCTCACCAAAGTAGCCCCGAGGCCTTCTTACCGGCATCGGGCAGATACGTTATCGAACCCGGGGCGAGCGCACCAGCACGGAGGCCATTCCCGCGCGATTGGCAGCTTCTATGCCCAGGACGCTGTCTTCGAACACGACGCAGTCGGCTGCGAGGACGCCCATGCGCTCGGCCGCCAAGAGGAACATGTCGGGGGCCGGCTTGCCGTGGGTGACGTCTTCCGCCGTAACGACGACCGGGAAGGTTTGCCCCAGCCCGATCAGGTCCAACGTGCGTTGCACGATCGGCCGCTCGCCGCCTGACGCCACGCTGACCGGGCGAGTCTTGGCCACGCGCCGCGCGAGCTCCACCACTTCGGGGATGGGCTGCACGCTCGCGAGCTCACGCTCGTACTCACCGCGCTGAGTCGCGATGACGCTGCTGGCGTCGAGCGCCGTGCCAAATTGGGCGTTCAGCTCGCTCACCGTCTTGGACAAAGTCATGCCAGCGCGGCTGACGAACAGCTCCCAATTGAAGTCGAAGGTGGCACCGTGCTGAGCCAACGCGCGCAGCCATGCTCGGTGATGCACGACCATCGAATCTGCCAGCGTGCCGTCGCAATCGAAGATGTAGCCGCCAAAGGAGCGCGTCGGAGGGTCGAAAATCACTGCGGGGGCATAGCACGAAACACGCCTTCGGCGGCGCACACCCAGACGTCGCTGGCGCTGCGGCCAAGCACTTGCGCTACGTGCAACGCGCCATCGAGCCTACGCAGCGCGCCGTCGTCGAACACCGCGACGCCGCCGTCACCGCCGAGCCAAAATGAATCTTCGCTAGCCCACACGGTGCGTGGGCCTGCTATCGGGGCGTTCGAGCTGTGCCAGGCCTTGCCGTCGAAGTGGTGCAATCGACTCGCGTCGTGCTCGACGACGCAAGCGTCGGTGCCACGCACGAAGGCGTCGTCGGCTGCGCGCCACGGGCCCGGCACCGGCAGTGCCTGCCAGTCTTTGCCCAGGGTGTAGAACGACGTGCCCGCGATCGCCCAGCCGGTGCCGAGCGAAAGACCCACGCGCGTCAGGCCGGCCGGCGCGGACGCCTTGGCCCAGCCGCTGATGCGCTTGATCAAGCAGCTTTCGCCGACGCGGCACACGATCTCCGGATCGGCGGTGCCGAGCAGCGCGACGAGCCCGGGGCCGCCGGGCTTGCCGAGCGGGCCGAGCTCGTCGAGGGCCGACTTGATGCCGCCGGGTAGGGAGCGGTAGTAGCGCACCTCATCACCCTTTTGGGTGTGGGCAAGGCCAGCGATGCGCACGCGGTAGTCACGCCCGAAGAAGACGCCGACGTCCACGCCCTTACCACGCAGCGCCTCGGGCAAGGCTTCTTGGTGCGAGCCGCGCTTGTCGAACACGGTTACGGCGTCGTTGCCCAGCGCGGCGACGTACGGCTCGCGATCGAGCGCGATGGCGCGGCAAGGCTGGTCCAAGACACGCTGGAGCACGGGCAATGCGCGCGCAGGTACGCTGCCGAGCGCGAGCGCGGAGCCGAGTAAGGCGGTGTCAATGAGTTGACGCGGTGTCATTCCGGGACCTGGCTCCTGTGCCAGCCGTTTGGCTGTGGGTTTGGGGGGCCCAGGGTAGGGGGCTTGCGAGCCCACGAAAAGTGCGGAGTTTGCGCGGAGTTTCGGGGCACAAAGCACTGAACAAGCTGGCACGCTTCTCGCTATCGCTGAGGGCGTGAGCCAGGCTCCGACGCCCAGTCCCAGCAGCGACCGTAGCAACGGCGCCGAGCTAGCCATTGCCTTGGGCATCGTCGGCATCGTGCTGATGATGGTCATTCCGCTGCCGGGCGTGCTCGTCGACGCTCTGCTGGCGTTCAGCTTGGCGGTGTCCATCGGCGTGTTTTTGATCGGCCTTTTCATGGAGAACGCGCTGCAGTTCAGCGCGTTTCCGGCCGTCATTCTCGTCGCCACGCTGCTGCGGCTGAGCTTGAACGTCGCCACGACGCGGCTGATCTTGCTACACGGCCACGAAGGACACGGCGCGGCCGGTCGCGTGGTCGAGACCTTTGGCCGCATCGTCGTGGGCGGCAACGTCGTCGTCGGCCTGGTCATCTTCATGATCTTGGTCGTGATCAACTTCGTCGTGATCACGAAAGGTGCCGGTCGCGTGGCAGAAGTCGCCGCGCGCTTTGCCTTGGACGGCATGCCCGGCAAGCAGATGGCGATCGACGCCGATCTGAACTCCGGCAACATTTCCGCCGATGTAGCGCGGACTCGCCGCAAGGATCTCGAGCGCGAAGCCGACTTTTTCGGCGCCATGGACGGCGCTAGCAAGTTCGTCAAAGGCGACGCCATCGCCGGCCTCTTGATCACGTTCATCAACCTGATCGGCGGTTTGATGATCGGCATGGCCAACGGCATGACGTTGGCCAACGCAGCGGAGACCTTCTCGATCATGTCGGTTGGTGACGCGCTGGTCTCGCAGATGCCGGCGCTGATGATCTCGACCGCCGCCGGTGTCGTCGTGACCCGCTCGGCTACCGGCGACCAGCTCGGACGCGCCCTGCGCAGCCAGATGCTCGGCAGTCGGCGAGCCGTCGCAGCCACTGCCGGCATGTTGACGCTGTTTGCGCTCTTGCCCGGCATGCCGGCGCTGCCGTTCCTGACCTTGGCCGGCGCGCTGGGCCTCAGCGCCCGTGCTGCCGCCCGCAAAGAAGAGGCCGACGCCAAGGCCGCTCAGGTGGCCGCCAAAGAGCCCGTCAAGAAGCCCGGCTCCAGCGAAGAGATCGACGCTGCCTTGCCGCTCGACATTTTTGCGCTCGAGGTGGGCTACGAGCTGGTGCAGGCCGTCGACCCGCAAATGGGCGGAAATTTGGTGGATCGCATCGCCGCGCTGCGCAAGCAGATGGCGCTCGACCTGGGCATCGTGATTCCCCCGGTGCACGTGCGTGACAACCTGCAGCTGCCGCCCGGTGTGTACCGCTTCTTGATGCTGGGCACCGAAATCGCCCGGGGTACCACCCGCGCCGGGCGCTTTCTGGCCATGGACGCCAACGGCAACGCGCCACCCATCGACGGCGAAGCCACGAAAGATCCGGCGTTTGGGACGCCTGCCCGCTGGATCCCGGCTCGCGACCGCGAGCTGGCTGAGGCGCTTGGTTACACGGTCGTCGACCACACGACCGTCATCGCCACGCACCTGTCCGAGGTCGTGCGCACGAACGCGCACAACATCTTGGGCCGCACCGAGCTCAGCCACCTGTTCGAGGTCTTCCAGCGCACCACGCCGAAGCTGGTCGAGGACTTGGTCCCGAACTTGCTCTCAAACGGCGACGTGCTGCGAGTCATGCGCAATCTGCTCAAAGAAGGCGTGTCCATCCGCGACCTTCGCTCCATCCTGGAGGCCTTGACCGAGATCGCGCCCAGCACGCGCGATCCGGAGCAGTTGACCGAGATGACGCGGCAGAGGCTGTCTCGCCAAATCACCGCACAGTTCACCGGTCACGACGGCACGCTGTCGGCGCTGGTGCTGGACGCGCCGGTGGAAGAGATGTTCCGGCGCTCCCTGCGCGAAATCGCAGCGGGCACGGGCGGAGCGCTCGATCCCGAGCTGGCTCGCCAGCTTGGTTTGGCCCTCGAAGCCGCCGTCAAACGCATGGCGCAAGCGGGGCGGCCCGCCTGCGTGGTCGTGGCGCCCGACGTGCGCCGCTACCTGCGCGCCTTCGCCGAGCGCCGTTGCCCCGCGCTCGCCGTGCTGTCTTTTCGCGAGCTGGAACCCGACGTGGCCATCAGGCCGTTCGAGACGGTCGGTCTCGGAAGGGCTGCAGCATGAGGGTTCTGAACTGTTGTTTGCCTTTGCTTGTCGTCACCCCACACCACGCCGCCAGCGTAGGAGCCGCCTGAAATGTCGTACCAGAGTTTTCGAGGAGCAGATCTGCAGGAAGCCCTTTCCGCCGTGAAAGCCACGCTCGGGCCCAACGCCCTGATCGAAGGCACGCGGCGGGTGACGAACGGCCGAGCTGGCGGCCTCGGGCAGCAGTACGTCGAGGTGACCGCGGCTCCTCCGCAGGGTTTGAAATGGCCGTTTGCGTCGCGTGAAGCGCGCGCGATCGAGCTACCGTTGCGCGAGCGCGCGGCCATGGCTCCGCCGAGCGGCGAGACGCGCTCGTTGCGCACCAAGACCAAGTTTGGCAGCGTGCTCGGCCTGGACAACAGCGAAGTGGAGCGCGAGCTGACCAGCCTGCGCGCCATGCTCGAAGAGCTGAATCAGCAGCGCCCCCCGCGCGAGCGCGCGCTGACCCTGCTGCACGCCCGCGGCATCGAAGGCAGCCTCGCTCGTGAGCTGGCGAACGGGGCCGCCAAGCACGCCAAGAAGGGCAAAGCGCCCCTGACCGACTTCTTGCGTGCGCGCCTGGCGGAGCGCATCAGCGTGAGCGGCAGCTTGATGCAGAGCCCCCGACGCACGCTAATCGCCTGCATGGGCCCGACCGGCGCTGGCAAAACTACCACTTTGGCCAAGCTGGCCGCGCGAGCGCGTCTTGATTTGGGACGTAGCGTCGGTGTCATCAGCTTGGATACATTTCGGGTGGGCGCCGTCGAGCAGTGGCAGCGGTACGCAACCCTGATGGGTATCCCGTTCCAAATTGCGTCGGACAGAGCCAGCTTCCGCCGCGCTTTGGCCGAAATTACCGCCGATATCGTGCTCATCGACACCGCCGGTCGCTCGACGCCGGCCTCCAGCTGGGTCTTGCCGGACTGCTTGGCGGGCATGACCGAGGACATGGAGAAGCACGCCTTGCTGGTGCTGCCGGCCTGGCTGCGCGCGAGCGACGTGGCGCGGGTGTCCGGGCTGTACGAGGTGCCGGCCCCCACCGAGGTCGTGATCACGAAGCTGGACGAAACGGTCGAAGCGGGCGGAGTTCTCCACGCGGCGCTTCCCTCGAATATCCCGATAGCTTACCTTTGTAGTGGTCCCCGGGTTCCCGAGGACATCCGGGAAGCCTCGGTTGAAGCAGTAGTCGACGCCGTCCTCCCGGCAGATGCGTGAGATTGGTTTGGAGTCTTTGGTGAGTCAGGCCCCCAGCCGAAGTGCCCCCAAAGGGCAAGGCGATCGCGAGCTGTACGACCGGTACATGCCGCTGGTGCGCCGTATCGCGATGCGCACGATCCGCACGCTGCCGTCGACGCTCACCTTCGACGATATTCTCTCGGCTGGTTGGGTCGGTATGGCCGAAGCGCTCCAACGCCGCACCGGCGAGATGGAAGAAGAGCACTTCGAGGCCTACGCCTCGTATCGGGTGCGCGGCGCAATCCTCGATTATTTGCGGGTTTTGGACCCACTCTCGCGCAAGCTGCGCGGCGCTTCTCGGCGTATCACCGACGCCGCATCGGATTTGACTCAGCGCCTCGGCCGCACGCCGAACGAAGACGAGATGGCGGGCGAGCTGGGCTTGTCCTTGCCAGCCTACCAAGAGCTCCTGACGGAGATCTCCGACGCTGGCTTTGCGCGCCTCGAGATCTCGAGCATCTCCGAGCCCGCCGATCACGACCCGTCGCCCGAGACTCAAACGTCGCGCGCCGAGCTGGTCGACTCGATCGCTCACGCCATCGACGACCTGCCGGAGCGCCTGCAGTTGGTGCTCGGGCTGCACTACCAAGAAGAGTGCAGCCTGCGTGAGATCGGCGAAGTGCTGGGCGTGACCGAGTCCCGGGTTTGCCAGCTGCACGCCGAAGCCGTGCACCTGATCCGTGCCCGGCTCGAGCGTCGCCCGACCCCGCGCCCGCGCGTTTGACCCGCACTTTCCCGAGAAATTAGGGCTGTAGCGGGGCCCTTAAGGAGCGGCCGGCCCGGCCGTTCTATCCGGTTACGGAGCGGTCTCGACTCGTCACGCGAGCCTCAGCCCACTTCGGCCGGCAAAGGACGGCTGGCACTGCGATTGCAAGACCTGAAACAAGCCTCCCGAAAAACCAACCCCGGGCGGCACCACCGACCAAACAACCTCTTCAGGATCTCACCATGAACATCGAAAGCCAGCGTTTCGGCACCCTTGAAATCAACGAAGACGAGCTGCTGAGTTTCCCAGCAGGCGTCATCGGCTTCCCGTCGGAGCAGCGTTTTGCCCTCGTTCCGCATCAGGGCAGCGGATACATCGCTTGGCTTCAGTCGGTTTCGACTCCGGGCCTGGCATTTCCCGTCGTTTCGGCCCATGCGTTCGGAGAAATGTACCCGGACGTGCCGGTCGGCGCCGCGGCGCAAGAAGCCGGCCTCGAGGGGGACGAAGAGACCCTGGCCGTCATGGTCGTGCTGTGCGCCTTGAGCGGCCAGCCCGCGACCGTCAACCTCTTGGCACCGATCGTGGTCAACGCGGCGACACGTCGCGGCGCCCAGGTCATCCTCGAGGGCACCCGCTACTCGACCCGTGAGTTCTTTGCTCTGCCGGAAGCAGCGCGCGCCAAGGAGCCGGCCAACGCCGACCAGGCCGCGACCTCCGCGGCTGAGTGACCTCGAAACGAGCAAAGGGCAAGAGCCGTGTCAGCCTCGCTATCTCCCGGTAACTTCGGTCAAGACGAGAACGAATGGTTCGGGGGGCGAGACCAAGACGCAGAAGAAGCGGCGAGTAAGAGCCTAGCCGCAACTGCGGCGCGCATCGTCGGCGCCAAGCCCTTTCCCGTTGCGGCCAAACGCCTCGAAGAGCTGACCCGCACCACGAGTGCGCGCATCGAGCAGGTGGTGGTGGTGCTGGAGAGCGACCCTGCGCTCTCTGCCCGCCTGCTCAGGTTGGTCAACTCGGCGGGCTACGGCTTGAAGGTTCGCTGCACGTCGGTGCGGCACGCCGCGGTGCTGGTCGGCACGCGGCGGCTGAATCAGGTGGCGACCACGGCCGCGATCCTGGACTTGTTCGAGAGCAGCAACTCGCTGGCTGCCGAGCTGCTCGAACACGCCGCGGTCGTGGGCTCGCTGTGTCGCTACCTCGCCGTGCATTTGGGCCTGCCCCACGATGAGCTGTTTACGTGCGGCTTCTTGCACGACATCGGCAAGATCATGCTGCTCGACACCGAGCGCGAGGTCTACCCGGCGCTGCTCCGCGAGTTCGGCGGCAACCCGGACAGCGTTCACGAGCAAGAGCGCCGCGTCTTTGGCTTCGATCACGCAACGCTCGGCGCGCACGTGCTGACGGCGTGGAACATCCCGGAGCCGGTGCCAAAGGTGATCGCCTGGCACCATCAGCCCGCCCGCGCGCTGCAAGATAGCTTGCTCTCCGCCATGGTGCAGACGCTGCGCCTGGCCGATCTGCTCGCTTACGAGCTAGGCCGCCGGCAGGAGCAAGAGGGCATTCAGCTCGTCGCTGCCAGCGAAGCGGCTCAGTACCTGGACATCTCCGAGCCGCAGCTCGCAGCCATGTGGCACGACTTGGCGGCGCTGCGCGATCGCAGCAAAGCCCGCTCGCACGGCGAAGCCGAGCTGGAGGCCGCCGATCCTCGGCTCGAAGTTCCTCAGTCGCTGCGCCCGCGCGGCGGCTCGCTGTCGCCGCGCGCCAAGACCAGCATCGCGCCCACGCGTGGGTCCATCGTGCCGACGGACTCCGATCCGCCTGGCTCGATTCGGCCTGGCTCCGAGCAAGCGACGGCCGACGTGCCCAAGAAGCTGTCGTGTGTGGTCTGCGGTACCGGCAGCTACGGCAACGTCTGCCAAGCATGCGGCGGGCACGTGTGTCCGAACCACCAGAGCAGCGCCGACGAGTGGTGCTCGCTGTGCGAAGACGAGTTCATCGAGTTCAAGACCGGCTATCGGCTGCCGCCCAGCCTGCTGACGGCCGTGGGCAGCGTCGTGGTGCTCAGCTTGTTCGGCTCGGTCGCCAGCGCTTGGAGCTCGGGCAATACCGGGTTCTCCGCGCTCTTGGCGCCGCTGCTCATGACCGTGGTGTGGGCGCTCGTGCTGCCGATTGGTCTCAAGCTGTGGATCAAGCTGCGCTTCATGCGCGATCTCACGCCGCGCACTCCGCCGCGCGCGACCAGCGACACCACCGGCCAAGAGCTGAAGGAAGACGGCCAAGAGCAGCTCAAGGTCAACGGTCAGGTCGACCTGCCGCCCATGGCGAGCGTGATCCCCGACTATGATCGCAGCACGCTGCACGGCTCGGTGGCGCCGCCAGTGGACATGCCGGTCGAGCCCTTTGCAGCCGGTTTGGTCGGCATGCTGCCGCCCGCCGAGACCCGCATCGCCATCTCCGAGCCGCCGCGCCCCGTGATTTCCGAGCCGCCGCCCAGCAGTCGTGGGCCGATGGTGATCCGCGTCGACGTGCCCAGCATGTCCCCCATGGGCGTGAGCGTTAGCCCCTCGGCTCCGTCGCAGGCGACCGACGGTCAGCTATCCGCGATGGCGCGCTTGGTCGGCCCGAGCGTCGTGCCTCAGCGCGAAGCGCGCGACGAAGACCAAGACGACGAGCCGCAAGATTCTTCGGGTCACATCTCGAGCGTGATGCCCGCCGCCATCTCCAAGACGCCGGCGTCGATGGTTCCGAGCAGCGAAGGTCCGGAGATTCACGTCGGCGTGCTGTCGATGCCGCACCTGCGCAGCGAGCGGCCAGTAGCAGCGCCCGAGTCTCCAGTGCCTACGCCCGCGCCGATCTTGATCGCGCCGAGCGCGCCGCCTGCCGCCCCCGCGCCGCCCGCCAGCGCCGTCGAGGTCATCCAAACCAGCGCGCTGCCCAGCGTCGAAGAAGGCAGCGGCGTGCGTCACGTGCTGCTGCGCAACGAGCCCGGCCTGCTTCGCGAAGCGTGCTCGCCGCTGGTGCTCAATCGCTGCTCGTAACCCATTGGAGTTGTAGATACGCTCGCCGACGCCACGGGCGATTCTGGGCTAGGGCCCTGAGCTGCTCGTGTAGGGCAATGTCAGCCGATAGATTGCCGGAAGGACGTGTGTCACGCTTGGGTCTCTGGCCTCAGCGTGAACCTCGCGACGCTCATCTCCTTCGCGGCCTCCCTGCTCCTCTTCTGCATGGGTGGCATGTTCGTGGTCGTGGCGCGAGCGCCCGGCTGGCAGCGCGCGCGTCTCTTCACCCTGATAGCGTTTTCGGCCGCCTTTTACGCGGCGGTCGACGTGATGTTCTCGCTGCCCTGGCTCGACCCCGAGCTCGTGCGGCGCACCGGCGTGCTCAACTTCTTTCTGGCGTCGGTGCACTGTTCCGCTTGGGTCGTGGTGGCGTTCTCGTCGCCCGAGCGGCCGTGGGGCGATCTGCCGCGCCGGCTCAAGCTGGTGGTTTCGCTAGCGGTGTTGCTGGGCGCGATTGCGCTGATCCCCGGTGTTGCCACGACGCCGGGCTTCATGGAAGTGCGGGTGCCGTGGCTCGGCGTCGCGTACCGGCAGGCGCACACCTCGCTCTACGCCGACGTGCTGGCGGCGGGCATGTTGGTCCTGCTCACGCTGCCGTTCGCGCGCTTCATCCGTGATTGGCGTCGCGGCGAGCCGGATGCCTTGGTGCGGGTCATCGGCTTTTCGGTGTTCTTCGTGTGCGGCGTGGGCGAGGCGCTGGTCGCCAATGGCCTGGTTCAGTTCATCTACCTCGGGGATTTGGGCTTTCTTGCCATCGTGCTCACCTTGCTGGTCGAGACGCTGCGCCGCGTCATGCGTGACGCCCGCGCGCTCGAGCTGCTCGGGCAAGACTTGGCGCAGCAGGTGTCGCGTCGCACCTTCGAACGTGACGAAGCGCGAGACGCGCTGGCCGTGGCCGAGCGGCACGCGGCGCTGGGACAGCTGGCTGCGGGCGTGGGTCACGAAATCAACAATCCACTCACGTACATTCGCGCCAACCTGGAGCACCTGGAGGCGGCCGTTCAGGCGGGCTCTCCGCCGGCCGATACGCTGGAGCTGCTGCACGACGCGCTCGTGGGCACCAAGCAGATTCAGCGTGTCGTGGCTGATTTGCGCTCGTACTCGCTACCCAGCGTCGAGCAGCGCCAGCCGCTCGAGCTGGGCGAGGTGTTCGAGACGGCGCTGAAGCTGGTTTCTCACGAGGTGGGGCCCGGCACCGCCGTCGTTTGGGAGCGCTCTCGCGCCGCGTCAGTGCTGGCCGATCCGGTGCGGCTGCGCCAGGTGCTCGTGAATCTGCTGCTCAACGCCGCCATCGCGGTGCGCGATGCCAAGCGCGGCGAGCCCCGCCTCACGTTGCGCACGGGCATGAACGGCAGCGGCGAGGTGTACGCCGAGATCGAAGACAACGGCGTCGGCATTCCGACGAGCGCGCTGGGGCGCTTGGGCGAGCCGTATTTTTCGACGCGGCTCGAGCGCGGCGGCACGGGGCTCGGTCTGTTCGTGGCGCGCGGCATCGTCGACGCGCTCGGTGGTCGGCTCGAGTTCGAGAGCAGCGTCGGTCGTGGCACCACTGCTCGCGTCGTGTTGCCAGCCGAGGGTCAGCTTGCCGTAGCGCGGCCGGGTTCGGGCCCGACCGATCAGGTGCCGGAGTCAGCAGCGCAGCCGCGCCGGGCGGAGCGTTGGCGCGTCTTGGTCGTCGACGACGACCCCGCCGTGGCGCGCGCCATCGCTCGACAGTTGACGGGCATGGACGTGACGATCGCCCCGAACGGTCGCGCGGCGGTGCAGCGCCTGTTTCACGGCGAGCCCGTCGACCTCGTGTTGTGTGACGTGATGATGCCGGGCGGCTCCGGCCAAGACGTGTACGACGCCGTGGCCGAGCAAGTGCCGGAGCTGCTCCGCAAGCTGGTGTTCATCACTGGCGGCGCGACGGTGCCGGAGGTCGCGACGTTCTTGCGGCGTGAGGGCGTCAGGCACCTGCCGAAGCCGTTCGAGCGCGAAGCTTTCGACCGCCTGCTGAGGGACATTCAAGCGTCGCGCCCGACCGCGCCAGCGCTGCCGGTGGCGCCCGACGTGGGGCTCGGCGCGGGCTAGGGCGGGGAGGCCGACGCAGCCGGCTCGGGCGGCGCGACGACGTTGGTGGCAGCTAGCGCTAGCCCGCCCCCGCGCGGATCCGCGACCGCGTACGCTTGCTCGTCCTCGAGCAAGATGTCGTTCGAATCGCCCATGGCGAGGTGCGAGCCGCTGAGCGCGTGACCGTAGGTCTTTAGGGCTTTGACCAGCTCGGGCTCGAGCGGCCGTTTGGTTTCGAAGCGCGCGCGATCCGGCAAGAAGCTTTGGTGGAGCCTGGGCGCTGCGACGGCGCGATCGAGCGCGAAGCCGTGGTCCACAACGTGGCGCAGCACCTGCACGATGGTGCTGGGGATCGTGTCGCCGCCGGGCGTGCCCAGCACGAGCACCACTTGGCCATCGTCGAGCAGCAGCGTCGGCGCCATCGAGCTCGTGGTGCGGCGTCCAGGCGCTGGCTGATTCGGTCCCCGGTTGCTGAACGAGGCCACCGAGTTGTTGAGCACCACGCCGGTGCCGGGCGCCGTCACTTTTGCACCAAAAGACGCTGAAAGCGTGGTCGTGAGGCTCACCACCATACCGGCTTGGTCGACGACGCTGAGGTGCGTCGTCTGCTCGGATTCGGTCTCGGCGCCGGGATACAGCGAGGTGAGCGCGCTGGAGGGCGTCGCTCGCTCGCGCTCGATCGGCGCCCGCGCCAAGAGCGCGTCGGGCGATGTGAAGCGGAGGAGTGCATTCTCCAGCGCGCTCGCGTCGAGCCCATCCGGATCGCTCACGCCGAAGCGCCGCTCGGCTTGTGCGCGTCGGCAAGCCTCCAAGAAGAAGTGCAGCTCCTGCGCGCCGTCTGCTTCGTGAGCCCGCAGTAGCTCCAACAGGCCCAGCATCTCAGTCACCGCGACTCCGCCCGCGGAAGGTGGAGGCATCGTTTCGACGCCGAGCCCGCGGTAGGTCGACCGCAGCGGCGTCCGCTCGACGGCCTTGTACCGCTCCAAATCTTGCAAGCTGATCAGCGAGCCTGGCGCGCGCGTGAGGGCGAGCGCGGTGGGACCGCTGTAAAAGCCGGCGGCGCCGTCCGCTTGAATGCGCAGCAGGGCTCTCGCAAGCTCCGGCTGCACGATGCGTGAGCCCTGGCCTCTGGGCTTTTTGTCCTTGCCGAAGCGCTTGGCCAGCGTTGCGTCTTTGTCCAAGGCGTCGTAGCTGGCGGCGAGCAGCTCGGCCTGGCGGCGCGCGAGCACGAAGCCTTTTTGGGCCAGCGCTATGGCGGGGGCGAGCACGTCGGCGCGTGTCAGCTTGCCGAAGCGCTCGTGCGCCATCAGAAGCCCCGCCACGCTGCCGGGCACACCGGCCGCGGCGCCGCCCTTGGCCCCGCCACGTTGCATCTTGTCGAACCCGGCGCGGGTCAGCGCGGCCGGCGCGGTCTCGCGAAAGTCGATGGCGGTCGTGACGGCGTCGCGACCTGGGGCGCGCACCAAGATGAAGCCGCCGCCACCGATGTTCCCCGCGCTCGGGTGCGTGACCGCCAACGCGAACGCAGTTGCGACCGCGGCGTCGACTGCGTTGCCGCCTTGCTCCAGCATCGCGACGCCAGCGCGCGTGGCTTGGGCTTCGCTCGAGGTGACCAAACCCAGGCGCCCGCTCACGCTTTGCGGACCACCTCCGGCGAAACGCCGTCGCGGTCGCGGCTCGGCGGGCGGGGTGCTCGGTGCTGCTGCAACACGTGGCAGCGCCGTGGCGCTCGGCAGCGCGCTGGCCACCGCTGCGGGATGGCGGGGCGGCTGGGCGGAGGCGTGGGCTTGCCCGAGGTCGGGAACCGGCGCCGGTGGCGAGCGTCCGCAGCTGCTCAGACCGAGCAGCAGCACCAACCAGCAGGACACGCGGCGCCTCACCGCGCAAAAGTGCTAGCGTTTCGGCCCCGTGTCCACGCCTACTCCGCTTCGCATCGCCGTCTTGACCGTGAGCGACACCCGCACGCTGGAAACCGACAAAAGTGGCGGCTTCATTGCCGAGGCCGTGCAGGCCGCCGGCCACGTGCTGGCCGAGCGGCATATCGTGGCCGACGACCTGGCCGTCCTGGGGGCGATCTTTTCGGACCTGATCCAAGACGAGGGCGTAGACGTCGTGCTGGCGACTGGCGGCACTGGCATCACGGCGCGAGACGTCACGCCCGAAGCGCTCACGCCGCACGTGACCAAATGGATCCCGGGCTTTGGTGAGCTGTTCCGTTACCTGTCGTACGCGGACATTGGGGCGGCCACCATTCAGTCGCGCGCCGAGGCCGCGCTGTGCCAGGGCACGCTGGTCTTTTTGCTGCCCGGCTCGACCGGCGCCGTCAAGCTGGCGCTAGAAAAGATCATTTTGCCGCAGCTCGACATCCGCACCAAACCTTGCAACTTTGCCGAGCTCTTGCCGCGCGTCCGCGGTACTGCGCGCGGCTGAGCCTCCTGGTGTCGCCGCCGTTCGGACACGGCAAGGTCGACCCGGTGCTGAGCTACCTCTGGCGGCGCGGCTCCGCCGAAAATGGCTAGATGCGCTCATTTTTGACGCGATCGTGTTAGATCGCTCGCTGTCGTGCCTGCCTGGTTCCGCTCCATCCAAGAGGCCTACTTCCGGCTCGATCGCCGCGTGCTCGGGGTGTTTCGCGTCGGGCTCGGCTTGGTCTTGCTCTACGACCTGCTACGGCGTTGGCCGGACGCGGCGCTGCTCTGGTCGAACGAAGGAGTGCTGACCAACGCAGCGCTGCGCAAGGTGCCGCAGGCCGCGCATCAAACGTCGTTCTTCTTCAGCCTGGCCAGCGCCGGAGCTGTCGAATGGGCCTTCGCGGGGCTCGCGCTGGTGTTCGTGCTCTACGGGCTCGGCCTCTTTACGCGGGTGATGCAGGTGCTGGCGCTGCTGGGCTACGCCAGCCTCAACGCGCGCAACTTGTTCTTCGAGGACGGCGGCACCGGCACGGTCATCCTGCTGCTGACGTGGACGCTGCTCTTGCCTTTGGCGGATCGCTTCTCACTCGATGCGTTGCGCCGTGACGCCGCGCTTTCGACGATCAAAGCGCGGGTCGCGGCGCGCGCCGAAGCCCGGACGCCCGTGTACAGCCTGGCGGCGCTCGCCATCTTGCTGCAGGCGTCGGTCATTTATTGGCTGAATGCGGTCCACAAGTCGGGGCAGACCTGGCGGTTGGGCGACGCCGTGCACTTGGTGTTTTGGCAGCATCGCGTGAACACGCCGCTGGCCGTTTGGTTCTCCGCGCACGAGCCGAGGTGGTTTTCGCCGTTGGCGTGCTGGCTGACCAAGCGCACCGAGTTCATCCTACCGGTGCTGTTGCTGTGGCCCTCGCACCCGCTGCAGAGTCGCGCGGCGGCGTTCGTGCTCGCGGTGCTGCTGCACGGGGGCATCGCTGCGTGCCTGACCTTGGGGCCGTTTTCGTACGCGATGATCTGCCTGGTCTGGTTGGCGGTACCGGGCGCGGCCTGGGATTGGCTGGCAGCGCGCTTGCCGAGCCTCTCGCCGGCCAAGCTGTGGCGGCTGCGGCGCTACCGGGCGCGCGTCGTGTGGGCGCTGCGGCGACGCTTGGGCTCCGCGGCTGCGAGGCGCCCGCTCTCGTCACCCTGGCAGGCGCGGCTGTTTAGGCTGCGCGAGGCGCTGCTGGTTTGGATGCTGGTGGTGGAGACGGGCAGCGTCTTGTCCTCTAACCGCGCCATTCCCAAGCAGCTGAAGGTCGACCCTGGGCCGTGGATTGACGGCTACAAGCCGTACCTGCGCGGGTTTCAAGGTTGGTCCATGTTCGCGCCCGACGCGCCTAGAGAGGACGGCACCATGGTCGTCGACGCGGTAACGGCGGACGGCCGTCACCTCGATCCGTTCACGGGACTCGCGCCGGACTTCGAGGGCGTCCGCAGCGGCTTGACGCCGCACTCCATCGCGCTGTCCGACTACTTTTTCGCGATGAAAGACTCGCGCAACGCGCGCTACCGCACGGATCTGGCGCGCTACTTGCGGTCTTTGCCGCGCGCCAAGCCCGGCGATCGCCTGCGCTCCGCAGAATTTTGGTGGGTCAGCTACGTGCCGCCGCCGCGCGGGCAGTACGTAGCTGGGCCGATCAAGAGGCAGAAGCTTTGGAAGGCGAAGCTGTGAGGAGCGCCATGACGGCGGGCAAGAAGTGCTCGACCTGGTAGCGCTCTTGGGCTTCGATGACGCGAGCCTGCAACGCTTCGTAGTCGAGCGCTTGCAAGCGCTCGGCGAGCGTCGAAAGCTCCGCGCGTGACACCACCAGGCCAGCGCCGGTTTCGCGCACCAGGGTGGCCATGTATTCGAGCTCTTCGCTGACGAGGACTGGCAAGCCCGCGGCCCAATACACGAAGAGCTTGCTCGCCAAAGCGCCGCGTAGGTGGCGTTGCCCGACGATCAGGTCGGGGTTGAAGTGGTAGAGCAGGATGCCGTAGTGAAACTGGCCGTGGAGCGCGTGGGTCAGCTCGCGCAGCTCCAGGTGCTCACGCAGGTGCGCGCGCGGATGCTCCTCGGCCAAGCGCCGGTAATCGCCGAACGCGGCTTCGAAGCCGCCCGGGCCCACGGCGGACGGAAACACCGTTACGTCGCAGCCCTGTGCCAGCAAGTCGCGGTACAGCGGCACCGTGTAGATATCGGCGAAAGCGCGGCTGATACCGGCGCTGCGCAGCCCCCCAGCGTGCGCCAAACGTACCGGCCCCGGCGGCGCGGGCCGCGGAGGGAGCTGAAAGTCCTTGGGCGGGCACGGCATTAGCTGCACCGAAGGCACCGTCGACTCCGCCAAGAGCTGAGCCAGCGGCGAGCCGCCGTCTTTGTAGATGAAGCCGCTGGTTCGCGTGCGCACGTAGCGCTCGGAGGCGCGCATGACCTCGATCTCGGGACGGCTGAAGACGCGCTCTGCTTCGAACACGGCCTCGTGCTCGGGATCGACGAAGGCGTCCATCCAGTCGTAAACCTCTTGAAACACGCGCAGCTCGGGCCGCAAGGCGTGAAAGAACTGGCTCATGAACACGCGCGTGGCGTGGGCCTGCAGGTACACGGGCACATCGGGTGCGCGCAGCAAAATCTCGGTCAAGAGCCCCCAAGAACCGCGACACGACGTGCAGTCCTCGAACGGAGCCGGCGCGCTCTCGTCCACCGGCGACATCAGGTACACGCCGAAAGCGCGCACCCCTCGGGCGCGGAGGCCGTGCACCAGGTAGCTCAAGGTCGGGAAATTTTCGCGGTGTACGGCGACGAACAGCAGGGCTCCGCCCTGGCGACTGGCTTCGTTCAGGCGCTCGCAGAACTCCAGCGCGCGCGCGAGCCCTTCGGGCTGTACGGCCCAGTAGCGGCTGAGCAGCTGCCGCACGCAGCTGCGTGCCGATTCGCTGGGCAGCGCCGGAAACGCGAGCTCGGCTGGGTCGGGACGGAGCGAGCCGGCCGGGCCGTGACTGGGCAGCTGCACGGCCCTCGCTGCTTCAGGCATGAGCGCTCCGCGCAGCAAGCTCGGAAGCGTGCGCCGAAGCTGGCTTTTGCAAGTGCTGTTCGACCAGCTCGGTGAGGCCTGCCAAGACTTTGCGTGCTCGCGCTTGGTAGGTGTGGTGCTCGAGCACCCGCGCCTGGCCGCGCAAAATTAGCTCATTTCTGAAGCTGTCGTCGTGCACGGCGCGCTGAAACAGCGCCAGCATTTCTTCGTGATTCTTGAATAGCTTCAGATCGTCGCCCAGCTGGTCGCGCGTTTCACCGGGTGCTTCGTCCAGCGGGTCCCAGCGCGCGATCACCAGGCCGCCCGAGCACATGGTTTCGAGCACGCGCGGGTGGATGTTGCAGCCGCGGTTGATGTGAAGCACGGCGCGGTGCTTGCGGTAGACTTGGCGCAGCTCCGGGCCCGCCGGTACGACGCCGCCCGCCATGGCTTTGAACTCCGGCATGCTGTCCCAACCGAGGCCATAGACGGACAGCGGTAGTCCCGCGCGCACGATGCGCTGCGCGACGCGCTCGCGGTCCTGCTGTCGCGCCAATTGCAAGCCGTGGTAGGCCAAGTGTCGCGATGCGTCAGGCGACGCGGCCAGCCCCAGCTCCGCCATCGCCTTCTCCAAGATCGGTACGATGCGGAACATTTCGAGCGGAATTTCGGGCTCGGCGTCGAAGCGTCGCGCCAAGAGCGCGTTCAGGCCAGGCGCGCCCGCTGGGTCGTGGCTGAACTGGCCGATATGCGTCGTGAAGGCGATGCCGCGAGCGTTGGCCTCGGGCGGCTCCGGAAAGTAGCGCGACGGATTCACCGCGAAAGGCAGCTGGTCCACGTGCGGGTAGCCGAGCGCGCGGAAGCTACGCTCGACGGCGCCGTTGAAGCCGTAGGCCAAATCGAGCGAGCCGAGCTTGGCAATGGCGGCCGGATCCTTCAGCGTCGGCAGCTCGTCGAGCACCCACGTCACGACCGGCATGCCGCTCGGCAAGAGACCCGCGTACTCCGGCCTAATGCGGTCGAGCACGATGATGAAGTCCGGCTCCAATTCGAGCAAGCGCTCGGCGGTTCGATAGGCGATCATGCCCTCGCCGGCGCGCTCTTCCCAGAGCACGCAGGTCTCGTGCCCCAGCTGCTCGAAGCCCTCGGCGAGATCGCGCGTCACGTGCTGCAGCACGGTGGTGTAGCGCGATGTCATCAGCGCGATTTTGAGCGGACGCTGCCGTTCGCGCAGCACCGCGCGCAGCCTCTCGGGGTGCCCTTGGTAGCGGCTTTCCAGGGCCGCGAACAGCTCCGGCGCGCGCGAGAGCTTGTGGAGGCGCTGCTGCAAGACTTGCCGCCTCGACTCGGCGGGCACGCCGATCCCCAGCTCCGGCACGGCTTGATCCAAGTTGTCGACCAAGCCGCGCACCAGCTCGCTGGCGGCGTCGGCGCCTACCGTGAGCCGCACCTGCTCGCGGTCGAACCACGGCTGGAGCTCGACCGTGCCGAGCCAATGCACCAGCGCCCCCGCGTCTTGCTCTTGCAAGAAGGTGACGCGGCGCCAGCCGTGCAGGGTCAAGAGGCTTGGCTGGGAGATCACGTTGATCGCGAACATCGCGTACTTGACGATGCTGCCGAGCCACACGTGGTCTTGTCCCTGCTGAGCGCAGGCAACGAGCGCGTCGTTCAGCTCTCCAAGGTCCGTCAGTGGGTTCTCTTCGCTGAGCGCGAGCCCGCGAGCGCGCACCAAGAGCGGATAGTCCTGCCGTTCCGTGGCCCAATCTCGACCGAACGCCTTGAGCAGCCAGGGTTGGTCTGGAAGCTCGAGCGCGAACAGGTCCGCCGCCGGTTCGGTCTTGCGCAGCGTGGCGACGGCGCTCGGGAACTGCGCCTCGAGGTAGCTCAAGTTGCGCTCCAGCTGCGCCTGCCGGGTCGCTTGGCGTTCGCGCAGCTCGGCCGGGATGCCTTGGCGTAAGCTTTCGCGGCTGGGCTCGTCGAGTGGCATGGCGCGCAGCCAATGCTCGCAAAGCTCGGCGTTGCCGAGCGCCAGCAGGCACCCGAACGCGCCGTGCACGAGCGCGGCGGTCATCTGCTGGGGCGCGACGCTCGAATAGAACTTCAGCGCTTGGTAGTGATCGCCGTGCTGCGCCAAGTACTGCGCGATGCCGTTGAGCACGCTGGCGAACTCGGGCCGTCCAGCCACCAGCCGTAAGAACTCGCTGCTGAAGCTGCGCGTCAGATCGGTCGCGGCGCGCAGCAGCGTGCGGCCCGGCTGAGCTTCCGCCGTCTTCGATTCGACGACGCAGGTGAGGGCGCTGGGCGGCAGCCCCGAGCCCAGCAAGAATTGCCCGAGCGTCAGGTAAGCCGCCACGAAGTCTTGCGAGCCCTGCAGCTCCGCTGGCCCGAGCACGCTGCAGCGCTCGGCCGCGCGCGCGTCGCTCGCCCTGAGCGCCTGAACGAGGTCGAAGGACGCTGCCTCAGGCTCGAGCACCAGCAGCTTCGCTAGGTTTGGCGCCCGCGCGAGCACCGCCTGCACCAGTGCGCCTCCTCGCGAACCGAGCACCATCACCAGCCGCACGTCGCCGGGGGCCCGTCCGTCCCGCGCGAAGGCTTGGTCGACGAGCCTCAGAGCTTCACTATCGAGAGCGGCTGTCACGTCGACCGACTAGCAACTCGCATGCCTAACGCCGCCAGTCCTGGGCGTCGCGGAGCGAGACAACAGCGTCAAGCGCCTGACATCCCCCAGGGCCCAGGGTGTCAAGCCGCCGACGCTCGACGTACTGAATCGAGACAGCGCTCAAGTCCTCGGCTGGCTCTCCGTACAAAGCTACCGGTTTCCCGGTCGGGTGCGGTTCGACTGGGTGCAGCGCGGCTGGCCCGCTGCTTGCAGTTGGAGGGCCCGATGTCGGAGAGCACGCGCAAAGTCGTGGTCACGGGCGGCGCCGGATTCATCGGTAGCAGTCTGACGGAAGCCTTGTTGGCCGAAGGGGCCGAGGTCCACGTCATCGACAACCTGGCCACCGGACGCCTCGAAAACCTGCAGCATTTGTCGAGCGAATCGCGCCTAGCGGTGCACGAGCTGGACGTGAACGAACGCGAGCGCACCAAGGGCATCTTCCGCGGCGCTCGCGAGGTCTATCACTTGGCGGCGCTGGCCGACATCGTGCCTTCGATCGAGCGCCCTCTCGACTACACGCGCGCCAACGTGGACGGCACCTTCGCGGTGCTGGAAGCCGCGCGCGAAGCCGGCGTGAAGCGCTTCGTCTACACGGCTTCGTCGTCTTGCTACGGCATCCCAGACACCTTCCCGACGCCCGAGAGCGCCGAAATGCGCCCGCAGTACCCGTACGCGCTGAGCAAGCTGCTCGGTGAGCAAGCAGCCCTGCACTGGTGCTCGGTGTACGGGCTGCCGGTCGTGTCGCTGCGCCTGTTCAACGTTTATGGGCCGCGAGCGCGCACCACGGGCTCGTACGGCGCCATGTTTGGCGTCTTTTTGGCGCAAAAGCTGGCGGGCAAGCCGTACACCATCGTGGGCGACGGCAACCAAACGCGCGATTTCACCTACGTGACGGACGTGGTCGACGCCTTCTTGCGCGCGGCCAAGAGCTCGCTCTCGGGTCAGGTGTTCAACGTCGGCTCGAGTCGACCCATCAGCGTCAATCGCATCGTCGAGCTGCTGGGCGGCTCCGCGGTGCACATCCCGAAGCGCCCTGGCGAGCCGGACTGCACGCACGCCGACACGACGCGCATTCGCGCGGCGCTCGGCTTTCAGCCGCAGGTCAGCATCGAGCAGGGGGCGCGCATCATGCTCGAGCAGATTGGGCACTTCCAGCAAGCGCCGGTCTGGACGCCCGAGACCATTTCGGTCGCTACCGAAGCCTGGTTCCAGCACCTCGACCCCAGCCGTCGCGCCGAGGCGACGCCATGAAACGGGTTCAGCGCTTCTCCTTTGACTTCGCGGCCGCCGAGCTCGAGCGGCTGCGTGGCATGCGGGTCGCGCTGATCGGCGAGACCATCATCGACGAATACGTTTACACGGACGCCATCGGCAAGTCGGGCAAAGAGCCGATGCTGGTCTGCCGGCATGTCTCGCAAGAAGCGCAAGGCGGCGGCGTCCTAGCCATCGCCAACCACCTGTCCGAGTTCTGCGCGTCGGTCGAGCTGGTGAGCGCCCTCGGCGCGCAAGACGCGCGAGAGGACTTCGTGCGGTCTACCCTGGCTCCGCGCGTCGACGCGCGCTTCGTCTACAAGCAGGATTCGCCGACCATCGTGAAGCGGCGCTACCTGGACGCTTACTCACTGGCGAAGCTGATGGGTGTTTATCACTACAACCCCGCGGCTCTCTGTCCCGACGACGAAGCCGCGCTGAGCGCCTTGCTCGACTCCGCGCTTTCGCGGGCCGACTTGGTGATCGTGGCGGACTATGGTCATGGGCTTCTGACGCCGAATTTGGTGGAGCAGCTGGTTACGAGCCCGCAGTTTCTGGCCGTCAATACCCAGATGAACGCGGCCAATCAGGGCTACCACACGCTCTCGAAGTACCGCCGTTTGGACTACGCTTGTCTGCACGAAGGCGAGCTGCGCCTGGATGCTCGCGACCTGCACGGTGAGCTGATGGGCCTCGCGCAGTCCGCGCTGAAGCGCTTCGACGCCAAGGCTCTGACCGTCACGCGCGGCAAGATGGGCAGCCTGCTCTTGCACAAGGACGCTGGAGCCTTCGAAACGCCGGCTCTGGCGACGCGCGTCTTGGAGCGTGTGGGCGCAGGTGACGCGGTGCTCGCCATCACGTCGCTGGCCGTTGCGGGCGGCGTGCCGCCCGAGCTGGTCGGTGTGCTCGGCAACCTCGCCGGCGCTCAGCAGGTCAGCGTGATGGGCAATAGCCAACACATCAAGAAGGCGCGCCTCTTGGAGCAGCTGCAGGAGCACCTGCCCGCTCGCTCGCTGCGCCTGACAGCGGCGGCTCGAGGTTGATGCATGGGCCGGCGCGCCGTCTTTCTCGATCGTGACGGAGTGTTGGTGCGCGACGTCGGACCGTTGACGAACGCGGACGACATCGTCTTGACGCCGGGCGTCGCGGAAGGTCTGAGCCAGCTGGCGGCCGCGGGCTTCCTGCTCGTCGTGGTCAGCAACCAGACGGTGGTGGCACGTGGCTTGCTGAATGAAAACGCAGTGATGGAGCTGCAGGCGCAGATACAGAAGCGCATCGCGAACGCTGGTGGGCCTTCGCTCGACGATTTCTTGTTCTGCCCGCACCATCCCCAGGCAACCGAACCCGAGTATCGGCGCGACTGCGGCTGCCGCAAGCCTGCGCCGGGGCTGCTCTTGGAGGCGGCGCTCAAGCACGGCATTTCGCTGAAGCAGAGCTTCATGATCGGCGACCGCCCGAGCGACGTCGTGGCGGGGCACCGCGCGGGGTGCACCACCATTCAGCTCACCACCGGCGCTCACACGGCTCCACCCATCGAGGTCACGGGCGGCTTCGACCCGCGTCCGCCCCACCACGTGGTCAAGGACCTGCTGGAAGCAGCCGCGATCGTGCTCGGAAAAGCCTTGCCCCGGCTGGGGGCTGCGTCGTGAAGGCGCTGGTGCTCTGCGGCGGCTTCGGCACCCGTTTGGGCGCTCTGTGCAGTGAACAGCCCAAGCCGTTGCTCGAAGTCGGTGAGTTTTCGCTGGTCGAGCACACGCTGTTTCGGCTGGCCACGGCGGGCTTTCGTGAGGTGTTCGTGAACCTGCATTTTGGTGCAGACCAGCTGCGCGAGCGCCTGGGCGACGGCTCGCGCTACGGCGTCAGCATCGAGTATTTCCCGGAGCCTCAGCTGCTCGGTACCGCCGGCACGCCGCGCGCCTTGGCAGCGCTCGTCGACGACGAAGGCCTGCTCGTTCACTACGGCGACGTACTCAGCGAGCACCCTCTGGGCGAGCTGGCGCGCCGGCAGCTGGAGTCGACCGCGCAAGCGCGCATCGTGATTCACGAGCGGCGCGGCTCGAACAGCCGCGTGGTCTTGGGCGAAGGCGAACGCGTCGAGCGCTTCGTCGAGCGCCCGGCTGCGGCCAACATGGAAGGCAGCAGCTCAGCCTGGGCCTTTTCGGGCATTTGCGTGCTGTCCCGAGCCTGTTTGGCGAGACTGCCGGAGGCGCCCGGCGCGGATCTGCCGCGCGACGTCTTCCCGTCTTTGGCGCACGCCGGCGCCTTGTTCGCGGAGCGCCACGTTGGTTACCGCTGCGCCGTCGATTCGCCGGCGCGCCTCGAGAGCGCGCGCCACGCCTGGGCGACCGGAGCGCTGAAGTCACCGTCACAGCTGGAGGTCACGTGATCGATTCCAAATACACCAAAGAGTACCTGCGCTCGATCGCGGGCATTCTGGATCAGCTCGAGTCCGGGCCGATCATGACGTCGACGCGCCTCCTGCTCGACGCCTACAACCAAGGCAGAACGGTGTTCATCGCCGGCAACGGCGGCAGCGCGGCGATCGCGAGCCACCTGGCGTGCGACCTGGAAAAGACTGTCGCGGGCCCCCGCGGGCGCCGCTCGCCGCGCCGGCTGCGCGCCGTTTCGCTCAGCGACAACGTCGCGACTCTGACGGCTTTTGCCAACGACGAAGGCTACGAACACGTGTTCTCCGAGCGGCTGCGAGCGCACGCCGATCCGGACGACGTGCTGCTGGTCATCAGCTCCAGCGGCAACTCGCCGAACGTGCTGGAGGCCCTGCGCACCGCGCGTGAGCTGGGCATGAAGACGATCGCTTGGGTCGGCTTTGGCGGTGGCGCGGCCCTCGAGCTCAGCGACTGCTGCGTGCACGTCGCCATCGACGACTACGGCATGGCCGAGGGAATTCACGGGGTCATCGGGCATTTGGTGACTGATTTGGTGGTGCAAGGCGTGCGCGGCGCGCAGCGGCCTTCTTACGTTCCGAGCGCTCCGCGCATCGCAGTGGGTGTCAAATGAGCAAACAACGCAGCGTGATGGTCACCGGCGGCGCCGGTTACGTGGGCTCGGCGCTCGTGCCGCGGCTCTTGTCGCAAGGGCACCGCGTGACGGTGCTCGACTGGTACCTGTACGGCGAAGACCTGTTCGAAGAGCACCGCAAGAACCCGAACCTGCGCGAGGTCAAAGGCGACATCCGCGACCTGAAGGCCGTGGAGCGCGCCCTGGAAGGCGCGGACGCGGTGATTCACCTGGCTTGCATCTCGAACGACCCTTCGTACGACCTGGATCCCGCGCTGGGCAAGTCGATCAACGCCGACGCGTTTCGCCCGCTGGTGCAGGCCGCCAAGCGCGCCAAGGTGGAGCGCTTCATCTACGCCTCATCGTCCAGCGTCTACGGCGTCAAAGCCGACGCCAACGTCACCGAAGAGCTGCCGCTCGAGCCGCTCACCGACTACTCGAAGTTCAAGGCCTTGTGCGAGCGCATCTTGGAAGAAGAGCGCGCCCCCGGCTTCACCACCGTCAGCGTGCGACCCTCCACCGTGTGCGGGTACGCCAAGCGTTTGCGGCTGGATTTGGTGGTGAACATTCTGACCAACCACGCCATCAACAATCGCCGCATCCGCGTCACCGGCGGCGACCAAATGCGCCCGAACATTCACATCGACGACATGGTCGATCTGTACCTGCAGCTCTTGGCCGAGGCGCCCGAGCGCATCGACGGCGAGATCTTCAACGCCGGTAGCGAGAACCACACGGTGCTCGAAATTGCCAACATCGTGCAGCGCTGCGTGGGCGGTGACGTGCCGATCGAGGTGGTGCCGACCAACGACCCGCGCTCGTACCACGTGTCTTCCGAGAAGATTCGGCGGCAGCTGGGCTTCGAGCCCAAGCGCAACGTCGAGCGCGCCGTGCTCGATCTGAAGGCGGCCTTCGACGCCGGTCGCATCACCGACCCGCTCAGCAACCCGCTCTACTTCAACATCAAGCGCATGCAGGAGACCCATGCCCAATAGTGGCGCATTGCCCGAGCCTGCAGCCCCGCTGGCTGTCTCGCGGATTGGCACGAGCTCGGCTACGGCCGCTCTGCTGCGCGCGTACCGCAGCATGCTGCGCATTCGCCGCATCGAAGAGCGCATCGCGGAACGCTACGCGCAGCAAGAGATGCGCTGCCCGGTGCATCTGTCGATCGGGCAAGAGGCTGCCGCGGTGGGCGCCTGCTTGGCGCTGGAAACAGCCGATCAGATCGTCAGCACGCATCGATGCCATGGCCACTACCTGGCCAAGGGCGGTGATTTGAAGGCGATGGTCGCCGAGATCTACGGCCGCGCCACGGGCTGCTGCGGCGGCCGCGGTGGCTCGATGCACCTGTTCGACGACGCGGCGGGCGTCTTGTGCAGCGTGCCGATCGTCGGCAGCTCCATCGCGCTCGGCATTGGCGCGGCCCTACATTTCAAGCAGACCGGGCAAGCTCAGGTGTGCGTGGTGTTCTTGGGCGACGGCGCCCTCGAAGAAGGCGTGTTTCACGAGGCCGCTAACCTCGCGGTCGTTCACGACCTGCCGGTGGTGTTCTTCGTCGAGAACAACCTGTACTCGGTATACACGCAGCTCCGTGAGCGGCAGCCAGCGCGCCCGCTGACCGAGCTGGGCGCGGCGCACGCCATGCCAACGCTCGAAGCCGACGGCAACGACGTGGTGGCCGTCCACCGTGTCAGCCAAGAAGCAGCGGACCGCGCGCGGCGTGGCGGTGGCCCGACCATGATCGTGGTCGACACCTACCGCTACCGCGAGCACTGCGGCCCGAGCTACGACGACGACCTCGGCTACCGGCCGGCGGGCGAGCTTGCCAGCTTCGAGGCGCGCTGCCCGATTCGGCGGCTGCGCGACGAGCTGGCCGCGCAGCACGGCTTCACCGCCGAGCAAGATTTGGCCATGGAGCGTGAGCTTTCGTCGGAGATCGCCGATGCCTTCGAAGCGGCACGCAACGCGCCGTTTCCAGCCAAATCCAGCGTCGCCGAGCGCGTTTACGCCGCGCCTGCCTTGCGCGCGGTAACGGCTCCACCGCTCGGCAACGCCGTCAGCGCCGAGCCGCGCGTCATCAGCGCAGCCGCCGCGATTCACGAAGCGACCGTGCAAGCCATGCGGGCCGACCGCCGGGTCATCGTGCTGGGCGAGGGCGTCAATGACCCGAAGGCTATCTTCGGTACGACGGCCAACCTTGCCAAGGAGTTCGGCGCCGGGCGTTGCCTCGAAATGCCGCTCGCCGAGAACGGCTTCACGGGCATGGCTGTCGGCGCCGCCGTGCTCGGCACGCGGCCGATCGTGATTCACCAGCGCGTCGAGTTCGCGCTCCTGGCGCTGGAGCAGCTGGCAAACAACGCGGCCAAGCTTCACTACGTCTCGAACGGCCAGCACCGGGTACCGCTGGTGGTGCGCTTGATCGTCGGGCGCGGCTGGGGGCAGGGGCCGGCTCATTCCCAAAGCCTGGAGGCGCTGTTCGCCTACTTGCCCGGGTTGAAGGTCGTGATGCCGTCCAGCGCCGCCGACGCCAAGCGGCTGCTGTTGGCGTCGATCGCCGACGAAAACCCAGTGATTTTCATCGAGCACCGCTGGGTGCACTACGCCACCGGTCACGTGCCGGAGATCATGCCGATCGAGACGCTCGACGGCCCGCGCTGCATCCGCGAAGGCAAGGACATCACGGTCGTCGCCAGCTCGTACATGACGCTCGAGGCGCTGCAAGCCGCCGAGGCGCTGGCCAAACACGGCTGCTCGGTGGACTTGATCGATCTGCGCGTCATCAGCCCGCTGCGCCACGAGCTGATCGCCGAGTCGGTTCGCCGCACGGGGCGACTCCTCGTGCTCGACACCGGCTACGCCGACTTCGGCGTCGGCGCCGAGATCTGCGCGCGCATCACCCGCGAGTGCTGGTCCAGCTTGAAGGGCGCGCCGGAGCGCTTGGGCCTGCCGGCTCACCCGACGCCCAGCTCGCCAGCCTTGGCCGAACGCTACTACGCGCGCTCGCCGCAGATCGCCGAGGCCATCGGCCAGAGCGTGGGGCTAGGAGCCGAAGCCATGCAGAGCCTCAGCGCGGAGCTTACGGCAGAGCGCGACCGCCTGCCTTGCGACATTCCTCATCCGGCCTTCAAAGGGCCTTTTTGAAAGCTGCGGAGACGCCCATGAAAGTTCGCTATTCCTACCTTTCTCAGCAGTTTGGCCAGATTGACGAGCTGCTCGAGCAGATTCGCGCCTTCGTCAAGACGGGCGACTTCACGTTGGGAGCCGAGCTCACCAAGTTCGAGGCGCGCTTTGCCAAGCTGATCGGCGCCGAGCACGCCATTGGCGTCGGCTCCGGCACCGACGCGCTCAAGCTGCCGCTCAAGGCGCTGGGCATCGGTCACGGTGACGAAGTCATCACCACGGCCAACACCTTCATCGCCACCGCGGGCGCCATCAACGAGGTCGGCGCAAGGCCCGTGTTCGTCGACTGCGGCCCCGACTTTTGCATGGACGTCTCACAAGTCGAGCGCGCCATCACCAAGGCAACCAAGGCCATCATGCCGGTGCATTTCACCGGATACATGACCGACATGCCGCGTTTGCAAGCCATCGCGCAGAAACACAATTTGCCGCTGGTAGAAGACGCCTGCCAGGCGATCTTGGCGGACATCGGCGGCAAGCGCGCTGGCACCTACGGCGTTGCCGGTGGCTTCTCGCTGCACCCGCTCAAGAACCTGAACGTGTGGGGCGACGGCGGAGTGATCGTCACCAGCGACGGCGCCTTCGCCGACAAACTGCGTCTGCTCCGCAACCATGGCCTCAAAAACCGCGACGAAATTGCCTGCTTTGGCTACAATTCCAGGCTCGATACGCTGCAAGCGGTGGTCGGCAATTGGCTGATCGACAGCGCCGAGAGCATCACCCAAGGTCGTATCGAGCGCGCTGCGTACTACGACAAGCACCTGGGCGCGATCCGGCAGCTCACGCTGCCGCCGCGCTATGAGGGCCGCCGCACCGTTTACCACCTGTACATGGTGCACGCGCAAGACCGTGAGGGCTTGCAGCAGCACTGCTTGGCGCGCGGCATCGAGTGCAAGGTGCACTATCCGATCCCGCTCTACCGCCAAGAAGGGCTCAAGCACTTGGGCTACCGCCAGGGCGACTTTCCGGTCGCGGACGCGCAGGCCGCCAACGTGCTCAGCTTTCCGTGCGACCAGCACCTGAGCCGGGAAGAGCAGGACTACGTGATCGAGACGGTGCGCGAGTTCTACGGGGCCGCGCGCTGATGGCGAGCTCGGCCGCAACTCTTGCTCAGCCGGTTCCGGCGGCGCGCCCCGCGCTCAGCGAGGCTCCGCGGCAGGTGCCGTACGTGGCGCTGGGGCAGCAGTTCGAGGCCGAAGCGGCCGGCCTTTTGCCGCGCTTGCAGGCGGTTTTGGCCAGCGGCCAGTGGGTGGCAGGGCCAGAAGTGGCCGAGCTCGAAGGCAAGCTGGCGGAGCGGCTCGGCGCGCGCGAGTGCGTCGCCGTTGGCTCCGGTACGGACGCTTTGATCTTGTCCTTGCGCGGGCTCGGCATCGGGCCGGGAGACGAGGTCATCACGGCGCCGAACTCGTTCATCGCTACGGCTTCGGCCATCGTTCACGTGGGCGCGACGCCGGTGTTCGCCGACGTGCTGCCGGATCAGAACATCGACCCGCTGCGCGTGGAAGCTGCCATCACGGCTCGCACCCGCGCGATCTTGCCGGTGCACCTGACGGGCCGCGCGGCGCGCATGCCCGAGCTGCTCGAGCTGGCTCGTCGTCACGGCTTGAAGGTAATCGAAGACGCGGCTCAAGCCGTCGACGCGCGCCTGGGCGGCCAAGCTGCTGGAACTTTCGGTGATTTGGGCTGCTTTTCTTGCCACCCGCTCAAGAACCTGAACGCGGCGGGCGACGCGGGTTTCATCTTGGCGAACGACGCCGAGCTCGCGCAACGGCTGAGGCGAGCGCGCAGCAACGGCTTGGTGGATCGCGAGACGGCCCTGGAGTGGGGGGTCGTTTCGCGCCTGGATAGCCTGCAAGCGGCCGTGTTGCTGGAGCGGCTGCCCAAGCTGGACAGCGTGACGGAGGCTCGTCGTCGCAACGCCGCCGCGTACCGCAATCTGCTGGCGGGCGTGTCGCAGGTGTTCATGCCGCCCTGCCGCGCCGAAGAGTACAACGTGTTTCACACCTTCGTGGTGCAGGTGGAGCGGCGGGACGCGCTGCAGGAGTTCTTGCGCGAGCGCGGTATCGGCACGGCCATTCACTACAAAATCCCGATTCACCTGCAGCCGGCGGCGCGCGGCCTGGGCTACGGCGCCGGGTCGTTTCCAGTCGCGGAAGAGCAGGCCAAGCGCATCTTGTCGCTGCCGGTGCACCAGTTTTTGAGCGCCGCGGACGTGGAGCACGTGGCCGCCAGCATCAAGGAATTCTACGCATGAGCACCGCAGCCGCCGTCACTCCGCTGAGCGCCGAGGTCATCGACTACGATGCCCTCTACGCCGACTACTCGGTTTCGCTGGTCGATACCTTGCGCGGATTTTCTGCCAAGGTGCCGGGCCTCGAGCTGTGGGTGCCGGACGAAAACCTGCGCGTCAGCCTGCGCAACCTGCTCGACTCTGCCGCCAACTTGGGGCGCGCCTCGGTGTGTCTGCAGCTCGGTGAAAGGACCGCCGGGCAGCTGAGCGAAGCGCAGCTCTTGGAGTTGGGGCAGAACTTTGGTCAGGCCCGCGTCGAACGTCGCGGCAGCGCCGTGTTGTTCGAGGTTTCGGGCTTGGGAGCCGCTCCCGTGAGGACAGGCACCGCAGACACGAGCCAGGAACGCAAAGCGGCGCCGGTGGCAGAGCGGGCAGTCGTGGCGCCCGTCTTGCCGGAGCGCAAGACCGAGAGCTTCGAAGGCTACGAGCGCAAGCTGCGCCAGCTGGCCAGCGTGATCGAGCTTGGCGCGAGCGCGCCCAGCAGCGCGAAGGGAACGCTGGCGACGTTCACGCAAGCGGGCTGCACGCTGCGGCTCTTGATCGGCGCCGACCACGTCGTGCTGGGCGTCAGCCACGAAGGTGCCAACGAGCTACAGCAGTTGCTCCTGGCCGAGCTGGGCCGTTTGGTCACGGGCTTGCCGATCTTGGAAGCGTGCTTTCACGGCGCGCTGCGGCTCGAGCACCGGCTGCGGCCGCAGGCCACGGAAAGACCGGTGAGCGGCATCGTGCTGCCCCGCGCCGTGCATCCGCACTTTGCGCTGGTTGAAGACTTGCTGCGCGGCGTGCTCGCGCACTACCGCTCGCTCTCTGGCTTCGACGCGACGCGCTCGCAGCACGACGACCGGCCGCGCCCTGCCTGGCTGGCGGCGAGCCCCGACGAGCGCAAGGCTCGCCTCGAAGCCGCCCTGGCGCGCATTCTGCCCGGTTTTGGCTTGGCCGCGAGCGACGTCGGCGTCGTTTCTATTCGCTACGACGTGCGCGTCGAGCTGGGCCTGAGCGAAGCCTGGAAGAAGCTCGACCAGCCGCGTCTGGTCTTGGCGCTGGAGCGAGAGCTTCAAGCGAGCGTGGACCCGCGCCTCGAGGTCTACGTCCAGGAGCTCAAAGACAAGAACCAACTGCGGCGCCTGGCGCTGGTGGAGACCCCGTAATGACTGGCATGACCGATCACACCCAACTGATCTTGGACGGTACCAAGATTCCGTGGCACCTCGAGCGTGTCGAGGCATGGCAGCGCGGTGAGCGCATCGCGCCCATTACCATCGACATGGCGCTGACCCGCGCTTGTAACTACGCCTGCGAGTACTGCTACGCCATGCTGCAGGAGAACGATCGCAAGGTCATCACTCGCGACGTGATCTTGCGCTTCTTGGATGACTGCGCCGAGATTGGCGTCAAAGGTATTAGCTTCGTTTCGGACGGCGAAAGCACGCTTTCTCCGGCGTTCGTTGACGCCATCAAGCACGGGCACTCGCTCGGTCTATCGATGGCGGTCGGCACCAACGGCTTGGCCATCACGAAGATGAAGGCCGAAGAGGTGCTGCCGTATCTCACCTACCTGCGCATCAACATCTCGGCCGGCGAGCGCAAGCGCTACGCCGAAATCATGGGTGTGCGCGAAGAGTGGTTCGATCGCGTCTGCCAAAACGTGAAGGACATGGTCGCCATCAAGCAGCGTGACGGCTTGCCGGTGACGCTCGGTCTGCAAATGGTGGTGATGCCGAGCTACGAAGATCAAATCTTGCCGCTCGCTCAGCTGGGCAAGGAGCTGCGCC
>DATAKF010000299.1:0-26724 GCA_036261775.1 Polyangiaceae bacterium | reverse complement strand
ACCGCGGTTAATCATTCGCCGTTAGCGAAGATCTTCGACCCACCACAAGGCCACGGTGGTTACCAAGTGCGCGGGGAGCATGATGGTCACGGCGAACAGCGCGTACCGCAAAAAGCTGGGCATTTGCAGGCCCGCTCGCTCGGCGATGGCCTTGACCATCAGGTTCGGCCCGTTCCCAATATAGGTCGTCGCCCCCATGACTACCGAACCGACGCTGATGGCGGCCAGTCGAAAGGGATCGACCCCGGCGACCGTGGGATGCCCCCCCGCTGGTAGACCCCGCGCGAGGGCGGTGAATGCCGAGTAGGTCGGGGCGTTGTCGAGCACTGCCGAGAACACGCCTGCACCCCAGAACATTTGCCACGCCTTCTGGACGGGTAGGCTGGGGGCGGCGCTGGACAAGGCTGCCTGCACCGGGCCAAGGCACAGGAAAAGCCCGCCGAAAACCAGTGCCACGTCGATGATGGGCGCGTAGCTGAAGGCGTTCTTGTCGTGGACTGCGCGCGGCGTCGCGAGCGCCGAAGCACCCGCGATGCCGACAAGCGCCACCTCTCGGTAGAGAGGTGGCAGCATTGACGCCGGTATGACGGCGAGCAGCAACGCCACGTTGCGCCGACCGACCATGGAAAGTGGAGAGCGCGCGAGCACGTCGCGCTCTCGCGCGACGCTCGTTTCGCGCGCAAACGCCTGCCGGTCCACCAGGTAGAAGGTCAGACCTATCGAGAGCACGTAGAGCAGCCAAATTGGCAGCAGCTTCAAGGTCCAGAAGAACGGAACGCCCTCGATGTAGCCCACAAGAAGGGGGGGATCGCCGAGCGGGGTCAACAGGCCGCCAGCGTTGGCAACCATCACGATGAAGAACGGGACCAGGTGAGCGGTCCGCTCGCGCTGCTGATTCGTGCGCAAGAGAGGACGGATCAGCAACATGCTCGCCCCCGTCGTGCCGACCAGGCTAGCCAGCAGCGAACCGAGCAGCAGGAATGTCAGGTTTACTTTGGGGGTGGCGACGAGGTCGCCTGCCAGATGAATGCCGCCGGCCGTGACGTAGAGAGCACCCAGCGTCGTGATGAACGCGAGGTACTCGTAGGCCGCATCGGAGACCTCGTGACCGTGGCCTGTGCTGAGCGAAAAGGCGACGATCGGCGCGGCGCAAGCTACGGCAATCGCCGCCTGGAACGTCGGCTTCTCCCACCAATGCGGGAGGAGCAGCGGTAGGAGCGCAATGGCGAGGACCAGCAGGGGGAAGGGGATCAGGGTCCACGTCGGATAGAGAGGCACGCACCGCCTAGCTAGCAGCCGCGCAGCTTCCCCATCAGCACTGGACCATATCCGGCACGTTTCGTCGCCCGACCTTCGATTGGGCGATACGACGGGAGAGGAGCTAGTCGTGCTGACTATCGGTCCCGTACTCGCCGAGCTTTCGATAGAGCGTCCTGCGACTCACCCGCAGGGTCTGGGCGGCGAGGGATTTGTTGCCGCCCGCGGCCTGCATCACCTTGAGTATGTAGCGCTTCTCTACTTCCTCCAACGAGACGAGCTCCTGGAGGTCGTCTCCGGCCACGAGCACGTGCCGCGGTTCGAAGCGGCGAATACGCTCCGGTAGGTCCTCCGCTCTCAGATGGTCGAACTGAGCCAAGGCAACGGCGCGCTCGATGGCGTTGCGCAGCTCGCGAATGTTACCGGGCCAAGTGTAGGCAAGAAGGCGCTCAGCCGCGGATTCGGAGAGGCCAACGATCTCGAGCGGCGACTGACCCGCAAACTGCGTCAGAAAGTGCTGGGCGAGCAGCAAGACGTCGCTTCCGCGCGAGCGCAGCGGCGGAATCGCAACGTGGACTACGTTGAGGCGGTAGAACAGATCCTCCCGAAATTCCCCGGACTGAACCGCCTGCTCGAGGTCACGGTTGGTGGCTGCGACGATTCGAGCGTCGAACGGTACCTCGCCGTCTCCTCCTACCGGCCGCACACGCCGTTCCTCGAGCGCTCGTAGCAGCTTGGCCTGTACTGACTGCGGCATTTCGCCGATTTCGTCGAGAAAAAGCGTGCCCCTGTCGGCTTCGACGAACATGCCGGCGCGATTCGAACGCGCGTCCGTGAATGCGCCCCTGACGTGTCCGAAGAGCTCGCTCTCGAGCAGGGCCTCTGGCAACGCCGAACAGTTGACCGCGACGAACGGGCCCGACCTCCTTCGTCCGTGGTTGTGAAGCGAGCGAGCTGCGACCTCTTTGCCCGTACCCGTCTCTCCAGTGATGAGCACGGTCGCCTCCGTGCTCGACACGCGCTCCAGCATGGCGCGCATTTCGAGCACCGCCGGGCTCTTGCCCAAAATATCATCGCCCCAGCCAGCCTGCCCCACGGCGGCCCGCAGCCGTTTGACCTCGCCCCTGAGCGCGTGGTGCTGGAGGGCGCGCTCGACGACCAGGATGAGCGCGTCTATGTCGAAGGGCTTGGTGATGAAGTCGTAGGCGCCCGCGCGCATGGCTTCTACCGCCGACGCCATGCTGCCGAACGCGGTAACGACGATGATGGGAACATCGGGCCAGGTATCACCGAATTGACGACAAAGATCGATACCGGAACCTCCCGTCATGTTGAGGTCCGTGAGCACGATCTGTGGCTCGAATTGCCGCGCCGCCGCCGTGGCCTCTGCCACGCTCGAGGCGGCTACCACCTCGTGGCCGCCGCCTCGAAGACCGAGCGCGATCAGCCGACGCGTGGCCTGATCGTCATCAACTACCAAAATTCGCGCTGACATCGTCGATTCTCCTCGGCAAATGGATTCGAAAGGAACTGCCGCGTCCCCGCGCCGATGAAACCTCGATGGTCCCACCATGCTCTTCCACGATGTCGCGGGCGACGCTCAAGCCGAGACCGGTACCTTCGCCGGGCGGCTTGGTCGTGAAGAACGGCTCGAAGATCCGCGCTCGGGTGGCGTCGTCGATTCCCTCACCCGTGTCCGCCACCCTAAATACGACGAACGGAACCTGGCGACCTTCGATCGCGCGCTCTGACGCCTCGATGCCGAGCGTGACGCTTCCACCGCGTGGAGTTGCCTGAACGGCGTTCATCACGACGTTGATCAACGTTTGCTGAAGTTGATCGGGATCGGCTTCGAGCTCCAGGTCGTCTGCGGGCGATTCGTAGACCAAGCTGACTTGGTTCTGCGTAGCAAAGCTCTTGAGCAGCGCGCCCGTCTGACCGACGAGATCTGCCGCGCGGACGCGCGCGCGCTTTGGCGGACGCCGGCGGGCGTAGTCGAGCACACGCCGCACGATGCTCGTGATGCGCTCGCACTGTGCGCCAATCTCGGTCGCGCTTTCTCGCGCTTCAGCGCCTTCGAGCTTGCCGCCGGCTACCAGCTTGGCGTGCCCTGCGATCACGTTCAGCGGCGTACCGATCTCGTGCGCGAGCACCGAGGCCAGCTTGCCGAGCGTCGCAAGCCGCTCGGCGTGTCGCAGTTGCTCCAGCGCTTGGATGCGAGCCTCGACCTGCTCCTGAGTCCGTTGCCGCTCTTCCGCTAGACCTAGGCCCATGGCCCGCACCGCCCGTGCCAGCTCGCCAAATTCGTCCCGCCGCCGAATCGAAGGAAAGACGTCGAAGTCGCCGTTTCCAATGCGTCGTGCCGCCGCGATCAGCTCGGACACGGGCTGCCCGACGAGTCGAGCACCAATCAAGGTCATGGCAAGGCCGCCGACCACCAACATGGCCATGCTCGATGCCAGGGCGCTCCAGACGCCTCGCCATGCGTATTCCCCGCGAGACGCCAACGGTTGGACGAGCTCGATCGCCCCTAGGGCCTCATCCACGACCGGCGCATTGACGTAGGTAACCAGCGTGTCGGCCTTTTCTTCTCGTGTCTTCGATTTGACCAACTGGTGCCAAGACCCTGGGTTGGGGAGGTCGGCTAGGCTGACACGCACTAGCGGTTGAAGACTCTTCGGCGCTTCGGGGGCGAGCGATACATAGCGGACCCGAATCGTCTCTCGGGATTCGTCGACCCGTTGCGCCAATCGTGTCGCGTCGTCGCGTGTTCGTCGACTCGAGAGGGAGGCGCCGGCGGTAATGCCAACGATGCGTTGGTCTCGGCGCACGTCCTCGTCGAATAGCTCTATCTCTCGCCTGATCTGCCAGGCCGTCAGCCCCGCGACTACGACCACGACGCCCGCAAAGAGTGCCAGCGCGAGCTTGGGAACGAGTTTCACAGCGCTCCTTTCAGCGCCTGGCGAACCGGGGCGCTGAAACTAGGTAGCGCACTCCGCCAGCGGGGGCACTGGTCACGAGTGACTCCTTTCGTCACACTCACCCCTCACCCCATTGCTACGGCCTCCGTTTCGCCCGAATCAGGCAGCTCGGGCCCTCCCACCGGGGGGCCTACGAGCTCTGGCGTCCGATAGCCGGCCAGCGCAATGCGCAGCACGCCCGGCAGGAGGATCAGCGTAAGCAACGTACTGATCAGCATGCCCAGCACTACGGCCGTTGCTAGAGGCTGCTGCACTTCTGCCCCGGCGCTAGTCGCGGTGGCCATCGGCAGGAACCCGAGCGCAGCGACCACCGCCGTGGTGAGAACAGCGCGCAGCACCTGCGCACAGCCCCCGGTAATGGCGTCATCGAGCGTCTCGCGCGCGTCGAGCCGGCGCCGGACCTCGCTGGCCATGACCACGCCGTTGAGCACCGCGATGCCGCCCAGGGCGATGAAGCCGACGGCAGCGGGCAAACTAAACGGCATCCCGCGCAGCGACAACCCGAGCATGCCACCGGCCAACGAGAGAGGCACCAGCGCGAACACGGCCAGCGCCAAGCGTACGTTCTGAAACATTCCCAGTAGCATCCCGAAGATGAGCAACACCACCACGGGAAGCACGATGGCTAGCCGCGCCTGCGCTCGCGCGAAATTCTCGAATTGCCCGCCCCACTCGGTACGGTAGCCAGTCGGTACCGAAACCTTGGTGTTGACGACGCTTTGAGCCTCTTTGACCCACGAGACGAGATCGCGACCACGCAGGTTGACGTCGACGCGAATGGCACGCGTGCGGTTCTCGCGACGAATCGCGGTAGGCCCGTCGCTTTCGCTCAACTGCACTACCTCGCTCAACGGAATGTTTTCCGCGCGCTGAGTCTCGACGAACAGATCCCCGATACCCTCGGTCGTCGGTGAAGATGGCGGCGACAGAACGCGGATTTCGAAGCGTCGCTCTTGCTCGTACAAGTGGCCTACGCCGATACCCTCCCGCGCGGCACTGATGGCTGCGAACGCGTCCTCCACACGAACGCCGTAACGTGCAAGTCTTCCTCGATCCACCGCGGCCGTGATGGTGGGGGCCCCGAGCACGCGTTCGACGCGGACGTCTCCGGTGCCATCGATGCGCCTGACATGAGCCGCGATCTGTCCGGCCAACTCCGTGAGCCGTGACAACTCGGTGCCAAAGATCTGGATTTGGACGTCCGCGCGAGAACCGCTGATGAGCTCGTTGGTCCGGTCCTCGATGGGTTGAGAGACGGAAGCAAACGTGCCGGGAACCTCGGCTTCGACGCGGTGCTTCAGCTGCTCTGACAGGCCGTCGAAATCGCGGGCGGATTTCCACTCGGCAGGGGGCTTCAGGCGGGTCAGGACGTCGGTGTTGTCGTTGCCGACCGGATCGGTGGCGACCTCTGCGCGCCCGGTCATGCCGAGCGTGGTGACGACCTCGGGAAAGCGATGGAGCACTTTCTCGGTGGCCAGATCCAGCTTCCGTGCCGCGTCGAGCGAGATGCTGGGTGCCCGGCGGATCGTGACCACCGCGTCTCCCTCGAAGATACGCGGCACGAACTCGGCCCCTTGCTGGGCAAAGAGCCACGCCGCAAACCCGAAGACTCCGCAGGCCGCTGCCACCCACATCCAGCGAAAGCGCACGACGCTCGGAAGGGCGCGAGCATAGACGCGGTTCAAGTACTCGAGCCAACGTGGACCGTGACCTTTGGCCGGAGGTACTAGGACCACGAGCACAGCGGGAAAGAAGGCGATCGCGTACAGCAGCGCGCCGAACAGCGCGCATGCCATGGTGACCGCCATGGGACGGAACATCTTTCCTTCCACGCCCTCGAGCGCCAGCAGAGGAACGTAGACGAGCATGATGATGGAGACGGCAAAGGCGACGGGGCGAGCTACCGCACCGGCGATCTCGGCGTAGGCGCTGGCGCGCGCGGCACCCACGAGCTGCCGCCCCGCGGTCGCCGCGATCACCGCTTCGAGAATCACGATCGGGCCGTCTACCAAGAATCCGAAGTCGATCGCTCCGAGCGACATCAAGTCGCCCGTGACACCGAACAAGTGCATGCCCAACAGGGCAATGGTCATGGCAACCGGAATGCCGAGAACGACCGCCAGCGCGCCACGAAGGCTGCCCAGGAAGAGGCAAAGCACCAACGTGACTATTGCTACCCCCTCGGCCAGGTTCTTCATCACCGTGTGCAGCGTGCGGCCAACGAAGTCGCTGCGGTCGTAGATGACGTCGACCTTGACGCCAGGCGGTAGCGTCTTCTGAATCTCCTTCGCGCGGTCGGCTACCGCCCGCACCACGTCGCGGCTGTTCTCCCCGAGCAGCATCATGACGATGCCGGTAACCGCCTCGCCTTCCCCATTGCGAGTGATCACGCCCTGGCGCAGCGCCGCCCCGGTCACGACGTCCGCGATGTGTCGCACGAGGACCGGTGTGTTTTCTGCCGACGTTCGGATCATGACGCCGCCGATCTCGTCGGCGCTCGTGAGCATGCCCTGGCCTCGAACCGTGAAAGACTCCTCCCGACGGTCGATGTAACCCCCGCCGGCGTTGACATTGGCCGCGCGCAGAGCCTCGGCGACGTCGTTGATCGAAAGCCCATGCGCCTTCAAGCGCGCGCGATCGATCAGCACTTGGAACTGCTTCAGATCGCCGCCCATGGTGTTCACCTCCACCACACCGGGCACCGTACGCAGCTTCGGGACGATGTCCCAGTCGAGCAGGGTACGCAGCTGCATGGCCGAGTGTTGTTGGCTGCGCACCACGAACTGAAAGATCTCGCCGAGCCCCGAGGAGACGGGTGCGAGCTCGGGCGGGGTGGCGGAGGCGGGTAGCTCCACCCCGCGCAGGCGCTCCAGGATGAGCTGACGGGCGAACCACACGTCCATGCTGTCGCGAAAAATCACCGTCACGGCGGACAGACCCGCGCGGGAAACGCTACGTTGGTCGACGGCACCAGGAACGCCGTTCAGCGCGTTTTCGATCGGCATGGTGACTGTGCGCTCCACCTCGACCGGCGATAGCCCAGTAGCCGAGGTCAGGACGGACACCTGCACGGGCGAAACGTCCGGAAGCGCGTCGATCGGTAGAGTGCTCGCGGCCCAGACTCCCACGAGCAGCAAGAGACCTATGGCCGCGATGACCGCCGCGCGAGCGCGAATCGAAGCAAAAACTAGCGTGGACAACCACATTCGGTACCGCCGAGGCAATGAGAAGAAGGAAGCCGGTTCGTTCGAGAACCGGGCTCGTCAGCGAAAGAGCTCGCTCTTCAGAGCGAAGGCGCCGTCCGTGACCACCTCGTCCGTTTCGCCCACGCCGTCCATGATTTCCGTTTCGTCGCCGTCGTTTGCGCCGAGCCGCACGCGGGTAACACGCACCGCGTGCGGGCCGACGGCCACGAACACCCGTGGCTCGCCATCGACGAACGTGATCGCTCGCGTCGGGATCAGCGGCCTCGGCGCGAGCTTGCCCCCGCTGCAGTGAATCGTCGCCTTCACGGCCTGTCCGACCCGGAGCCGGCGGTCGCGATTCTCCACTTCGATACGCACCTTGGCGCTGTGCGTTTCTTGATCGATGTTCGAGGCGACCTTGGCGACCCTACCTTCGAGCGTGCCCCCATTTCCGGAGAGCGCCTTGAGCTCCGCGTGGTCGCCGACCTGGATGCGATACAGGTTGCGCTCGAAGACATCGAGCTCGATCCACAAATGATCGAGATTTGCGACCTTGAACGCAACCAGCTCGCCTTCGATGAACTGGCCAGGTGCCACGTTGCGCTCCACCACGGTGCCCTCGATCGGCGTTCGCAGTTCATGAGAGCCAAGAGAGCGTTCGCCAACTCGGGTGCTACCGCCGAGGGCTGACACCTTCTGCTTCGCAGCAGCCAGCAGCAGCGCGCTCTTCCGCGCCGCCACCGACGCCAGCTCGACCTCCCGGGCAGTGGTCAAGCTCCGCGCAGCTAGCTTTTCCTCGCGCTCGGCGTTCAACTGCGCGGCCTCTCGCTCGGCGTCGAGCATGCTCACGCGAGCCTGCGCTTCCCCGAGCTCCGCGCTTTCCAGACGCGCGAGCATCTCGCCAGCCTTGACGGCGTCACCTTCGAATTTGTGGACGCGGCTGATGAGCCCGCGCAGTCGCGCCCCGACCGCCACGACGTGCTCGGCGTTGTAGTCCACCGTGCCCACGGCTTCGACGATCGGCACGAGCGCCTCGACCCGCACTCGCTGTGTGCGGATTCCTGCGCGAAGGGCAAACCGCTCCGAGAACCGAATCTGATCGCCCTCGACTCGTGGCACGTCGGAAACGGCGGCGGCCCCGGCGCCTGGCGCGGCTTCACCCTTACGTTGCACGATGAAGCTGCTCACTCCGGCGATCAGGAGCGCGACGACGACGAACGTGGCGCGCTTCTTCCAGCGTCCTTGCGAGGCGTGAGCGCTCGTCGACGCGCTCGGGGCAGGCTCGGTCACATCGAGGTTGGGCTGAACGGTCACGGCAATTCTCCTGTAATTTCCACGTAATCAGCGACGAGCAGCCAACTCCGCTCGCACAGCTCCAAGCGACGAAGCGCCAATGTGGAGAGCTCCCGGCGGCTCAGCAGAACGGCGAGCAGCTCGGTCTTGCCGGCAGCGTAAGTCTCCTTGACGGACTGCACGGCGTCCTTGGCGGCCGGCAGCGCAACCTTCGTGAGAACCGAGAGTGCGTTCGTGAGCTCCTGCTGCTCCAGCTCGAGCAAACGCAAGCGACGCAACGCCAAGGCCTCGTGCACGCTCTTTTCGGTGAGCGCGCGCGAGCTCTCGGCGGCAGCCCGAGCGCTCTCGGGGCGGTTCGTACGAAACATCGGAAAGGCGTAGGCCAAGCCGCCGCCCAGCCGCGTCTCGCCATAGTCGCCGCGACCTGCAACGAGGCCCACGCTGAGCATCCCTTGCCCCTCACGACGGGAGCGTGCAGCCGACGCCGCATAGAAGCGCGCTTCCGCGGCCAATGAGCGCGAGCGCGGGCTCACGTGGATTCGCAGATGGCGAGCTGCGCTGCCCTCGAGCGCTGGCGGCGCGACCGGGTCCAGCGCGTCGGTGTCGTAGCTGCCTATCAGCTCCGTCAGCTGTCCAATCGCTCGCGAAAGGTCGGCGCCATTTTCCGCGAGCATTGCCTCGTGGCGGGCCGCCTCCACCGCGGCGAGCGAGGCGTCGGGACGCACGGCGTCCCCGCGCTTCAGCCGTTCAGCCATGAGCTCCGCTTCCGCCCGAGCGTCCTTCAACAGGTCGGAAAGGACGGTCGAGCGCTGTCGAGCAACGACGGCTGCGCCGTACGCTCGTACGACTCGAGCTGCAGCGCGTGCTCTCGCTTGCTCCAAGAGCGCGGCGTGCAACGAGACGAATGCCTCGGCTTCCTGGCCGCGACTACGGCTCTGTCCCGAAACCTCCAGCGGCAACCAGAGCGCGCCGCTAACGGCGACGTCTTTGGTGACGTCCTGGTTACCCCTCTCGGCAGTAACCTCGAGGTAGGGGTTTCCAAAGGAAGCCAGCCGCGCGTTTTCGCGAGCCGAGCGGCTCGAGACGAGCGATGCGGCCGCCAATGAAACCTCCGGCGCCCGTTCCTTCGCTGCGTGGATCAGCAGGTGAAGCTGACGGTAGTCGCCGGAGCCAGCGGTGGTTCCGTGCTCGGCGGCTCGAATTGACCGGGCGTGGAACGCGACCGAGATGAATGCGATGAGAAGTCCGGCAATTTTCACTTTCAAGGAGATGACCCGCGGTGAGCTCGAAGACACGCCAGAGCGCGCCTGTGCGATCGCGGCCTAGAGCAAGTCGTGTGCCTCGCGCGCGAGCCCGGCGTTGGCGGCCGCCAATAGCTCAATTGGAGCCGACCGATTTGGATTGAGCGCGAGCCCGCCGAGCACTCGGTTGCTCCGTTTTGACACAGCGTTCCTCCCCCTTGGAAGCGTGCACGACGTGTCCGCTATGCATCGTTTTGGCACACGAACGACAAGGTGATACAGCGGTGCTCGCCGAAAGCCGCGAAAGCGTCGACGTCGGGCAGGCACGGCGCTTGCTCCGCCTGCTGGTGGAGGACGACGAAGCGTGTGTTACTTCCTAGCGATCGGTGCAGTCGGAGATTCGCTGCGCATCGGGGCACTTTTCGAGGAGCAACTGCAGGTTGACGTCGCGGTCGCGAGGGCCACGATCCTAGCGGCGTTTCCGACCGAAGACGTCGTGCGCCTGCTCACCCGAAGCGGCTGTTCGTGCGAGCTACTCGAGCCGAGCGCAGCAAGTCGTAGTGGCAAGCCCACCGACGCGATCTTGCTCACGCCGGCCTGTCGACGCGTGATTGCGGTGGCGGCCGCCGAGCTAGGGGGTCTCAGGCTCTACCTGAAGTCTCGCAGAGAGTGGCGGCCCGGCGCGCGCCGCCTGGCCATGACGATCGGCGAGCTCCTCGAAAGGCGCGCCGCGGTCCCCGCAGACGTCCTCATCGACGTCCTGCTCCCCATTCCCGTCCGCGAGCTCAACTAGCGGGCCCAGTACGAGGGCGACTGCGTTTGCGCCGCGCGCCTCAGCCCGGTCTCGCCTCCAGAGCGTGCTTCAGGCGATAATCACGGTTTCGGGCAGCGTAAAGACGGCCTCGTCGCGCAGCTCGTCGAGGCCCGCGTCGGGTAACCCTCCGATCAACGGCAACGGGGCCAGCCCGCGGTTGTGATCCAGCTCGGGGCGCGCTTTGTCGTAGCCACCCCGCCCTTTGGGGTCGAAGGGGCCGACCCGGTGTTGCCAGATCGTCGGCACGACGTCGTTGGGCGTGAGCGGCTTCTCGGCGTTCGTGTAGTGCGCCACCCACAGCGGCCGCGCCAGCACCCATTTTGGAGCGCCGAGCAAGTTGAACTCACGTTGCGTGATGTAGACGAGCGCGTCACCAAAGGTGTCGACGATGCGCCCGACCAGCTCTTCACAAGCAGCCGCCCAAGCCTTGCTCACATCCGTACCAGGCGCCGGCAGCGGATCGCGCTCGATGTCGAGCGCCGGCACGATGTCTCCCTCACCCAGCTTGACCAAGTCGGCCACGGCGCGCAGCTGGTCCCAGTGTTGCTCCACCGATTGGCTCGGGCGAAAGAACTGATACAGCCCCACCTTGGCGCCAATGCTGCGCGCATGCTGCACGTGCGAAACGACCTCGCGATCGCGCAGCAAGCCACCGTACGAGGCACGACAGATCACGAAGTCGACCTTGCCCGCGTACTTGTCCCACGGTTGAAACGCCGACTTCTGATGGTGCGAGAGATCGATACCGAAAGACTGGCTGGGCATGCCTTGGACATAGAGCGCGCCGGGTGAGGCCGGAATAGTCATCCTTCTAATCGCAGGCCGATTGGAGCCACTTTCCCGCATGTGGCCGCCGGCCGCACCTGGCCGGCGGAGGTCAGTCTTGGAGCGCCCGGACCGGCACGGCGCGGGAAGTATGTTCCTGTAGGTAAGGCGCATTTCGTAGCTGGCTCGAGCCGTTGACAAATGGACCTGCAGGCAGCGAGCATGATCGGTTGACGCTGTGAACCCTGTCACGATCGCCCGTTTCGCGGTCGGGGACACGGCGGGGAGGAGAGAGACGCCCATGGCAACGATCGACCGAGAGCGCTTGGCGGCGGAGGCACACGAGTTGGCGAGCGGCACGTTCGCCTACGACTCCGAAAGGTTGGTCAGCCTCGTACTCGTTCAGAATCGACTGCTGGAGCTCGTCGCCCGCGGGTTGTCGATGAAAGAGACGCTGGACACGATGCTCGTGTTCCTCGAGCGGGACGTGCCCGACATGCTCTGCTCCGTGCTGCTCCTGGATCCGGATGGCAGGCACCTGCGTCACGGTTCGGCTCCGAGCCTGCCCGACGCATACTGTCGGGCGATCGACGGTGCTCCGATTGGGCCCAAAGCTGGCTCGTGCGGCACCGCGGCTTATCGCGGGACGCAGGTCATCGTGTCCGATACGGAAACGGACCCACTCTGGGAAGACTACCGGTTCTTGGCGCGGGCTCACGGTCTGCGCGCGTGCTGGTCGACGCCCATCATAGGCAGCGATGGGCGCGTCGAAGGCACCTTCGCCATGTACTTCCGCCAGCCGCGCAGCCCGGCTCGGCCGCACGAGCGCTTGATCGAGGTGGCCACACACGTCGCCGCGGTCGCGATCGCCAAAGAGCACCGCGAAAGAGCGGCGCGCGAGATGGAGGAACGCTACCGGTTGCTCAATCTCGCTACCAACGACGTCGTCTGGGATTGGGATCTCAAGAGCAACACGCTGTGGTGGGGCGATGGCCTGCAGCGGTTGCTCGGCTACCCCGAATCAGAGGTGACGAGCCAGCTCTCGTGGTGGGTAGAGCGAGTCCATGCCGATGACCGCCACCGCGTCGAGGCGAGTCTCGAGAACGCCGCGCAGCAAGGGTCGAGCTGGAGCGAGGACTATCGCTTCTTACGGCACGACGGCAGCTACGCCGACATTCAAGACCGTGGCTACGTGATGCGAAACGCCCACGGTGCCACCATCCGCATGATCGGCACGATGCAGGACATCTCCGAGCGCAAGCAAGCCCAACGACTGAACGAGTTTCTCGCGTACCACGAGCCGCTGACGCGGCTGCCCAATCGCGTTGCGCTGCAGAAGGAGCTGGCCGCAGCGCTCGAACAACGGCGAGAGCGCGGAGGGACGCTCGCTCTATTGCTGCTGAATCTCGACTGCTTTCGAGACATCAACGATTCGCTCGGTCACAACAACGGCGATATCTTGCTGCAGAAGTTGGCGCAGCGACTGCAGGGGCTAGTCAGCGAGCGCGGCATAGCGTCGTCGCTCGGCGGTGACGAGTTCGCCGTGCTGCTGCCCGACGTTGGGCAAGCCGTCGATATCGAGGCCCTGTTGGCGAGCATTCACGATTGTCTGCAGTTGCCGACTCAAGTGGCAGGAATTCCGCTCCGCATCGAGGTAACGCTGGGTATCGCGCTCTACCCACAGCATGGGACGACCGTCGATTTGCTGTGGCAGCACGCCGACGTCGCGCTGCGCACGGCGAAAGAACGCCACGAGCCGCACTGCTACTACGACGCAAAGTTCGATCACTATGATCCGAGTCGCCTGGCCCTGGTGGGCGAGCTTCGCACCGCCATCGGAGCCGACCAGCTCCTGCTCCACTTTCAACCCAAGATCGACCTGACCACCGGCGGCACGGTCGCCGCCGAAGCGCTGGTGCGCTGGAAGCACCCACAACGCGGCCTGCTCTTTCCGGACACGTTCATTCCGCTCGCCGAGCGCACCGGCCTCATCAACGAGCTCACGACGTGGGTGGTGCTCTCTGCCCTCCGGCAAGGGCTGGCCTTTGCCGAGGCAGGCTTCCCACTCCACTTGTCGGTCAATCTCTCGGCGCGCAATCTGCACGATCCGAGCTTTTCTTCGGAGCTGCTGCGGCTCGTGCGCGACGTAGGCTTCCCGCTAGAACGCCTCACGCTCGAGATCACCGAGACGGCCATCATGGCCGACCCGGGGCGAGCACAGGCGGTGCTGGGCCGGCTGCGCGACGCAGGCATTCAGCTATCGATGGACGACTTCGGCATCGGGCAGTCGTCTTTGACCTACTTGAAGGATCTTCCCATCAGTCAGATGAAGATCGACAAGTCCTTCGTCATCGGCTTCGAACAGCCACGGAACACGGCGATCGTGCGTTCCGCCATCGACTTGGCCCGCAACATGGGCCTGCAGGTCACGGCGGAGGGCGTGGAGGACGAGGCGACGTGCCTCGCGCTGCGAGAGCTCGGCTGCAACCTGGGGCAGGGCTACTTTTTCAGCAAGCCAGTCAGCCCAGAAGCGTTGCTGACCTGGCTGCGCGAGTCGCGGTGGGGCTACAAGGACTGATGACGACGGCCAGACGTTTCGAGCCTAGTCGTGTCAGCAAATATTTCGCGGCGTCGTGAGCCATCTTTCGCTTGCCCGGGCCCTGGACCTACGAAGGAGCAGGTAAAGGGCATGAACAAGAAGCTGATGGCGGTGCTGGGCGCGCTTTCGCTCGTGGCTTGCGGTGGCTCGGGAAAAGAATGGGGGGGCGGCGCTCCAGACATTGGCGGGGACTGGCCCACGACGGGTGGCACTGGGATTGAACCTGGCGCCAGCCCCGCGGTGGGCGGCTCGAATATCGCGGGCGGCGACGACGTGGGCGGCGGCTATGGGGTTGCTGGCACCGGCTACGGCGTTGCTGGCACCGGCTACGGCGTTGGCGGCTACGAGGTCGGCGGTGGCTGTGGGGTTGCGGGCACGGGTGTCGACGCTGGCGGCTACGAGGCAGGCGGCAGCTATGGTGCTGGCGGCGCCGGTGGCGCGGTGGGCGGCTATGCCGGTAGCGGTACGGGTCCGCAGGACCCGCTCTGCTGGCAGAACGTCGTGCACTGCTTCGACGCCGCGTCGAACTGCTACCAGTACTCGCCCACGTCGGACTGCGATCAAATCGTGGACGTGTGCGCTGCGATGCAAATGGAATGTAACGAATAGCGCCGCCCCAGCCAGGCGCTCGACATCAAGGGGGAGCACAAGCTCGGGGACAGGAGGCGACTGGGGCGCCTCCTGTCGTGCTTTGGCAGACCCAGCTAGCCGCCGCTGCCGGCGATGCCGCTTGTGCCGCCGCCGCCGGCAAGGCCGCCGCTGCCGCTTGTGCCGCCGCTGCCGACGCTGCCTGTGCCACCGAAGCCCAGCTCGTTGCCGCCGGTGCCGACGCTGCCTGTGCCGCCCACACCCAGCTCGTTGCCGCCGGTACCGACGCTGCCGCCCACGTCATCGCCCGTGGAGCCAGTGCCGCCGCTCACGGCCAAGCTTCCACCCGCACCGTCTTCGTCCAACGAACGCAGCAGCTCGTACCTGGGAGAGCAGCCGAGCTGCCCCAGCAGCAACAAGGCGGCGCAGCCAGCCCCCCGAGCCGAAAATGGACATTCACGCGCTGACATCAGAGCCTAGGGCCAAAAGCTACGTGAAACGGCTCGCCGTAACGGTCAAAATTGACGAGCATGAGCCGAAAGCGCCGGCTCGCGGCCCTAGCCCCAGTGAGCCGCGATTTGGCCCCCTTTTGACGATGAAGCAAGCCGTCGCCGACCACCGTTTGGCCTCCGAGCCGGCGAATGCCAAGAGCGAGGGCATTCATCCACGCGCGGCCGACGGCGAGCTCATCGAGCGCCTGGTGCGCGGCGACCAGTGGGCGAAGGAAGCGCTCTACCGCCGCTACGTCAAGGTGGTGTGGGGCACGGCCTTGCACATGATGGGCAACCGGGCCGACGCGCAAGACGTAGTCCAAGACACGTTCGTCGAAGCCTTTCGCGATGTCGCGACGTTGCGTGCTCACGCGGCGCTGCGGCCTTGGCTGCTTCGCATCTCGGTGCACCAGGCGCATCGCCGCTTTCGTCGCCGCAAATTGCTCCGCCGCCTGGGCCTCGATCGCAGCGTCGATGACGCCGCTCTCGACTCCTTGCTCCACCCAGACGCGTCCCCCGAGCTCAAGAGCGAGCTCCGCTCGGTAGAGCGGGCCCTGGGCGGTGCCAGCGTTGCCGAACGCTTCGCCTGGATCCTGCGCTTCGTCGACGGTCATAGCCTCGATGAAATTGCGGCGGCCAGCGACTGCTCTCTGGCCACCGTCAAGCGGCGACTGCTGCGCGCCCAGGCGCTGGTGCAGACGGCGCTGCAGGAGGAGGTCGCGCATGACTGAGCCGCGCCGTCCCTCCCGATTCGCGCAATCGTCGCAAGAACCGCGGCGCCTGCATTTGCGTGACGACTTGGAAGAGAGCCAAGTCAAAGAAATGTGGCAGCGCATCGACCACGCGCCGGCGCGTCCTCGCCGTCCGTGGTTGGTGGCGTGGGTGGCCGCCGCTATGGCGGTACTTTTGCTGACTTTCGGCGTCTTGCGCAGCTCGCGCGAGCCCGAGACTCGACAGTTGGCGCTGCTCTCGGGCGCGACGCCTGGCGTGCTCAGCGCGGACGCAGGCCCCGTCGAAACGCGCTTTGACGACGGCTCCGCGGTGAGCCTGGCCGCTTTGACGCGGCTCGAGGTGCTACGCAACGATGCGCGTTCGTTCGTGACAGCGCTGCGGCGTGGCGGCGCCACGTTCGACGTCAAGCCAGGCGGTCCGCGCCACTGGATCATCGAGGCTGGCGAGCTCAGCGTGGAGGTCGTGGGCACGCGGTTTCGTGTGGAGCGCCAAGGCGAGCTGACCCGCGTCAGCGTGGAGCACGGTATCGTGGTGGTGCGAGGAGAGCGCGTGCCGAGTGGTAGCGTGCGCCTAACCGCTGGCACCAGCTTCGAGCTCCCGGTCGCGAGCACGGTCGCGGCAGACGAGGGCAGCTCGGCGCGCGCCGAAGCCGCACCGACTGTGCCAAACGTCGCCCCCAGCGCCTCCGACTCGCCACGCGCGGCCGCGGCACCGCCGAGCAGCGCGAGCTCGGGCGCAGAGCCGCCCCCACGAGACGAGGTAGAACGCGCGCTTTTGGCCGCAGACTCCGCGCGCCGCCAGGGAGACAACGCCGCCGCGATTGGCTATTTCAACGCGGCTTGGCAACAGGCAGCAGCAGGAGATGCTCGGCGCGGGCTCGCCGCGCTCAGCTTGGCGCGCCTGCTGATGGGCGGGCAGCCTGCCAAAGCCGCGCAGATTCTGCGAAGCTCGCTGTCCGACATGCCACAAGCCCTCCTGGAAGACGCGTCCGTTCGCCTGGTAGAGGCCGAGAGTCGCTCCGGCAATCCGGAGGCTGCCGCGCGCGCTGCCGACGAGTATTCGCGACGCTTCCCCGCGGGTCGGCGTGCGGAAGAGGTACGGCGCTGGTCTAAGCCGTGAAGCGCCGCGTGGTCGCTCGTGCGACGTGGTTGTTGCTGGCGTCGGCCCTCACCGCGCTGGCGGCAGGCTCGCCGTTTTCACGTGTCGCGCTGCTGCTGCCCAACTGCGAGCAGCCCGGCCTCAACCCAGGCGAGCTGCGAGAAGCCGTCGCGCTCGACCTGCGTGACGAACACCTGACCCTGGCGCCGGCCGGCGAGCTTTCGCCCTCGACCGACGTGCTGGTGCGAATCGAGGCGAGCTGCTCGGCCGAGAGTGAGCTCACGGTTCACGCTGAATTCGGCGACGAACACCACTCGCGCCGCGCCGACTTGCGAGAGCTGCCGCCCCCGCAACGCGCGCGTGCCCTTTCGCTTGCCGTCGCCGAGCTGCTCGCCTTGTTCGGTCAGACGCCGTCGATCGGCTCGAACCAGTTCCCTGAAGAGCCCGCACCACCCGGAGCGGAAGGCCCAGCCGCATCGGCTGCACAACCAGCCGTTCCAACGGCTGCCAGCGCGACCAACCCGCCACCAGCTCCCAAGCCTGCGGCGCCCTCGCCTCCGCGCAATTCTCCCCCCCACGAAGCGGAAGTCCCCCACGACCGCCCGACCACGCGCGCCTTGCCCGTCGAGTGGCGGCTCTCAATCGCGCCGGAGCTGCGCTTCTTCGACACCAGCTGGCTGTGGGGCGCCCGCGCGCTCGTTCATTACGGCGCGTGGAGCGCAGGCGTCGATCTGCTCCGCGCACACGTGAGCGTCCCCGCAGGTAGCGTCACGACGCTCGTCGTACACGGCAACTTGGCGTACTCGTTCGAGTTGCTGCGCGGCCAGAGCTCGGCGTTCGCAGTCGGTCCGCGCTTGGGCTTCGGTCGGGCCTTCTTGACCGCCCAAGCCGCCAGCAACGCGGTCGCGTACGACGCCCAAGACGTGTACTTCGACGCAGCCTTCGGCGCTCGCTACTCACGGAGTCTCTCGCGCGCGTTCCGGCTTGGGCTCGCCGCCGAGCTCGGCTACGCCCGCGGTCCCATCGGCTACGCCGACGATGTGGAGGTAGCAAACACGTCCGGCGCTTTCGCGGCGCTGTTCGCGGACGCAAGCGTGCGGTTTTAGCTCAGCCGCGAGCTCGGCGCGCTAGCTCGTCGCTGGCTGGCTTGAACGCGACGCGGTCGAACAGCAGCTTTACCGACTTGATCTTCCCCTCTTCGACGCCGAGCCATTCGACGATGGGCACCGCACCTGCGGGCGTGTCCGTGACGAAGTCGTAGAGCACGCACACTTCCGAGTCGCCACTCAACACGCTCTTCACTTCACTACGCACCCAGACCGGGGCAATGCGCTGCAGTACGGCCAGATAGGGCGCCGCACCGGTCACCGCGTTTCCCGGGCCGGAAAATTGGACGTGCTCATGCAGGGCGGCCGTCACGGCGTCCCAATCCTTACGTCCGCAGCCTTCGATGTAGGCCAAGGCAACGGTCTTCGCTTCGTTCGTCATCAGGTTTGCTCCTTCTCCCTTCATGACAAACCAGCGCTGGCAAATTGTGCGCTCGCGCCCCCCAGGACCGTCGATTTTAGGGAAATGCCCGCAGCAAGTCGGGTCCGATGAACGTGGTCATTTCGGCGACGCGCTCACCCTCGAAGCGCACCACCATGACCGAATGGCGGTTCGACTGGCCGTCCGCCAGGGTGCGATGGAAGACCACGGACGGCAGGCCATTGGCCCGGGTCACTTCGAGCCGCTCGACGCTGGACCAGAAGGCCGAGAACCCAGGCGTTCTTAGAAAACCGACAATCGCGTCGACGCCTCGGAACCAGAGTGCATGGGGCGGCATGGCCAGCACCACGTCCCGGCGCAAGAGCGCGACCAGCGCGTCCAGGTCGCGCGTCTCCCAGGCTCGGACGAACGCGCGGACGGTCTCGGGCAAAGGCTCGTCCGCTGGCGGCGGGACGCGCGCTACCCCTTCCCTTGCCCTGTGAATGGCGCTGTTGACCGAAGGTAAGGTGAGCCCCAGCGCCTCGGCGATCTCCTCTGCAGACCAGCCGAGAACATCCTTCAGCAACAGGGCAGCGCGTTGCCGAGCCGGAACCCGCTGCAGCAGCGCGATGAACGCCAAAGCCACGGTCTGGCGCGACTCGGCGACTTCGGAAGCATCGGGAAATAGGCGCTCGTCCGAAGCCGGGGTGACCCAGCGTTCGGCTTCGGTTTCGCCGAACTGGTATTCGTCACCCGCGGGCTCCTGTTCGAGCTGAGGCAGCCCGCGGCGCCGCCGCTGCGCCAGGACGTTCAAGCAGGCGTTGGTCGCTATCGCGTAGAGCCAGCGCTCCACGGGCGCCGTGCCCTGATACGTCTCCCGAGATTTCCAGGCCTTCTCGACGGTGTCTTGCACCAAGTCTTCGGCCTCGGCAAACGAGCCGAGCATGCGATAGCAGTGGCGTAGCAGCGCCGGGCGGTGCGCCTTTAGAGCTGTGTGGAGAGCGAGATCGACGCGACCCATTACCCGCCCCAGTCCGGCATCATCGCAACTTCACCACCACGTCGTCCCCCTCACTCTCGAGCTCGAACCGCTCCAGCGAGTGCCCGGTACAGGGCCCCCATTCGCAGAAGCCGGTCTGCGGATGGAAAAGAGCGCCGTGGTTCTTGCAGACGACGCGGTCGAGCTCGGGGTCGTAGAAGTCGCCCATGCCGTAGTCGAGGTCGACACTCCAGTGGGGGCAGGAGTTGGCGAAGGCGTACAGGCCGTCTTGCCAGCACAGGACGAAGCCTTCTTCCGGGAGCTTGCCGCGCTTGAAGGTGAACGTCTGGCTCTTGCCGTGCGCGAGCCGCGCAGCGCCTACGACGCGAATCGTCGTGGGTCCGCGCGGCTCGTTTTCCGGGTCGCTCATGACACGCCGCGAGCTTACCCGTCGGTACGCGCGCCCGGCGTCGTCGTATTCGAGCCTTCGCCCTCGGGGGGCGGCGCCATGATCTCGTTCATGAGATCGCGGCACTCCGGCCGACCTTTGAGATGCGCAATGAGCACCGCGGATGCGTCCAGGAAGGTCTTTTCGAATTTGAGACCTTCGCGGGCGCGGGCCGCGACCTTTTCACGACCCGACGCCAAGTCCTCTTCCAAGGCTTCGGCGTAGCGGGCGAGCTGGCCGCGTAGCTCTTCGATTTGGCGCCGCAAGTCGGCGGCGCTGGCTTCGCGGGCCATGCGTCGGGTTTCGCGAGTCTTGAGCCACTGGCGTTGGGCTTCGACCATGGCGGCGGCGGCGCCGGCGGCTTCGAAGATGGCGCGGGTGCCTTGGCCTGCGCGATCGGCGCGGTCAGCCACGCCGACCTTTTCTTCGGCGATTTGCTGGGCGCGCGAGAGCTCGCGGCGAGCGGACTCTTCTTCTTCGCCGTAGGCGGCGGCCTCGCGCAAGGAGCGTGACTCCTCGTGGGCGAGCTCTTCCACCTTACGACCGATTTCAGCGCGCAGCGCGCGACCGCGGCGCTCGAGCGCTTCGAGCTTGCGGGTGTGGCTGGCGACCTCGCCTTCGAGGCTGTTGGCCTTGGAAGCGACGTCCCACACGGCCGTGACCGACTGGGCAATCTCGGCGGGGGCGTTGGCGGACGGGTAAGCGCGCGCCACCATGCGGGCAAAGAGCCCGGCACGGGTGGCCCACTCGCCGACCGGCGGCGTCTTGGGCGGCGGAGGCGGCGGAGGCGCCTGGACGGGCGACGACTCGCCCGCGGCACCGGTGCCGCCCTCTTTGTCCCACGACGTGCTGGGCAAAGAGCGCTGCAGGGCCTTCAGCTCTTCGAGGAGATGGTGGCCGTCGCGGTAACGCTTGCGAGGATCCTTCTCGAGCAGCCGCAGCACGATGCGCTCGGCCACTGGATGACAGTCTTTTTTGACCGAGGTGGGGCGCGGAGCAGGCGCCGTGCGCTGCATTTCGAGCAGCGTCTCGCGGTCACCGGCGCGGAACGGCAGCTGACCGGTGAGCATCTCGAAGAACAGCACGCCGAGGGCGTACAAGTCCGACTGCGGGCCAGCTTGTTCGCCGCGCGCTTGCTCGGGCGACATGTACTCGGGCGTGCCGAAGACCGCGCCCTTGGGAGCCAGGCGCGGATCGTGCGCCAGCGCGGCCAAACCGAAGTCCAAGATCTTGACGAAGTCTTTGCGGCCGCCGCGAGCGGTGAGCAAAATGTTGTCGCTCTTCAAGTCGCGGTGCACGACGCCAAGGTCGTGCGCGCGCGAAAGAGCGGCGCCCATCTGCTCCAAGATGTCGACGGCGCGGCTGAGCGGGATGGGTCCTCGCGCTAGCTCCGTGGAGAGCGGAGTACCGATGAGGTACTCCATGACCAAGTACAGCTCGCTGTCGTCGGTCTCGCCGATGTCGTGAATGTCGATGATGTGTGCGTGGTCGACGCGGTTGGCGGCGCGCGCTTCGCGCAGCATCCACGCGCGGAGGTGCGTCTCACCTCGCAGGTCGGGCCGGATCAGCTTGACGGCGACGACACGGTCGATGAGCACGTGGCGGGCTCGATAGACGATGCCCATCCCGCCTTCACCGATGCGCGCCTCGAGCCGATAGCGGCCGGCGATGACCTTGCCAAGCGCGGGATCATCGGCCCGCTTACGAGTAGTCCCAGCCCTTGGGGGCGCTGGTTGTGCCATGTTTCCGATCCAAACCTGGGGTTAGGAGTTGCCTGACCCGCAAGCTTAGGGGGTTCAGAACGCTACGTCTAGGACCGGGATACGAACCTCAGCGGTTGTTCAGAACGCTACGTCCAGGACCGGGATACGAACCTCGGCGACGTTGGGCGCGTTGAACATGACCCGCTCGGTGCGGCTGTAGGCTTGAAACACGGCCACGTTGGGAACGCCCAACGCGAGACGATCGCCCTGGACGCCAAACAGCGCAGGTGGTGGGAGCTTCAACGACAGTCGGCGCGGCTCCGAAGGCAGGTAGCGCTTGGTCGTCGGCGCGGGCGCCGCGTCAGCTGAGGGCGCAGCGGCCGGAGCCGGAGCCGCTCCCGAAGGGGTGGGCGGCTCGGCCAGCGGCTCATCGGCTGGCGGCTGATCTTGGACGTAGTTTGCCGGAGGCTCGTACGCGGTTGCGGACAACACCGCGACGACCGTCGGGATAGCGAAAGCCAGGCCACCGGCGAGCATGAGCATGGGAGCTCGCGCGTCGCCTTGGTCTTCGATGAAGTAGCCGCCCACGCCGCCGGCAGCGCCACCAGCCAGACCGCCAACGACATAGGCCCAGGCCGGCCTCACCTTGAAAGCCGCCTCGGTGGCCATCACCAGCTCCGCGCCGAGCAGCGCACCGCCAACGATTCCTTTACCCGTAGGGGACGCCTCTTCGACACCCGCCGCGCGCGCGGCGAGCGGCGTGAGGGTGGCGCCAGCGAGGGCAACGAGCGTCGTCAGCGTGCGCATTCTCATGGTCACTTCTCCGATGCTGCGGGCAGCCAAAAGTTCACGCCACCCGCGAGGGTCCGAGCATAGGGGCAGGCTGATTTTGGAGCAAGCGCGCGTATTTTCGCTACAACCCTAGCCATGAGCGAGAAAGGGCCCGAGTTTCGCTCCGCGGCCCGGCCGCTGCGCCATTTCGGGCTGTTCTTGCCGCTGGCCGCCGCCGCGGTGGCAATTTTCGGGTTGGTCCGGCTCGGGCGCCAGTTCCCGGCCGCGGCCGCCAGCCCAACTCTGCTCGTGCCCTTTTTGCTCCCCGTGCTGGCCCTGGCGCTCGAGGCGGGCGCGCTCGTCGCGCTGTCCGCGGCTCAGCTTCGAGCCAGACCGGCCGCGACCTCGACCTTCAGCGAACGCTGCCGAGCAACGCTCCCGCTCCTCGCAGTGGCGGCGCTCGTCATGGCGGGCGCCGAGCTCGTCCCGCGCGGTACCGAACACCCTGGTGCGTTCGCCAACGACCTCGTGGCCACGGCGCGCGCGAGCTGCGAAGGCAACGCCAAGGTGCCGATCCCACTGCTCGGCCTGAGCGTGAGCTGCGCCGCACCACAGCGCATCGAGGGGCCGATGCCGGGCGTCCGCTCCGTTCAGGTAGCCATGACCGAGCTGGTTTTTTCGGATGATTTGCGAGGCGTGGACATCGTGGGCCTCGACCTCACGGCAGCGCGTGCGCTGCGCGTCCACCTGGTCGCTGGCCGCGCGCGCATTGCCGGACTGGCACCTTGGTCGCGCTCGCCACGACTCTCGCCGCTGGCGCGGTTGGGCATGTTGGCCGGGCTGGGTGCGCTGCTTTGGCTCGCCGTCAACCTGTCGTGGCGCTCGCCTTCTGGCCCGAGTGCCACGACCGACGCGATCGACGCCAAGCGCTGGCACCGCGTCGCCGCCAGTTTGCTGTTCGCGGTTCCTGGGGCCGCGGTGGCGGCGGGCTTCATCGCGCTCGACCAAGAGCGGGCGGCTCCGGCGGCTTATGCAAGCGCGGCGCTGCTGGGCCTGTTGGGGCTTGGGCTGGTGCGCCTGCTCGAGCGCGCAGCCCCGCGAATCTTCAGATCTTTCAACGCTCTTTGATTCGGATTGCTGGGCCGGCGGGCTGGTGGTACCTACGGCGCGTCCCCAGTTGTGTCTTTCCTCCTCGTAGCCTTGCTGCTGTTCCTGCTGTTCGGCGGTAGCCGCATCGGCGCGGCCGGCAAGGGGCTGGGAGAGGCCGTTCGCCACGTGAAGCGCGCCGTCGCCGACGACGACGCTCCCGAACCCGCTGTCCCGCCCCCCTCTTCACCCATGCCCGCTTTGCCCGAGCTGAAAGAGCCCAAGTTGCTGCCCGCCAAGGGTGAGTCGAGCGCATCCCGGGAGGAGGAGGACACGTGAACCGCCCCGAATCCAGCGCGCTCCAGGTCGACGACGCTGCGGCCTCCGTGTCGGCCTCTGGCAACCTCGCTCCGTTCGCTTCGCGCGCGCAGCTCTCGGCGCTGTTCGAGCTGACCAAGCCCAGCATCACGACCATGGTCATGGTGACGATGGTCTCGGGCGCGCTCGCCGCGTCCCAGCCGATTCAGGCCACGCAGCTGGCGCTGGCCATGTTCGCGACCGCCTGCGTGGTGGGCTCTGCCAATGCCTTCAACATGTGGATGGAGCGCGACTCGGACGCGTTCATGACGCGCACGCGCCGTCGGCCGCTTCCCACGGGGCGCCTCAGCCCGGAGATGGTCGTGGGCTTCGGCACCTTGCTGGCCGTCGTTGGTCTCACGCTGCTGGCCACGTCGGTGAGCTCGCTGTCGGCGCTGCTCGGCTGGCTGGCGCTGTGCTCGTACGTGCTGGCGTACACGCCGCTCAAGCGCGTTACCCCTTGGTCGCTTCACGTGGGCGCCGTGCCGGGCGCAATTCCGCCGCTGATGGGCTGGGCGGCGGTAACGGGGTCGCTTTCGCGCGAGGCCTTTGCGCTGTTCGCCATCATGTTCGTCTGGCAATTGCCGCACTTTTTGGCCATCGCCACCTTCCGCGCGCCTGAATACGAGCGCGCCGGTTTGAAGGTCATGCCGAACGTGGACGGCGCCGCCGCGACCGAGCGCGCCATCATCTTCTACTCGTTCTTGCTCGGCGTCGTTACCATCGCACCGTGGGCGCTCGGCATGGCTGGGCTCGGCTACGGCATCACTGCGATGGCGTGTTCGGGCGCGTTCATCGGTTTCGCGCTGCAAGGTCGCAAAACCTTGCCGCCCAACCGTTGGGCGCGTCGCTTGTTCATCGCTTCGCTGCCGTTCGTGGTCGTCGTGTTCGCCGCCTTCGTGGCGAGCCGCGTCTAATTCGAGCATGGCGAACGACGACAGCGGCGTTCCGGTCGGTCGCTTGGGCAGGTTCGTCAAGCTAGCGGGCGTTGGTGCGCGCGCGGCTGGCGACATGTTGGCCAAGAAGGGCTCCGAAAAGGTCGCCGAGCGCGCCGCCGAGGTGCTGGGCAACCTGCGCGGCCTCGCCGCCAAGCTCGGTCAAACCGCCAGCTACGTGGACGGCTTCGTGCCCGAAACGCACCGCGCCGTTTACGAAAAGGCTTTGGGCGCACTGCGCACCGCCACGCCGCATTCCTCCACGGAATCCATCCGCGCGCTCGTGGAAGAAGAGCTGAGCGCACCGATCGAAAAGCTCTTCGCGACTTGGTCGGACGAGCCGTTCGCCAGCGCCTCGATAGGTCAGGTGCACCGCGCCCAGCTACCGAACGGCCAAGAGGTCGCGGTCAAAGTTCAGCACCCTGGCATCGATCGCGCGATCGAAAGCGACCTCTCCAACGTCAGCTTCCTCGAAGGCTTCATCGGCGCCGTCGGCCCCAAGTCGCTCAACTCGGGCGCCGTGCTCGAGGAAGTGAAGACACGCTTCCGCGAAGAGCTCGACTACCGGCTCGAAGCCGATCGGCAAGATCAGTTTCGCGACCTGCACGCCAACGACCCGCTGATCTCGATCCCGCGCGTGGTGCGTGAACGCTCAGCGCGCCGCGTGCTCACCATGGACCTGGTCAAAGGCGCAACGCTCGAAGAAGCCGCGCTGGCTTCGCCCGAGCTCCGCCGCACCTACGCCGAGACGCTGTGGCGCTTCGTCTTCAAAGGCAACCTCGTCGGCGGCATGTTCAACGCCGACCCCCACCCCGGCAACTACCTGTTCCAGCCGGACGGCAGCATCATCTTCCTCGATTTTGGCTGCATCCAGCCCATCGCCGGCAACCGCATCGAAGCCGCGCGCGATCTCCACCGCGCCGCCCTGCGCAAAGACGACCCCGCCTTCCGCCGCGCCGCCGCGATCATCCTGGAATCCAAAGGCGGCACCTACGAAGAAGCCGCCACCGCGTACTCGCGCAAATGCTTCGAGCCCGTCTTCGCGTCGCCCTTCCGCATCACCCAAGCCTTCGCGACCTCTTTGGTGCACGACATCAAGACCGTGAAGGAACAGATCTGGGCAAAGGACAAAAGCTTCGTGCAGCTGCCGAGCGGCATGCTGTTCATGAATCGGCTGCAGTTCGGCTTCTACTCGGTGCTGGCGCGCCTCGATGTCGAGGTGGATTACGCCGAGGTGGAGCGACGGTTTTTGGCGGAGGCGGGTCTTAGTTAGCGACGCTCCGGCGCCGAGGCTGCCGTCCCCTATCTGGGCGTCGATGTCCGCGTACGGACAAGCAAAGTCAGCGCACGCTTGACCCCGCGCCGTGGCGGTTGCTCCTTCGAAAAGTGCCGCGCCCCTTCCCTACCCAAACCGTGCGCGACCTGATTGGCATCGCGCGGCTGCTCTACCGAACCTGGCGCGCAGCGAACCCGTCGGACACGCGGTTGCCGGAGCTGGTTGCGATCGGGAAAGACTTACGAACAGCTGCGACGATGGCGAGTGCGACCAAGCCGGGTACGCGACGGCACCGGGATGCCTGGGAGCTCGCGGAGACGGCTACGCATCGATTGGGCGGGATTCTCGATGCGTACGTTGCCGTGAAGCCGTTGGTAGCGTCGGCGTTCAACGCTGTTGATGAGTCGGCGGTGCCGAGCGAGCGTGAGGCAAAGCGGGTGGCGCGGCAGCGACGGTAGTCCCGTTCGAGGTCCGTTGCCCCACGAACACGCGAGCCAACCCTCGAGGCTACGAGGGCTCGAGGCTACGAGCCCGATGCGCGGCGCCCGGATTGATTGGTCGTGCAGCAAGGTGGGGCTCGGTCGACCCGCAACCAACGCCGGGCCTTCGCAGCCGCAAGCATGGCCGCCAACTCACTACAAGGCGTCCAAGGCCGGAC
>DATAKF010000295.1:0-2546 GCA_036261775.1 Polyangiaceae bacterium | reverse complement strand
ATGGTGGCCATGGCGTTGGCCAGCTCGGCGCGGCTGCTCACGAAGTAGGCGGCCGTCGTACCACCCGCGACCGCGATGGCATTGAGCTGCGCGGTCTCGGTCGGCAGCGTCGAGAAGCCGATGACGTACGTCTTGACCGAGATCTGCGTCGGCGTGCTGCCGATGGTCTTGGTGATGCCGGCGTTCAGCGCCGCGGCCGCCGCCACGGGGTCGCCCTGACAGCTCTCAGCGCCGTCCGTCAGCAGAATAACGTTGTATTTACGGCAAGGTACGGCGGCGTCGCACGCGATGCGCGGCGCCAGAAAGTCCTTGGTCGCTTCGAGCGAGCTGGCCAGCGGCGTGGGGCCCGTAGCACGCAGCTCGCAGTCGCCTCCGGGACAGGCCACCCCCGACTGGAAGTTCGTTTCTTTGTTGTCGAGCCAGCTCAGGTAGCTGCTGAGCGGCTGCGAAAAGTCGACCAGGTACTGAGCGCCACGCTTGGGCGGGCCGCAGCTGCCCGAGTAGTTGATGCAGTCGGCGGTCGGCGTCTGCCAACCAATGTTGATGTTGGTGTTCAGCGCGGTGAGCGAATCGTCCACGCTAGCGCCCGCGCCGTACAGCTTGCTCGGAACGCATTGGCCATCCGGATAGTAGTAAGGATAGGCCGGCGACACGTTGTCGTGAGGCTGCAACGTCATGTGGGTGCTGGGGTCGTCGTAGCTGCAGCAGCTCTGCGCGCACTCGAACCAGTTGGCGGTCTGACAGCTCCGGTTCAGGCCGCTGTCTTGGTAGTAGCGAGCCAGCGCGTAATCGCTCTCCGGAAACGCTGCGAGCACGTCCGACAACGCGCCCTTGGCGTTGTACAGGCGAGTCTCGGTGCCGCTAATGCCTGGAAAGTCGTTCGAGCCGTCGCCAAAGCGGGGCTCACCGTCATTGTCGAGCAGCATCGAGCCGGAGGTGTCGACGACCACCGCGAAGCGCGGGCGCGTGTCGGTTACGGGGCCGTTGCACTGCGCGACGGTCGGGCAGTTGCCGGGCACGCCAGCCGTGCAAGCCGGAATCATCGAGCCGTCCGGGCAGGCGATGTTACCCAAGCCGTCGTCGTTGCTACCGTTGAAGTCGTTGTCCTTGCCGTCGCAGATCTCGCCAACGTAAGCGGCGTCGATCTGTAGCTCGCCAGCGCCAGCGCCGGCTTCACCCGCGCAGATCGGGCAAATGCCACCGTCACCGCCACGCACGTCGAAGATGGAACGCGGGTCGATGTTGTTCACACGCGACTGCACGTTGATGATGCCGCCGCCGCCGCCGCCCGCGCAGTCGTCGCAGGTGCCGCTGTTCTGCGTGCCGGAGCACTCGCTCTCGTTCTCGCCAAAGTCGAGATAGTCGCAAATCTGCTGATTTTTCGGCACGCAGCGTTGGCCCACGGTGCCGGAAAAGTTCATGCAGTCGCAGCCCTGCGCGGCCGAGCATTCGCCGACATCGACGCAGTCGTTGTCCGCGCCGCACACCGGGTAGTTGAGCAAAACCGGATCGGTGCCGGTCGGCACGCACACCTCGCCCAAGCCGCCACCAAAGTTGCGAGCCGTATAGCCCGTGTCGCATTTGGGGATCGAGCCGTCACCGTTGGGCGAAACCCGGGCTGGAATACAGTTGGCCGGATCGCAGCGCGCGTACACCGCGCCAGACGCAGGCTCGGCCAGCTGGCGACACAGCTGCCCATTGCCGCAAGTGCCTTGCTGCGGGTAAGTCCAGGCTGGGTTATAGGTACAAGCCAAGCCTTTGGGCTGCGAGTCGCCGCCGCGACCCCCGCGCGCAGAGACACGCGCCGTATCGAACACGTTCACGATGTCGCCGATGATGAGCACGGTGCCGCCCGCGCCAGCGCCAGCAGAGTCGTTGCCTTCGGAGCAACCACGGTAGCCGTCGGCGGTCACGCGACCATAGATGTTGATGGCGCCGGTCTGCGCCGCGTTCGCCGCGAAGAGCACGATGCGCCCGCCGCCGTCACCGGCGCGCAGATCGGTAGCGCCGAAGCCGTTATTGTCACCGCAGCCTTTGTCACCGCCGGCAGCGCCGAACTCCGGGTCAAAGATGTTGTGCCAAAACGACTGACCCGCGACGTCGGGCAAGGCGTCGCCGCGGCCGGTAGCGGGGCTAGTCGAGCCGTAGCAGGTCAAGCCGCCAGGCTGCGTCGCGGTGGCGCTACAGCTGATGGTCCCATTGCCAGCCACGACCTTGGTGCCGCATGCCTCCTCCCACTCGTTCGGGAATGTGCAGGTAACGTCGCTGGTTCCGTTCGGTCCTGGATAAATGAAGCAATCCTTCGTGCCCTTGCCGCCGCGACCAAAGTGAGCGCCGCCGCCGCCGGAGTCGCGCACCGAGCAGCCACCGCGACCGCCCGCGAGCGTTCCGGCGGGACCGGGACCGTTATTGCACAGCTCACCTTGGTAGCCCGCGCCCTTGGCAGTGATGCGCGAGGTCTTGTCGACGTCGATCGTGCTCAGACTCTTGAGCACCAGGTTGCCGGTGGCGTTCTTGTCACCGCCCACGTACGAAGCAACCTCGAT